>CADEDE010000010.1 GCA_902825995.1 uncultured Burkholderiales bacterium
GTGGCGGTGCGGAGCATAGCAGGATGAGTCATACTAAGTTAGCTCTTATGCCCCTCGGGGGGCCGCGAACGAAGTGAGCTTGGGGGTCATGTAAGCAATCTTTTGAGAACTCGGCGGTAGATATTCGCCAGGCGGTCGATATCGGCCGCCTCGACATGCTCGTCGATCTTGTGGATGCTCGCGTTGCGCGGGCCCAACTCGATCACCTGGGGGCAGATTGTCGCAATGAAGCGGCCGTCCGAGGTGCCGCCCGTCGTTGACAGTACGGGCCGGTAGCCGCATTCGGCCTCGATGGCGTCGCTGACGGCTTGCGTGAGCGTGCCGGGAATCGTCAGGAAAGGCTGGCCGCCGAGCGTCCAGGCCAGCTCATGTTCGACACCGTGCCTGGCGAGCACGGCATGGACGCGCGCCTTCAGGCCGTCGGCCGTACTTTCGGTCGAGAAGCGGAAATTGAAATCGATGATTGCCTCGCCGGGGATGACGTTGCCCACGCCGGTGCCGGCGTGGAAGTTCGAGACCTGGAAGGTGGTCGGCGGGAAATGCCCGTTGCCCTGGTCCCAAACGGTGCCGACCAGTTCGGCCAGGGCCGGCGCGAAGGCGTGGATCGGGTTTTTCGCCAACTGCGGGTAGGCGACGTGACCCTGGATGCCGACGATGCGCAGCTTGCCCGAGAGCGTACCGCGGCGGCCATTCTTGATCATGTCGCCGAGCTTTTCGACCGAGGTCGGCTCGCCGACGATGCACATGTCGAGCTTTTCGTTGCGCGCCTTCAGCAACTCGACCAATCGCGTCGTGCCATCGACCGAAGGGCCTTCTTCGTCACTGGTTATCAGCAGCGCGATCGCACCCCTGTGATCCGGATGAGCGCGAACGAAGGCCTCGGCAGCCACCGTCATCGCCGCGATCGACGATTTCATATCCGCCGCGCCGCGCCCGTACAAAAAGCCGCTGCGGTGGCTGGGCACGAAGGGGTCACTGGCCCATTGCGCCAGCGGGCCGGTGGGAACCACATCGGTATGGCCGGCGAAGGCCAGGGTCGGGCCGGGCGCGCTGCCACGGCGAATGGCAAGCAGGTTGCTGACGCGGAAATCGGCCGGGCCACACACATGCGTCTCGCAGACGAAGCCCAGCGGCTCCAGCCGCGCCTTCAACAAATCCTGGCAACCCGCATCGTCAGGCGTTACCGAAGGCCGGGCGATCAATGCCTCGGCGAGCTGCAACGCCGAGGGCATCAGGCGAGACGCCCGAAACTCGTGGAGAGCTTTTTCTCCTCGGGCCGCACGTCGAGAACGATTTCGGTGAACAGCGAAGGATCGGGCTCGTCCGCCTTGGGCGGCTGGCGCGAGATCGGCGTACTTTCGTTTTGCAGGCGCCACAGGAGGTTGGTCGGCGAATCGGCGAAGGCCAGGCCTTCTTCACGGGTGATGGTGCCGGCGGCGATCATCCTGGCCAGATCGGCCTCGAAGGATTGCGAGCCTTCGGCCATCGATTTCTCCATCGCCTCTTTGACGCCGCTGAGATCGCCCTGCTCGATCAACTCGGCCACCAGCTTGGTATTGAGCAGCACCTCGGCAGCGGGCGTGCGCCCGCCGGCCGCCGCGCGCACCAGGCGCTGGCAGACGATGGCGCGCAGGCCCGAGGCCAGATCGGACAACAGCGCCGGCCGCGACTCGGGGGTGTAGAAGCTCAGGATGCGGCCGAGCGCGTGGTAACTGTTGTTGGCGTGCATGGTGGCCAGCACCAGGTGGCCCGAAAGCGAATACGAAATCGCCGAGGTCATCGTTTCGCGGTCGCGGATTTCGCCGATCAGGATGCAATCCGGGGCCTGGCGCAGCGCATTTTTCAGCGCGATTTGCAGGCTGTTGGTATCGCGCCCGACCTCGCGCTGGTTGACCACCGACTTCTTGTTCGTGAAGAGGAATTCGATCGGGTCTTCGATGGTCAGGATATGGCCGGTGAGAGTCTGGTTGCGCTGCTCCACCATCGCGGCGAGGGTCGTGCTCTTGCCGGTGCCGGTGGCGCCGACCATCAGGATCAGGCCGCGCTTTTCCAGCACCAGATCGCCCAGGATCGCGGGCACCTTCAGCGATTCCAGGGTCGGGATCACATACGGAATGCAGCGGAAAACGGCGGCGATCGAGCCGCGCTGGCGGAAGGCCGAGAGGCGAAAGCTGCCGACCTTGGTGATGCCCACGCCGATATTCAGTTCGCCGGTATCGTCGAGCTCTTCGAGCTGTTGCGGCGTCAGCAGCTCGGCCAGCAACTGGCGCGGCTGCGCGTGCGACAGCGGCTGATCCGACAGTTGCATGATCTGGCCGTTGATCTTGATCAGGATCGGCGTATTGGCCGAGAGATAGACGTCGGAGGCATTCTTCTCCGCCATCAGGCGCAATACGCGCTCCATATTGCCGCCGCCAACGCCGCCGTTCACATTGCCCGTGCTCATAGCCTGCCGCTCCTGGGGATCGCGCCGTGCAGCTTTACGCGCGCAGCAATTCGTTGATGCTCGTCTTGGCCCGCGTTTGCGCATCGACCTTCTTGACGATCACGGCACAGTACAACGAGTACTTGCCGTCGGCACTGGGCAAATTACCGGAAACCACGACCGAGCCCGCCGGGATGCGGCCATAGCTCACCTCGCCCGAGGCGCGGTCGTAGATCTTGGTGCTTTGGCCGATATACACGCCCATGCTGATGACCGAGTTTTCTTCGACGATCACGCCTTCGACGACTTCGCTGCGCGCGCCGATGAAGCAGTTGTCTTCGATGATCGTCGGACTCGCCTGCACCGGCTCGAGCACGCCGCCGATGCCCACGCCGCCCGACAGGTGCACGCCTTTTCCGATCTGCGCGCACGAGCCCACAGTGGCCCAGGTATCGACCATCGTGCCCTCATCGACATAGGCGCCGATATTCACGTAGCTCGGCATCAGCACCACATTCTTCGCCAGGTAGCTGCCGCGCCGCGCCACCGCCGGCGGCACCACGCGCACGCCGGTGGCGCGCATGGCGGCCTCGTCGAGGTGGGCGAATTTGGTCTCCACCTTGTCGAAGAAGCCCAGGTCGCCGGCCCGCATGAGCTTGTTCTCGTTGAGCCGGAAACTCAGCAGCACGGCCTTCTTGATCCACTGGTTCACCGTCCATTGGCCCACGCCCTGGCGCTCGGCGACGCGGATGCGCCCCGCGTTCAGGTCGGCGATCACGCGCTCGACGGCTTCGCGCAATTCGGGCGCATTGACGTTGTCGAGCGAAGCGCGCGATTCCCAGGCCAGGTCGATGATGGATTGAAGTTGTTGGGTCATGACAGGCTTTGTGTGTAGGAGACGATGCGCCGGGCGGCCGCCACGCATTCATCGACGCCCGCCACCAGCGCCAGGCGGATGCGCCCGCTGCCGGGGTTGAGGCCATGCGCCTGCCGCGCCAGCAGGCTGCCCGGCAGCACCTGCACATTGTATTGAGCGAGCAGGCCGCGCATGAAGGCGATGTCGTCCCTGCCCCGGGTTCCGGCCCACAGGTAGAAGCCGGCATCCGGCAGCGCCACATCCAGCACCGGCGCCAGCAGCGGCGTGACCTGCGCGAATTTGGCGCGGTAAAGCTCGCGGTTGGCAAGCACATGGGCTTCGTCGTTCCAGGCCGCGATGCTGGCGGCTTGCACCACCCCGCCCATCGCGCTGCCGTGGTAGGTGCGGTAGAGCAGAAATTGCTTCAGCAGCGCCGCATCGCCGGCCACGAAACCCGAGCGCAGGCCCGGCACATTGCTGCGCTTGGACAGACTCGTCAGCATGACCAGGCGCTTGAAATCGCCGCGGCCCAGGGCCTGCGCCGCCTGTAGCGCGCCAAGGGGTGGGGCCTGCGGCGCATCGCGGAAATAAATTTCGCTGTAGCACTCGTCGCTGGCGATGACGAAACCGTGGCGGTCCTGCAATTCGAACAATGCGCGCCACTCTTCGAGCGGCATCACCGCGCCGGTCGGGTTGCCCGGCGAGCAGACGTAGAGCAGCTGCGTGCGCGACCAGGTGGCGGCGTCGATTTGGGCCCAATCGGCAGTAAAGTTTCGCGCCGGGTCGCTGTTGGCGAACGCCGTCTGCGCGCCGGCCAGCAACGCCGCGCCTTCGTAGATTTGATAGAAGGGGTTCGGGCAAACCACGGTGGCGCCGGGTTGCGTCGGGTCGATCACGGTTTGCGCCAGAGCAAAGAGCGCCTCGCGCGAGCCGTTCACCGGCAGCACCTGGGTCGCGGCATCCAGCGTGACGCCATAGCGCCGCTGCACCCAGGCCGCGCAGGCCTCGCGCAAGCGCGGCTCGCCCGCGGTGGCCGGGTACTTGGAGAGCGCCTGCAGATTCCCCCGCAGCGCGTCTTCGATGAGGGCCGGCGCGGCATGTCGCGGCTCGCCGATCCCCAGGCCGATCGCGCGGTGCGCGGGCGAGGGCAGGATATCGGCGGTGATTGCGCGCAGGCGTTCGAATGGGTAGGGTTGCAGGCGCGTCAACAGCGGGTTCATGCAAGTCATCATAGGCGAGCACAGGGCCGCGGATCATGTTCACATGCATTGCCGGCTACAGCCGCCCGACGCAACCCGGGGCGCCGCAACGGCAGGCGAGCTTGCCTGCGTGGTGGGTCTGGCCGTAGTTCACGGTGATCTCCTCACCGACTGCAATCGAACCCAGCGCATAGAACTCGACGCGGCCCTGGCGGATGCACAGGCGCGCGTTGGGGCGGCAGCTGTGGTTGGTATAGCGCATTGGATCGCTCGACTTCGAGAAATCGAGCGCCTTCCTGGCCGAAACCTCGACGATCATGATGCGCTCGTGTCGCGTCGCGCGGATGCGCGCATCGGCCACGCTGATCGATTCGCCGCGGATCTCGCCGATCTTCAATCGTGGCGGGATGGCTTCGACGGCAAACGCGCCCTGGCCGTCGATACGGCTCGGTGCGACGGCGACGGCAAACTTCTGGTAGGCCGGCCGCGCGACGGCTTCAGTCATCGACGGTGCTGGGCGGCAACTCGATGCGCGGTGCTGGCTTCCAGCCCTTCTTGCGGTATTCGGCGACGACATCGGTGTAGATGCCGCCGCGAACATTCCACACCGCGCTGATGCGGGCGAAGCGCGGCCGGGTCGCCTCGACGATATCGTCGAGGACGGTGTTGGTGACTTTCTCGTGGAACGCGCCTTCGTTGCGGTAGCTCCAGAAGTACATCTTCAAACTCTTCAGCTCAATGCACAGACGGTCGCAAACCATCTCGATCTGGAATCGCGCGAAGTCGGGTTGGCCGGTCAGCGGGCACAGGCAGGTGAACTCGTCGATCGCGAAGCGGATCGTGTAGTCGCGCTTGGGCGCAGGGTTGGCGAAGACCTGCAGATCCTTGCTCGGTGCGCTGGGCGGCGTGGCCGGTTTTGGGCGCTGTGCGGGGGGCGCTTTGGGCATGGCAGGCGAGGCGACCAAGGAGTGCTGGGGGCGGGGCGCGCGATGCTAGCACCCGTGTGAAGTGAGCGCGGTCGGCTGCACATTACACTTGCCGCGAGGCTCGCCAATTGCAGCAACGACGATGACCGATCGCCCCTTCCCGATCTCGGAAGTCGGCGTGGAGGCGCGCACCGAGCCGCGCAGGCAGGTCGGCTGGCGCGGCCAAATCGTCACCGAAGACGGCCGCCGCTTGACCGTGCGCATCGTTGATATTTCATCGACGGGCGCGGGCTTCGTCGGCGACGACAAGCTGGCGCTGCGCCAGCCCGTGATTCTCGAAGTCCAGGTGCCGCGTCTGCCCGACATGGATGGGCACACCATCGAGCGTTGGCGGGCCACGGTGGCCTTCCAGATGTTCAAGGGCCGCACGCTGCGATCGGGCGTGAAATTCCAGGATCTGAGGCCCGAACAACAGGCCCTGCTCGAGGCCTGGGTCGGTAGGCGCCAGCACGCCGGGTAGGCGCCTGAATCGGTGCCCGCGGTGCTATCATCCGAGCCGCCCCCAGGCTCTCAAGACTGCGTGTTTTTTCCTTACGAATCAATTACTTGGCCACGGCGACGGCTCTCGTCGCCGTGGCCCTTTGCGGCTCGCCCATGCGCCTGAATTCGATCAAACTCTCAGGCTTCAAGTCCTTTGCCGACCCCACCACGTTCCAGTTTCCGGGCCAGCTCGTCGGCGTGGTCGGGCCCAACGGCTGCGGCAAGTCCAACATCATGGACGCGGTGCGCTGGGTGCTCGGCGAAAGCAAGGCCAGCGAGCTGCGCGGCGAGTCGATGCAGGACGTGATTTTCAACGGATCGGGCCAGCGCAAGCCGGCCAGCCGCGCCAGCGTCGAGCTGGTCTTCGACAACTCGGACGCGCGTGCCGGCGGGCAGTGGAACCAGTTCGGCGAGATTGCCGTCAAGCGTGTGCTGACGCGCGACGGATCGTCGAGCTACTACATCAACAACCAGCCAGTGCGCCGCCGCGATGTGCAGGACGTCTTCCTCGGCACCGGCCTCGGCCCACGCGCCTACGCCATCATCGGCCAGGGCACCATCAGCCGCATCATCGAGAGCAAGCCCGAAGAGCTGCGCATGTTCCTCGAAGAGGCCGCGGGGGTGTCCAAGTACAAGGAGCGCCGCCGCGAAACCGAGAACCGGCTGAAGGACACGCGCGAGAACATCACCCGCGTCGAAGACATCCTGCGCGAGCTGAACGCCAACCTCGACAAGCTGGAAGGCCAGGCCGTGGTCGCGCAGCAGTACCGGTCGTTGCAGGATGAAGGCGCGCTGAAACTGCACCAGCTGTGGTTTCTGAAGCATCGCGATGCGGCCAATGAAGAAGTGCGCGTGAAGAAGGCCGCCGCCGCCGCGGCCGGCGCGCTCGAAGAACGCATCGCGCAATTGCGCCAGGTCGAGGCCGAGTTGGAAACCGTGCGCCAGTCGCACTACCAGGCCGGCGACGGCCTGCACGGCGCGCAGGGCTTGCTGGCCGAGGCGGCGCTCGAAGTCAGCCGGCTCGAAGAGCGCATCCGCTACGTCGTCGACAGCCGCCAGCGCGCGATGCAGCGCATCGATGAGTTGAAGGCGCAGGACGCCGCGTGGCAGCAACGCAGCAGCGAAGCGAGCCGGGAGTTGGCTACTGCGGCCGAGCAGATCGCCGCCGCCGACAAACAGGCCGAATTGCTGGCCGCGCAGGCCGAGGAACAGGCGCAGCAGCAACCGGCGCTCGACGATGCGCTGCGTGCCGCCCAGGCGCGCAGCAACGGGCAACGCAGCCAGGTGGCGGAGGTGCAGCAGCAGATCCAGTTGCTGGCCGCCGACAGCCGCAACATCGACGAACAGGCGCGTTCGCTGCGCAGCCGCCGCGAGAAGCTGACCGGCGAACGCCAGGGCCTGAGCGCGCCCGACAGCGCGCGGCTCGCGACCCTGAAGCTGTCGAGCGGCCAGGCCGTCGAGGCGCATGCGCTGGTTGACGGCCAACTCGTGGCGCTGAGCGACAAGGTGCCTGCATTCGATGAACATCGCCGCGCACAGCAAGAAGCCGCCAACCGTGAAGCCGGCAAGCAGGCCGCCATCAGCGCCCGCCTGGACGCACTGCGCGCCTTGCAGGAAAAGGTCCAGACCGAAGGCAAGCTGAAACCCTGGCTTACCAAGCACGGGCTGGACGGCTTGTCGGGGATGTGGACGCAGGTGCACATCGAAGCCGGCTGGGAGACGGCGCTCGAGGCCGCCCTGCGCGAACGGCTGAACGCGCTCGAAGTGGGCCGAGTCGAGACTGTGCGCGCCTTCGCGGCCGACGCGCCGCCGGCCAAGCTGGCCTTCTATACCAAGCCGGCTGCGGCGATCGCCAACACGCACCAGACCTTGCCGCGACTGTCGGACCTGCTGCGCCTGGGCGACGCCGGCCTGAAGGCCCTGCTCAACGACTGGCTCGAAGGCGTCTATACCGCAGCCAGCATCGATGACGCGCTGGCTGCGCGCGGCAAGCTCACGCACGGTGAAGTCATCATGACCCGCGAAGGCCATGCGGTGTCGCAGTTCTCGGTGGCGTTCTACGCGCCCGACAGCGAGCAGGCCGGGATGCTCGCCCGCGCGCAAGAAATCGAGAACCTCGAACGCCAGCAGCGAGCTCAGGCCCTGATCGCCGATGAGGCCAAGAGTGCGCTGGTGCGCAGCGAGGCGGCCTACACCGAAGCCTCGTTGAAACTCGCCAGTGTGCGGCGCGAAGCGGCCGAGGCCCAGACCCGCGCGCACCAGATGCAGGTCGAGCTGATGCGCCTGGCGCAGCTGGTCGAGGCCACGGCTGCGCGCAGCAGCCAGCTCGACGAAGAACTGGCCGAGATCGACACCCAACTGGAAGGGCTGGCCGAACGCCGTGCCACCGGCGAGGCTCGATTCGAAGAGCTGGACATGCAGCTCGGCGTCACGCAGGAGCGTCACGCCGAACTTGACGAAGCGGTGATTGCCGCCGAGTGCGCGTTGGCGGCTGCCCGCGAGCAAGGCCGTGCACTGGAACGGCAAGCGCAAGAGGCGCAGTTCCAGTCGCGCGCCCTGGCCGCGCGCCGCGCCGAGTTGCAGCGCGCGATCGACACCGCCGCGGAGCAGGTGGCGGCCAACGCGTTGGCCGCCGAGCAGATGCGCACCGAGATGGCCACGCTCGACGATGCCGTCGCGCAGGCCGGCCTGCAGACCGCGCTGGCCCTCAAGCTCGAACGCGAGCGTGCGCTCGCGGCGCAGCGCAGCCAGTACGACGACCTCACCGCCAAGCTGCGCAGCTTCGACGAACAGCGCCTGACCATCGAGCGCAGCCTGGAACCGCTGCGCGAAAAGATCACCAAGCTGCAGCTCGAAGAGCAGGCCGCATCGCTTGGCGGCGCGCAGTACCTCGAACAGCTCACGGCGGCCGCCGTCGATCGGGACGTACTGGCCCAATCGATTGCCGAAGGCGGCGTCAAGTTGCAGGGCCTGCAAGGCGATATCGACCGCATCCAGCGCGATATCGCGGCACTCGGCGCAGTCAACATGGCCGCACTCGAGGAGCTGACCGCGTCACGCGAGAGGAAGACCTTCATCGACGCACAAAACGCCGACCTGGTCGAAGCGATTGCCACGCTCGAAGGCGCGATCCGCAAGATCGACTTCGAAACCCGCGAATTGCTGGCACAGACCTTCAACCAGGTCAACGAGCATTTCGGGCGCATGTTCCCGACCCTGTTCGGCGGCGGTACCGCCCGGCTGGTGATGACCGGCGACGAAATTCTGGATGCCGGCGTGCAGGTCATGGCCCAGCCGCCAGGCAAGAAGAACAGCACCATCCACTTGCTGTCGGGCGGCGAAAAGGCCCTGACCGCGATCGCCCTGGTGTTCGCCATCTTCCAGCTCAATCCAGCGCCGTTCTGCCTGCTCGACGAAGTCGATGCGCCGCTCGACGACGCTAATACAGAGCGCTACACCAAACTGGTGACCGAGATGAGCCAGGCCACCCAGTTCCTGTTCATCAGCCACAACAAGATCGCGATGGAAATGGCGCGCCAGTTGATCGGCGTGACGATGCAGGAGCAGGGTGTTTCGCGCATCGTCGCGGTGGATATGGATGCGGCCGTGACCTTGGCTGAGGCCGCGTAGATGACAGGTCGTTGCGTGGGCTTGAATTTCCTCTCCCTCGGAGAGGGGGCGATACGGCCATGACGCTGACCACCGCACTGGTCCTCGCCGCCGTGCTGGCCCTCGCCGCGCTGGCCGCCCACGGCCTGTGGAGCACGCGGCGGGCGCGGCCGCGGCGGGCCGTCGTCGACGTCGCGCAGGCCGTACCGGAGCGCGTCGAGCCCTCGATGGGAGCGCTGACTGTCGATGCGGGCGGCACGGCGGCGTCGCTGCCGGTCGCAGCGCGCCGCAGCGGTGCGCGCATCGACGCACTGATCGACGCCATTGCCACGCTGGCGATTGAAGCCCCCGCGAGCGGTGAGATGCTGCTGGCGCACCTGCCGGCCTCGCGCCGCGCCGGCAGCAAGCCGTACTACATCGAAGGCCTCAGCGCCACCAGCGGCGAGTGGGAAGCACTGGCGCTCGGACAGCGCTACGGCGAATTGCAGGCCGGTGTGCAACTGGCCAATCGCAGCGGTGCGTTGAATGAGATCGAATATTCCGAATTCGTGCAGAAAGTGCAGGCCTTTGCCGATGCTATCGGCGCGGTGCCCGACTTCCCCGACATGCTCGACGTGGTGGCGCGCGCGCGCGAACTCGATGCCTTCGCCAGCCCCCACGACGCCACGCTGTCGGTGCTGCTGCGCGCGAATTCCGTCGCCTGGTCGGTGGGCTATATCCAGCAATGCGCGTTGCGCCATGGCCTTGTGCCTGGCGCATTGGCCGGCCGCCTGGTGCTGCCGGCGGCCGAGGAGGGTGCGCCGCCGTTGCTGGTGCTGGCCTTCGACGCCCAGGCCGCGCTCGCCGACGACCCGGCGCTGGCGGCCGTGCGCGAAGTGACGCTGAGCCTGGACGTCGCCCAATCGCCCGAGAACATCGAGCCCTTCTCGGCATGGCAGCAGACCATTCGTGGACTGGCCGAAGACATGGACGCGACCGCGGTTGACGATCAAGGCCGTCCGCTCACGCTGCAGCACTTTGCGACGATCCACGAAGAGCTGAACAAGCTCTACCGGGCGCTCGAAGCGCGCGACATGGCGGCGGGAACGACGGTCGCGCGGCGGCTGTTCCAGTGAAGCCGACGCAAGCCGCGACCGAGCGCGCGGCCGCGCTGCGCGGTTTGCTGCAAGACCACGCACACCGCTACTACGTGCTCGATGCGCCGGAGATTGCCGACGCCGAATACGACAAGCTGTTCCAGCAACTGCAGGCCATCGAGGCCGCGCATCCGGAGCTGCTGCTGCCCGATTCGCCGACGCAGCGCGTGAGCGGCAGCGTGCTCGCGGGCTTCGCGCCGGTGCGCCACGCGCTGCCGATGCTCTCGATCCGCAGCGAAACCGATACCACGGCCGGCGGCGCAGCGGCCTTCGATGCGCGGGTGCGGCGCGAACTCGGCCTGGCGCCCGATGCGCCGGCCATCGAATATACCTGCGAGTTGAAATTCGACGGCCTGGCGATCAACCTGCGCTACGAGCACGGCGTGCTGGTGCAGGCCGCTACGCGCGGCGATGGCGAGAGCGGCGAAGATGTGACACCGAATATCCGCACGATCGCCGCGATCCCATTGCGCTTGATGGACTGCAATGCCCCGGTGCTCGAAGTTCGTGGCGAGGTCTATCTGCGCCGCGACGATTTCAACCGCCTCAACGAACGCCAGCGCGAGAAGGGCGAGAAGACCTTCGTCAACCCGCGCAATGCCGCCGCCGGCGCGGTGCGCCAGCTCGATCCGGCGATCGCCAGGCAGCGCCCGCTGAGCTTTTTCGCCTACGGCCTGGGCGATGTGCAGGGCTGGGCCGTGCCGGCCACGCACAGCGCTTTGCTCGATGCCCTGGCTGCGATGGGGCTGCCGGTAAACGGCGAGCGGCGCGTCGTGCAAGGTGCACAAGGCCTGATCGAATTCCATCAGCGCATCGCCGCGCTGCGCGATGCGCTGGCCTTCGATATCGACGGCGTGGTCTATAAGGTCAACAGCCGCGCCTTGCAGCAGCAGCTCGGCTTTGTCTCGCGCGAGCCGCGCTGGGCGGTGGCGCACAAATACCCGGCGCAGGAGCAGCAAACGCTGCTCAGGGGCATCGATGTCCAGGTCGGCCGCACCGGCAAGCTCACGCCGGTGGCCCGGCTGGAACCGGTTTTCGTCGGCGGCACCACGGTCAGCAATGCCACCCTGCACAACATTTTCGAGCTGCGCAGGAAGGGCGTGCGCATCGGCGATACGGTGATCGTTCGGCGCGCCGGCGATGTGATTCCGGAAGTCGTCGGCCGCGTGCCGGGTGTTCGTTCGATCTACGTGCCCAATTTCCACATGCCGCGCCGCTGCCCGGCGTGCGACAGCGCGGTCGTGCGTGAGCAGGGCGGCATCGACCACCGTTGCAGCGGCGGCCTCTTTTGCCCGGCGCAGCGCAAGCAGGCGATCCTGCATTTCGCCGGCCGGCGGGCGATGGACGTCGAAGGCCTGGGCGACAAACTGGTCGATCAATTGGTCGATAGCGGCGTGATCCGCACCTTGCCCGATCTGTACAAGCTCGCGAGCGACAAAGGCAGGGCATCGCTGGCCGCATGCGATCGCATGGCCGACAAGAGCGTGGCCAAGCTGATCGCGGCGCTGGAGAACAGCAAGGCCACCACGCTGGCGCGCTTTCTCTACGCGCTGGGCATTCGCCATGTCGGCGAGACGACGGCCAAGGATCTGGCCCGGCATTTCGGTGCGATCGACCGCGTGATGGACGCCAGCCTCCTGCAGCTGCTGGAAGTCAGCGATGTCGGCCCGGTGGTGGCGCAAAGCGTCCACACCTTCTTTGCGCAGCCGCACAACCGCGAGGTGGTCGAGCAGTTGCGCACTGTCGGCATCGTCTGGTCCGAGCACGATGGCAGCGCCGACCGCTCGCCCAAGCCGCTCGCCAGCCAGACCTTCGTGCTCACTGGCGCGCTGCCGACGCTGGCGCGCGAAGACGCCAAAACCCTGATCGAAGCAGCGGGTGGCAAGGTGGCCGGCTCGGTGTCGAAGAAAACCCACTTCGTCGTTGCCGGTGAAGAGGCCGGCAGCAAGCTGGACAAGGCACGCCAGCTCGGCGTGGCCGTGATCGACGAAGCCGCATTGCGTGCGATGCTCCAACCAAAATGACGAATCCTCTCCTCGGCATCGACCTCGGCGGCACCAAGATCGAAGTCGCCGCACTGGCTCCCGACGATGGCCGCTTCCTGCTGCGCGAGCGCATCGCCACACCGCTGGGCGGCTACGACGCCTTGTTGGCCGCGATGAGCGAACTGGTTGCGCGGGCCGAGGCTGCGCTCGGCGTGCAGGGGCTGCCGCTCGGCGTGGGCATTCCAGGCTGTCTGTCGCCGGCCAGCGGCGTGGTCAAAGGGGCCAACACCACCGTGCTCAACGGTCGCTCGCTCGACCGCGACCTCGCCCGCCTGCTGCATCGCCCGGTGCGCATCGAGAACGACGCCAACTGTCTGGCCGTGAGCGAGGCGGTCGATGGCGCCGGCCGCGGCGCGCGCTTGGTCTTCGCTGCGATCCTCGGCACCGGCGTTGGCGCCGGCATCGCGATCGACGGCCAAGCCTGGGTCGGTGCACATGGCATTGCCGGCGAATGGGGCCACAACGCTGCGCCGCGCCTGCCCGAAGACCGCGGCGTGCCCACGCCGCACTGCTGGTGCGGCCGCGGCATGTGCAACGAAACCGTGCTCAGCGGCCTGGGCTTCGCCGCCGACCACCTGCGCCACGGTGGCGTCGGCCTCGATGCGCGCGGCATCGTCGAGGCCGCGCGCCAGGGCGATGCCGGCGCGCAAGCCAGCCTCGCTCGATATATCGAGCGGCTGGCCGGCGCATTGGCCCAGGTCATCAACCTGCTCGACCCCGATGTCATCGTGCTCGGCGGCGGCCTCAGCAACGTGGGCGAACTGTTCGACGCGGTGCCGGCCAAGTGGCCACGACATGTCTTCTCCGATGTGGTCGCCACGCCGCTGCGGCCCGCGCTGCACGGCGATTCTTCGGGCGTGCGCGGCGCGGCGTGGCTGTGGCGCGCGTCGTCGAAGTGAGGTAGCCTCGATGGCCGTTCGCGAGATTCTGAAGATGGGCGATGCGCGCTTGCTGCGCTTGGCCGAGCCGGTGCGTGCCTTCGACACGCCCGAGCTGCAGGCCCTGATCGCCGACCTGTTCGACACCATGGAAGCCGCCAACGGTGCGGGCCTGGCGGCGCCGCAGATCGGCGAAAACCTGCAACTGGTGATTTTCGGTTTCTCGAACAATGCGCGCTACCCGGATGCCGAACCGGTGCCGCGCACGGTGCTCATCAACCCGGTCATCGAGCCGATCGGCGATGCAGAAGAAGAAGGCTGGGAAGGCTGCCTCTCGGTGCCGGGCCTGCGCGGCGTGGTGCCGCGCTTCGCGCGCATCCGCTATCGCGGCTTCGACCCCTCGGGGCAGCGCATCGAGCGCGAAGTGCAGGGCTTTCACGCCCGCGTCGTGCAGCATGAGGTCGATCACCTGATCGGCCGCCTGTACCCGACGCGGATGCGCGATATGTCCAAGCTCGGCTACACCAGCGTGCTCTTTCCCGATCTCGACGCCGAACCCGAAGACTGAGAACCGTGCCCACTCTGTAAAGCGATGTGAACGGGTCAGCCGCAACTGCCCTGCCTGCGTTGAACAAACCGCCAGCGCCTTGCCGGCGCGCGCCCCAGAGGAGACCAAAATGCCCCCAGGCATCCGCATCGCAAACCCGCGTGTGATCTTCAACCACCTGGCCGCGCTTGCGCTGGCCGCCGCCGCGCTGCTGGCCCCCTTCTCGGCCTGGGCCGACCCGCCGGGCCGTGTCGGACGCATCGCCCAATCCAGCGGTACGGTGTGGCTCTTCGATATCGAGCAAAACGAATGGGTCGCTGCCGTGCGCAACCGCCCGCTGACCAGCGGCGACCGCCTCTCCGCCGAGCGCGATGCGCGCGCCGAATTGAGCATCGGCTCGGCCACCGTGCGCCTGGACGGCGGCAGCGAACTCGAAATCACCGAGCTCAACGACGACCGCGTGCGCCTGCACCTGCGCAACGGCAGCCTGGCCTTGCGCCTGCGCAGCGCCGAGTCGGTGCGCGAATTCGCGGTCACCACGCGCGAAGGCCGCTTCGATCCGCTGCGCAGCGGCCACTACCGCATCGACCAGGAAGACAACGGCAGCTTCGCCGGCGTGATCGCCGGTGCCTTGCGCTTCGAGGCCCGCGACAGCGCCCTGGAAATCAACGCCGGCCAGCGCGCCGAATTCTGGAGCGAGCGCGGGGTCACCCATTACAGCTGGTCGGTTTTGCCGAACGACCGCTTCGCCGATTGGGTCGCGCAGCAGGATCGGCAGGATGAGCGCGACGCCCGCCGCCGCCCCTATGTGTCGCCCGAAATGACCGGCGCCGAAGACCTGGATCGCTATGGCGACTGGGATCGCCACCCCGAGTACGGCACGCTCTGGTACCCGCGCGGCATCGAGCCGGGCTGGGCGCCTTACCGCTACGGCCATTGGGCCTATATGCAGCCCTGGGGCTATACCTGGGTCGATGACGCGCCCTGGGGCTTCGCGCCCTTCCACTACGGGCGCTGGGTCTGGTGGCAGGGCCGCTGGGCCTGGGCCCCGGGCCAATATGTCGCGCGCCCGGTCTATGCACCGGCCCTGGTGGCCTGGATCGGCGGCCCGCATGTCAGCATCGGCATCAATATCGGCGGCGGCCCGTCGGTGGGCTGGGTGCCGCTGTCGCCGCGCGAGGTCTATCGGCCGTACTACAACGTGACGAATGTCTATGTCACGAATATCAACAGCCCGTATCGCCGCTGGCATGCCCCCGAGCGGCCCGGCCAGCCAGTGCGCACCGGCCCGATCATGTACAGCAACCAGGGTGTGCCGGGCGGCGTGACCGTGGTCTCGCAGGATGTGCTGCGCGAACGCCGGCCGATCGGCAATGCGGTGATCGCGCCGGTCGATCCGCGCACCATTCAACGCTGGCAGACCCAGCCATTGCAACCGGCACAGCCGCAGCAGCCGGGAGCGCGCGGCAACGAGCGTCGGCCACATGACAATGCGCCCCCGCCCCCGCCCCCACCCGCGCCGCGCGTCGTCGCGACACCCGGCGCCGCCGCTCCGGCAGTGCCTGCCGCGCCGGGCACCATGCGCCGCACGCCCTGGGGCCAACCGACAGCGCCGGTGCGCGCCCCCGTTCACCCTGAGCCCGATATTCAGCGCGGTGCGGTCGAGCGCCAACCCGGCCGGCCGCCGCTAGGCGATGGGCGTGGCGAGCGCCCCGTGATCGCGCCGGTTGCGCCCGTTACGCCGGTGGCACCTGCCGCGCCGGTGGTGCGCGCGCAGCCGCAGGAACGCCGTGTGCCTGGGCCAGACGCCGGCCGCCCCGACCCGCGCCGCGCCGCACCGCCGCAGGCCGCGCAGCCGCAGGTTGCGCAGCCTGTGCCAGCCGCCCAGGTGCAGAAGCCGGTGCATGCCGTTCGCGGGCCAGGGCATGAGCGCGATGCCCAGCGCGGCCAAGCGCCCAAGGAGGCCAACGAGCGCGGCGAGCGCGAGGAACGCCCCGGCCGCCGCGATCCGCGCGCGCAGCAGAACCAGTGACGCCTGGCGCGCGTATCGAGCCCGCACAGTCGCGGGCTAAGATCGGCGCGTGAACGGGCTCAGACTGCGCAGCTTGCTAAGCCGCCACCGCATCGCGGTGGCGTTTTGCCTGGCGCTGCTGCTGCCTTGTGGCCTCGCGGCGGCCTCGGCGCATCTGCTGTCGCATGTTGGCGCAGCGACCAGTTCGCAACCTGGCAGTGGCGATGGTGGTGCTGGCTTCGATGACGCGCGCTGCGATCTGTGCCTGGCCGCCACGGCGATCGGCACGCTGGCGCCGCCATCCGCGCGGCCCGCGCCCGGCCCTTCGGATGCGGTCTCCTCCAGACCGCAGGCAGCGCAGCGCACGGGCATCCGAATCGCGCCGCGGCTGGCCTACCGCAGCCGCGCGCCGCCCGTCGCTTCTCGCTGATCCTTTCCGCCCTCGGTGCGCGGCGCTCGCAATGCGCGCGCGCACCGGCCGTACAGATCGCCTGGAGAAGATTTCCCATGCACCTCATTTTTCTTGCGAGCCTCGCGCTCGCACTGAGCGCTCCGTCCATCGCCGCGGCGCAGACCGCCGCGAACGAGATCGATACCTTGCGGCAGGAAATTGCCGCCATCCGCTCCGCCTATGAAGCCCGCCTGCAGGCGCTCGAGGCGCGCTTGAAAGCCGCGGAGGCGCGCCCGTCGAGCGGCACGCCCGCGCTGGCCGTCGCGCCACCTGCGGCGCCGGCTGTGCCGGCAAGCCCCGCGGCGCCGGCCGGCGCAGGCGCCAACGCTTTCAACCCGGCGATTTCGCTGATCCTGTCGGGCCTCTACACCCGCAGCTCGCGCGACCCGGCGCGCTACGCGATCAAGGGATTCGCGCTGGCGCAAGGCGCCGAGGCCGGCCCCGGTACGCGTGGCTTTGGCCTGGCCGAGACCGAACTCGGCTTGTCGGCCAGCATCGACCCGTGGCTGAGAGGCGCGACGACGATCGCGCTGCATGGCGACGATGCGGTGTCGGTGGAAGAGGCCTACGTGCAGACCACATCGCTCGGCGGCGGTTTGACATTCAAAGCCGGCCGCTTCTTCGCCGGCATCGGCTACCTCAACCCGCAGCACGCGCACAGCTGGGATTTCGTCGATAACCCGTTGGCGTACCAGGCCATGCTGGGCACGCAATTGGGCGACGATGGCGTGCAGGCGAGCTGGCTCGCGCCGATCGATCGCTATGTCGAGTTGACGGCCAAGTTGGGCCGCGGCCGCGGCTTTCCCGGCAGTGACAGCGCGCGCAACGGCGCCGGCCGCTGGTCGCTGGCCGCGCACACGGGCGGCGATATCGGCGATAGCCACGATTGGCGCGCGGGCTTGTCGGTATCGAGTGCCAAGGCCAATGCTTTGGCACTGATTTCGACCGATGCCGCGGGCAACATATCGACGAATCTTTTCAGCGGCAAAACCCGCGTCTGGATCGCCGATGCGGTGTGGAAATGGGCGCCGCAGGGCAACGCTACGCGGACCCATTTCAAATTGCAGGGCGAGTACCTGCGCAGCACGCGCAGCGGCAGCCTGGAGGACGACACCGGCGCGGTGAATGACGGCCGGGCCGTTCAATCCGGTTGGTATTTGCAGGGCATCTACCAGTTCATGCCGCGCTGGCGTGCCGGCCTGAGGGCCGAGCAGCTCGATGCCGGCGCCGGCCTGAAACCGCGCAAGACCACGCTGATGCTCGACTTCAACCCGAGCGAGTTCTCGCGTGTTCGCTTGCAACTCGCGCAGGACCGGGCGAATTTCGGCGCCGCCGATCGCCAGCTCTTCGTGCAATACCAGATGAGCCTGGGCGCGCATGGCGCGCACGGCTATTGACGCTCGCCGGATCGGAGAATCATCATGAACCGCAACAAGATTTCGGCGCTCATCGTGGCCGCAACGCTGGCGCTGCCGGCGCAGGCCGCGCTACGCATCTTCGCCTGCGAGCCCGAGTGGGGCGCGTTGGCACAGGAGCTCGGCGGCAAGTTCGTCGAGGTGGCGGTGGCCACCAACGCACTGCAAGACCCGCACCAAATCCAGGCCAAGCCGAGCCTGATCGCGCGTGCGCGCAACGCCGATCTGGTGGTCTGCACCGGGGCCGAACTGGAGATCGGCTGGCTGCCGCTGCTCTTGCAGCAATCGGGCAATGCCAAGGTGCAGCCTGGGCAGCCGGGCTATTTCGCCGCGGCCGACGCGGTGCGCAAGCTGGATGTGCCGGCGGCACTCGACCGTGCGCAGGGCGATGTGCATGCCGCCGGCAACCCGCATATCCAGACCGATCCGCGCAATATCGCCGCGGTGGCGAATGCCCTGGCCACGCGCTTGCAGCAGATCGACCCCGGCAACGCCGCGCAATATGCTCGCGCACAAGCCGATTTTGCCGCGCGCTGGCAGCCGGCGATGGCGCGCTGGAGCGCTCAGGCCGCGCCGCTGAAAGGGCAGGCGGTCGTATCGCAGCACAAGGGCTTCGTCTATCTGTACGACTGGCTGGGCCTGAAGGAAGTGGCGGTGCTCGAACCCAAGCCCGGTGTCGAGCCGACGGCCCCGCATTTGCAGAGCGTGCTGGCGACCTTGAAAGCCACACCGGCGCGCCTGGTGTTGTACGCGGCGTACCAGGATTCGCGGCCCTCGGAATGGCTGGCCAAGAACGGCGGCGTCGCGGTGGTCAGGTTGCCGTTCACCGTCGGCGGCAGCGACGGTGCGAAGGATCTGTTCGGCCTCTTCGACGATACGCTGGCGCGCCTGCTCGCTGCCGGAGCCTCGAAGTGAACTGGGCCGCGCTCGATTGGAGCATCCTCGGCCCGGCGCTGATCGCCGGCCTGCTGGTATTGGCCACGCATGTGCCACTGGGAAAGCAGGTGCTGGATCGCGGCATCGTCTTCATCGATCTGGCGATCGCGCAGATCGCCGGCCTGGGCGTGATCGCCGCCGATGCGCTGGGGCTGCCCGAGGGCGGGGTCGCGGTGCAGGCCGCGGCCGTCAGCGCGGCCTTGCTCGGCGCCTGGCTGCTGACCTGGACCGAGAAGCGCGCCGCGCAGCAGCAGGAAGCCTTGATCGGCGTGCTCTTCATCCTCGCGGCCTGTGCCGGCATCCTGCTGCTGGCCGGCAACCCGCACGGCGGCGAGCATTTGAAGGATCTGCTGGTCGGGCAGATCCTGTGGGTCAATGCGACGCAACTGGCCTGGCTGGCGGGCATCACGGCCGTGCTGCTGGCGGCACTTGGGCTGGGTTGGGTGCAGCGCCTCGGGCGCTTCGGCTTCTATGGCGCCTTTGCGCTGGCGGTGACGGCCTCGGTGCAATTGGTCGGCGTCTATCTGGTGTTCTCGAGCCTGATCATCCCGGCGCTGGCCACGCGCGCGCACTGCGGCCGGCGGCGCCATGCCATCGCCTACGCTATCGGTGCGCTGGGCTATGCGCTGGGCCTGGCCCTGTCGGCGCTGTTCGACCTGCCTTCGGGCGCCGTGGTGGTATGGACGCTGGCCCTGTGCGGCGGCGTCGCCGCCGCGCTTTTCCGGCCGCTGCACGCGAGCCCTCATACTCGGCTATCGTCACAAGCACCTTAGCGATGCCCGGCTACGAGACCAAGCAGGAACAGATCGCCGTTGCCGGTGTTGCCGATCTGACGATCCGCTCGCTGCTCGATCACCAGCAGTACGCCGATCCGCTCGGTGCCGCCGACCGGCTCGGGATTTCTTCCGCCGCCTGGCCGCTGTTCGGCTTGTTGTGGCCGTCGGGCGCGCAGCTCGCGGCGCGGCTCGCGGCGTGGCCGGTGACGGCCGGCGAGCGCATCCTCGAAATCGGCTGCGGCCTGGGCCTGGCCAGCCTGGTCGGGCACCGGCGCGGCGCCGATATCACCGCCAGCGATTGTCATCCGCTGGCGGCCAGCTTCATGCTGGAAAACCTGCGCTTGAACGGCCTGGCGCCGCTGAAATACCGGCATGGCCAGTGGAGCGCGACGCCGGCGCAACGCCAGCATGCGCTCGACGACGGCCAGCCTGCGCTCGAAGGCCGCTTCGAGCTGATCATCGGCAGCGACCTGCTCTACGAGCGCGACGATGCCGGCGCACTGGCGCAGTTCATCGCCGCGCACGCTGCGCCCGGCGCACGGGTGTGGATCGTCGATCCCGATCGCAGCAACCGCGCTGCCTTCAACCGCCACATGGCGGCGCTGGGGTTCAGCCTGCACGAAGAGCGCCTGGACCAGCCGGCCGCGCCCGGCGCCGCGGCCTACAAGGGCCGGCTGTTGAGCTATCGCTACGCGCCGCCGTTGCAATGACCGAGCCGCTGCTGCTTTCGGCGACGCAGATATCGACCTTCGAGGGCGAACGCCTGCTCACGCGCGCCACGGGCTTTTTCTTCGCCCGCGATGAACGCCTGTTCGTGAGCACCAGCCGGCACGTGCTGCTCGACGAGCCGAGCAAACACTTTCCGGACCGCATCGAGATCGAACTCCACACCGATGCGCACAACCTGACCCAATCCATCGGCCTGTCGATGCCGCTCTACCGCGAGGGCAAGAGCCTGTGGCGCCAGGGCGAAGACCCCTCGGGTGAGATCGATGTAGCGGTGCTCGAAGTCGATCGCACGGCGCTGCCCGAGCCGGTGCTGCTGCGCGCCTTCACGCCCGAGCATCTGCAGGATTCGCTCGACGAGATCGAAGCCGGCTCGGCGCTGCTGATCGTCGGCTTCCCGCTCGGCTTTCACGATACCCTGCACCACCTGCCGGTGGTGCGCCAGGCGGTGATCGCATCCTCGTTCGGCCTGCGCTTCCAGGGCCAGGGCTACTTCCTCACCGATGCGCGCACGCACCGCGGCACCAGCGGCGCGCCGGTGGTCATGCGCGACCGCACCGCGCACAGCGACGGCGAGCTGCCGTGGAAGCTGCTCGGCGTGCACTCGGCGCGTCTGGACATGCTTACGCGCGACAACGAGCAGGACGAATCGCTGGGCCTGAACTGCGCCTGGTACGCTGACATCCTGATGACGCTGACCGACCTGCCAGCGCAGCCTATTTAGGCAACAGCGGCCGCAGCGCGGCCCATACATTGCCGAGCATCAGCGGCTGCGCAGCTTCCTTCGGATGGATGCGGTCGGCCTGGAACATCGCTTCGGCGTCGGGCGCATCGGCCACACCCTCGAGCAGGAATGGCACTAGCGCCGTGCCTTCGCTCTTTGCGACGCCGGCGAACACGGCCATGAAGTCTTCACCGTACTGGCGGCCATAGTTGGGCGGCACCTGCATGCCGACCACGACGACGCGCGCACCGCCGGTCTTGGCGGCACGGGCCATCGCCACCAGGTTGGCTTGGGTCTGCTTCAGCGGCAGGCCGCGCAGGGCGTCGTTGCCACCAAGTTCGAGGATGACATGGCTGGGCTTGTGCTGCTCGAGCAGCGCCGGCAGGCGCGAGCGCCCACCCGAAGTGGTGTCGCCGCTGACGCTCGCGTTGACCACCTTGGCAGCGATCTTCTCCTTCGAGAGCCGTTGCTCGAGCAGCACCACCCAGCCGCTGCCGCGCGCCAGGCCGTATTCGGCCGACAGGCTGTCGCCGACGACGAGGATCAGCGGAGCGCTCGCGGCCGTTGCGCCGACAGCCCATGAGGGCATCGCCAGCGCAGCCAGGGAGGCCGCCACGATCAGGCTACAGTGCGCCACCCATCGCCGCCACCCGAACCACACACCTTCCTTCATGCCGTCGTCACCCCTGATCGCAGTCGAACATGTCACCAAGCAGGTCAGCGATTCCACCGGTGTGCTGACCATTCTCCACGACATCCACTTCTCCTTGAGAGAGCGGGAGTCGGTGGCCATCGTCGGCGCTTCGGGCTCGGGCAAGAGCACGCTGCTGTCGATCATGGCTGGCCTGGACGTGCCGAGCAGCGGTACCGTACGTTTGGCCGGCATCGACATTTTCAAGCTCGACGAAGATGCGCGGGCTGCGCTGCGCGCGGAGCGCCTGGGCTTTGTCTTCCAGAGCTTCCAGTTGCTGGGCAACCTGAATGCGCTGGAAAACGTGATGCTGCCGCTCGAGCTGCAGGGCCGCCACGATGCACGTGCGCTGGCGCGCGACATGCTCGACCGCGTGGGCTTGAGCGAGCGCCTGTCGCACTACCCGAAAGTGTTGTCGGGCGGCGAGCAGCAGCGCGTGGCCCTGGCGCGGGCCTTCGTCGTCGAGCCCTCGGTACTGCTGGCCGACGAGCCCACCGGCAGCCTCGACTTCGCCACCGGCGAGACCGTGATGGAGTTGATCTTCGAGCTCAACCGCGAGGCCGGCACGACCCTGGTGCTGGTCACGCACGACAGCGGCCTGGCCGCGCGCTGCGACCGGCAGATTCGGATCGAGGCCGGGCGGATTGTTGCCTGACGGCCTACGACGGCAGGAAATCCACCGGCCAGCTGACCACCATCGCGTCAACATCCTTGGCGCCGAAGTCGAACTGGCGGATGCGTGCGACCAGCTTCTGCTCGAGTTCGGGTGTTTTCAGCTCGGTCGAAACGACACGGCAGCCAATCACCTCGCCTGTGGGCGAGATTTTCAGCTCGACGACGACCTTGCCTTGCAGGGCCGGCTCATCGCGCAGCGCGCGGGTGTAGAGCGCATAGATGGCGCCCTTGTTGCGTTCGAAGACGAGTTTGATTTCCTCGATCGAGCGCGAGGCCTTGCCGCTGCCGCCCTTCTTCAGCGACCCGCCGGCGCCGTCACCGTTGCCCCCGCTGCCGCCCCCGCGCGCACCGCCGCCGCCGTAGCCGCCGCCACCACCACCGCCGGCCACGCCTTCGACCAGGGTGGTGGCGCGGCCCGCCAGGCCGCCGCCGCCGGTATTGCGGCTGTAGGCGGCGGTATTGATGCCGCCCGAGCCGCCGGTCATATTGGAGGTGATCAGTGCGCGCGCCGGCAGGCCGGCTTCATTGCCGGCGCCCACGCCCACGCCGACGCCGCTGCCCACGCCGGGGCCGGGCTTGATGTCCTGCTTCAACTGCACCGCGACCGGCGCGCCGCGCATTTCGGCCAGGGTGTCCTTCATGGCCAGCAGGCCGACGCCCGCCGCCTTGCGCCGCGCGCCGTCGATCTCGCCCGGGGGCTTGTTGGCGATCGGATTGCGTGCCTCGGGTACCGGGGCTTCCTTGGTGCGCTCCTGCTTCGGGGCTGGGCGCGGATCGGCCTTGGCCGGTAGCGGCTCCTGCGGGATATTCGCTTTGGCGATCTTCTGCGCTTCCAGCGCCTTCTTCGGCGTCGGCAGGATCTCGCGCTCGAGCACCAGCTTGGCCAGGCGCGGCGGCAATTCGGCCGGCTTGGCGCGGTCTTCCTGCGGCCGCGGCATCAGCGAGAAGACCAAGCAGGCCAGCGCCGCGGTGCCGACGACCGAACGCAGGATGCGTTTGAAGCGCGCCTCGTCTTCAACCGCGATCGCCCACGCCAGCATCGGCGCGCGGAATGACACCGATGCGGCGCTCATGACTTGACCGCCTTCGGCGTCACGGCGAACGAGACTTCGCTGAAATCGGCACGTGCCGCCGTGACCATCACCTTGCGCAGCAGGGCGTAGGGCAGGGTCTTGTCGCCCATGATCGTGATGGCCTTGCCCTGGGCTTGGTTCTCGGTGCGGATCACGACGCGCTTGGCTTGCAGGTCGAGCTCTTCCTTGAGGCCGGCGATCAGATCGCCCTCGGTGGCCAGGGCTTCATTGACGGTTGCCACGCGGCGGCCTTCGACCAGGATATCGGGGCCGCTGACGGTGATGACCAGGGTCTCTTTGGGCGTCTTGTCGGCGCTCGATTGCGGCAGCGATACGCCCTTGCCAGGCGTCAGGATCTCGACCCCGGCCGCGCTCGACATCAGGAAGAAAATCAGGATCGTGAAGATGTCGATCAGCGACACCAGGTTCATATCCAGGCCGGTCTTGTTGCGGTCCTTGCGGTCGGCGCGCTTCTCCAGCGGCGTCAGCTTCATGTTGATTCCGCTCCCTTATGCTTTGGTGGCGATCGGCGCGTCGCCGATCGAGATGTCGGGGAACAGCGGCACCGGTTTGTCCTTGGCACTGTGCCCGGCCGGGACTTCACGCACGGTGTCCATCAACTGGATCAGCGTGTCGTAGGGCGTCTCGGGCCGCGCCAGCAAGGTGGCCGTGGCCGTCTCCGGGAATTTGGTCTTGATCTGCTGCATCAGCGCCGAGAGGGTGACCAGGTCGTAGCCGCCGTTGGCGCCCGGCACATTCGGAATGCGCTGGATCAGGCCGCCGATGCGGTCACCGACTTCGAGCGCATCGGGGCGCAGCACGATCTCGAGCTTCAGGTCGTTGACCTTCAATTGCTCGACCGCGCCCGAGGCCTTGGCCGGCAGCGAGAGGTCGATCACCGACAGGCGCGTGAACACCGCTGTCGAAAGCAGGAACGGCACCAGCACCACGATCAGGTTGATGAAGGCCGTCACGTCCAACTCGGCGGTGTGGCGGCGGATGCGTCTGGATCGCATGGCGGGCTCCCGGCGTGGCTCTGTTGTTCGGTCAGCGCGTGGTCGGCGTGGCCATGCCGGCCTCGGCCTTCAGGCGCTGCGTCACGTTCAGGAAGCTGATCTTGGCGGCCTCCAGGCCATCCACGATCTCGCTGGTGCGGGCTTGCAGGAAGGCGTGGATCAGCAGGAACGGGATTGCCACGGTGAGCGCGAAAGCGGTGTTGTTCATGGCGATCGAGATCGATGCCGAGAGCAGCTCGGCCTTCTCGGCCGGGTTCACCTGCGAAACCGCCGTGAAGCCCTTGATCAGGCCGATGATGGTGCCCAGCAGCCCGACCAGGGTGATGACGTTGGCGAAGGTCGCGATATAGTGCGTGCGCTTCTCCAGGCGCGGCACGATTTCCATCATCCCTTCCTCCATCGCCGCATCGATATCCTCGCGGCGGCCGGGGCTTTGCATGCGCTGCAGGCCGTTGGCGACGATCTTGCCGACTGCCGCGTCGGAACTCGAGGCCGCCTGGTGCACATCCTTCAGGCGCCCGCCTTGCAGCAGCGGCAGCAGTTGCGACCACAGCTTGCGGTTCTCGCTGCCGGCGCGCTTCAAGAAGATATAGCGCTCGACCGCGATCGCCAGGCCGATGGCCATGATCAGGATGCTCGGGTAGATGGCCAGGCCGCTGTCCTGGAAAAATTTGACGGATGAATCGATGAGGGACATGGTGGGTTCTCCTACGGGACTGGTTGAATTTCAGCGAGCGGCGGCGGCCGCGATCGGTGGCTTGAGTTGCTGGTCGTAGCTGACATGGCGGCGATAGACATCGCGGTCGATCGGCGCCATCAAATCGTCGAGCACACTGTTGACCGGCTTGCCGCTCAGGTTGCCCGGCGGCGGTTTTTTCCAGGGCACGATATACAGCACCTTGGGCAATTCGCGGTTGCCGATGATCTGCGTGCGTTCGATATCGGCGCGGTCCTGGGCGAAGGCCGCGCCGGCGCTCATCGACAGCAATGCGAGGGTGCGCAATTTCATGGCTGCTCCTTGCCGCTCTTGGCGACCTGTGTGCTCTGGCCCGCGGGCGGTGCGGCCTGTGCCGGTTTGCGTTTGCGCAGGTCGGCAGCCCACTTGGTGACTGCCGCGTCGCCGCTCGGTGCGAGTGTGAGGTAGCGCTCGTACAGCTCGAGCGCCTTGGCGCCATTGCCGAGGTACAAGTCGTGCAGGATGCCCAGGTTCAACAGGGCCGCTGCATGATTGGGGTCGAGTGTGAGCGCCTGTTCGTAGGCTTCCTGGGCCTTGGCGAACTGGCCGTTGCCGCGATAGGCGATGCCGAGTTCGTTGAAAAAGCGCGGCTGCGTCGGGCTGGCCTGCACCGCGCGCTCCAGCGCGGCCACGGCCTCGACATTGCGGCCGGCGGCGCGGTGGATCACGCCGATATTGGCGTGCACGCCGCCGAGTTCGGGGTGCGCCTGGGCCAGCGCCGTCCATTGGCGCAGGGCCTCGTCGTTGCGGCCGGCGCGCTGCGCTTGCAGCGCGCGATCGAACTGGGCCTGGATTTCGGCGGCAACCGGCGCCAGTACCGGCGCCGCGGGCTTGGCTTCGGCGGCGGCCGTCGCCGTGCTCGGCGCGACGATCGCCGCCGCGGCCTGCTGCATCGCCTCGATCGGTTTGGAGACCGTCGCGCAGCCGGCCAGCGTGGCCGCGGCGACCGCGAGCAGCAGCGCGCGCGAGCGCATGTCAACGCACCACATCGAGGGCTCCTTCACCGCGTTCGTTCTTGCCGTAGCGCACGGGGCGCAGCTCGCGCAGCGCGGTGAAGCTCTTCTTGACCCACTCGTCGTACAGGCCCGAGGCGGTGCGCCGGGCATTCGTCTCGTGCAGCTCGGTGGCCTTTTCCTCGAACGGAAAAGCCTGCTCTTCGAGCATCATGTTGTATTGCTCCAGCGCGGCCTTGTTCAGGCCCTTGGGTCGCTGCGATTGCAGCATCGCCTTGCCGAAATCCTGGTACAGCGCCGCGGTGTGGAAGGTGGCCGCGGTGACGACTTGCGGCGCAGCGCCGCCCGAGGCTTCGGCATAGGCTTTCAGCGCGGCTTCCATCCTGGTCTTCTTCAGTTTCAGGTTGCGCGCCAGCGGCTCGACCAGCGCGACCTTGCGGTAATCGTCGAGCAGGGGCTTCGTGAGCGCCAACGCGGCCAGGCCGCCGATGGTGCGCGTGCGTTCGGTTCGGGCGGCACCGGCGCGCAGATCGGCGTCGCGCAACTCGCGCATCAGCGCCGCTTCACGCGCGACATTCGCCGGCGTTTGCGGCAGTGGTGTGGCCCCTTGCGCCAGCCGCCAGCGGGCTTCGAGGTTGCGCTCGAAGGGCACCGGATATTGCTTGGCGTACAGGGTATAGACGCGCGCGGCGTGGTCGCGCGAGCCGGCCTTTTCATGCAGTTCGGCGGCCTGCCACAGCGACGCCGCGGCCAGCTTGGCATCGGCTTGCGTGGCGGCCATGCGCTCGAATTCGGCGGCGGCCGGGCCCCAGCGTTTCTGTTCGAGGTAGATCGCGGCCAGCTTGCTGCCGGCCTCCGGCGCCAGCGCGTGTTTCGGGAAGCTGCGGCGGAAAGTCTCCAGCGCCTGCGCCGCGGCGTCCCAATCCTTCAGGCCGATCAGCGTGGCCGCCGCGTCGTACAGGGCCGCTGCGTGGACGTTCGATTGCGGCGCCGACGCGGCCACGCGATTGAACTGCGCCACGGCTTCGCGCGCCTTGCCGGCGGCACGCGCCTGCTCGGCCTGTTTGTAGATCGACGCCGCCTGGCGTTCGACCAGATCGTTGCGCCCGGGCGCATTCGCCGGCATCAGCGCCAGGGCTTGCACATACGCCTTCTCGGCGCGGTCGAAGCGGCCGCCCTCGAAGCCGGCGTGCGCGACCACGGTCCAGGCCACGCGGCGCTGCTCGGTGGCGGCCGGCGGGTCGAGGGCTAGCACCTGCTGGGCGACGAATTCCGCGCTCTCGTGGTCCTTCAGCGCGAAGAGTTTTTCGGCCGCCTGCGTCAGCACCGGGCCGATGCGCGGGTCGCCCTTGAAGCCGTCGCCGAAGCGCCGTGCGGCCGCGATGCTGGTGCGCTGCACGGCCGGCAGATCGGGGGCCGCCGCGCGCTTCTCGATCTGCGCGCGCGCCAGCAGGGCGGTATAGGCCGCGTCGGCGCTTTTGGCGTGCTTGGGGTAATCGTAGGCGGCCTTGTCGTATTCGGTGGCCGCATCGGAAAAACGGCTGTCGTCGTAGAGCAATTCGGCGAGCAGGAACTGATTCCGCGAGGCTTCGCCGTCCTGCGGGAACGAGACCAGGATCTCGCGGTACCAGCGCAC
This sequence comes from uncultured Burkholderiales bacterium, assembly GCA_902825995.1. GTDB lineage: Bacteria > Pseudomonadota > Gammaproteobacteria > Burkholderiales > Burkholderiaceae_C > CADEEN01. The sequence continues at coordinate 27,981 of CADEDE010000010.1, forward strand.
GGCTTCGTCGACGTCGGCCGCGGCCTTGCTCTTCTGCGCGGCGGCGTGATAGTGCTGGGCGAGCGCGGCGAGGTGCGCCTTGACCAGCGGCTGCGCGGTGGCTTCCCAGCCGGCCTGGTTGTCGCGGCGGAATTCGCTCTTCGCGCCGTAGCGCTGCACATATTCCTTCTTCGCGCCCAGGGCCAGCGTGGGCAGGCCGCTTCTTTCGTAGATGCCGATCACGCGCGCCTGCAAGACCGGCGCTTGCGCATGCAGCGGTTGCCGGCGCGCGAAGGCCGCGAAGGCATCGGCGGCATCCTTGGCGCGGTCCTGCTTGATATACAGCTCGCCGAGCTGCTCGTGAATGCGGAACTCGTAGGAGCGGCGCGTGTCGTTGCTGATGTAGGCCGGAATCGAGTCGCCGCCGCGCAGATTGGCCAGGCTGACGCTGGTGACGCGCAGGGTGTCCTCGACCAGTTCGCGGTCGGCGCGCGACAAGCCTTGCACGGATTCGAGCGGCGCATCGCCGCGCCCGGCGATCTTCAGATCGAGCACGCCGAAAAAAGATTGCAGGCCGTCTTCGAGCCGGCCCTGCTTGTACAGCGCCCAGCCGTGCATGTAGAGCGCGCGGTCGTGGAAGGGGGTCGGCGTTTCGCGCTGAATCAGGCTGCTGTAGGCCTGCTCGGATTTGGCGTATTGGCCGGTATTGAAAAGCAGCTCGCCGCGGCGGAACTGGGCCTCCTCGCGGAAGGCGGTCTTCGGGTAGGCGTCAACCAGCTTGTCCAGCGTGGCCAGGGCCACCTCGAGCTCGCCGCCGAGTTCGTGCGCGCGCGCGAGTTGGTAGAGCACGCGGTCGTTGCCCGGATCGTTCGGGTAGGTCTTGAGGTAGCTCTGGTATTGCGCGACCGCCGGCTTGTAATCCGGGTTGTTGCCGCTGGTGGTGCTCTGGTTGTCGGCGCTCTCCATCGCCAGGTCGCCGATGCGCCGCTGCGCCTCGGCGCGCTGCGGCGCGCGCGGCGCGATATCCAGAAAGCGCTTGTAGGCGGCCGAGGCCTGCTCGGGCGTGGAGGCCAGCACCGTATCGGGCTTGATCTCGATCTTGCGCGTCGATAGCACCGCCAGCGTGGGCTCGTTGTCGGGCGTGCCGGTGGGTTTGCTGGCGCAGGCGGCGAGCAACACCGCGAAGGCGACAGGAGAGAACCTAGCGCTTCTCATGAGCGTCGCTCCTGGCTACGGTGGCGCGGTCGATCAATTGCGCGATTTCGAATTGAGCCTGCGAGCTGTAGGCGACGAGGCGCTGCTTCTGGCCCACCAGCGCGGCCTCGGCGACCTGCTGCGCGACGCCTTGCTGCTCGCTCTTCAGCGCGGTCACGCGCGGCAGCGTGGCCTCGATCTGTTTGGCCAGGGCCTCTATGCGCGCGGCAAAGCGCTCGAAGCGGATCGGTTCATCGCGCTGGGCCTGCGCCAGCGCGGCTTCGCGTTGGCCGGCTTGCTCGAGCTGGTTGTCGATCTCGCCAAGCGCCTTTTGCATATCCCAGCGCCGGGTCGCAAACTCGTGCGCCAACTCCCAGGCCAGCACGCCGGCCGAGAGGCGGATGCGCTCGGCCAGCGCCGCGATTTCGGGGTTGGCGCCGTCTGTCTTGAGCGCGGCTTGCAGGCCCTGCACGCGCTCCAGCAGCGCTCGCTGCTTGGCATTGGCGAAGGCCACGCCGTCGGCATCGCTTTGGGCGCGAGCGATTTCAGTCGCCAGGCCGGCGCGGCGCTGGCGCAACTCGGCCAGCGCGGCGGCCTGGGCCTGCGCGCTGTCCTTGGTCGGCTGCAAGCGCGCGGCGAAGGCCGCGCGGCGGTGTTCGAGCATGTCGCGGAAAACGCCCAGCGTATCGCGCCATTGTTCGAGGTTGCCTTCGAGGAAACGCAGGTCGCGGAAATTCTTGAAGGCTTCCTGAAACTCATGCTGCGCCAGCACCTGCGCCAGGTGCGCCGCGTGCGGCATCTCGGGCAGCTTGCGCAGCGTGCCTGTCCAGCCCATCTCGTCGGCCGGGTTGCGCTCGAGCAAATCGCCGAGCAATTTGCCCGCACGGATGGCGCCGATCGAGGCCTCCAGGCGCTGGCCTTCGCTGTCGAATTCGCGCACCGCGCTCTCGTAGAGCGTCAGCGATTGGCCGAAGGCGCCGAGTTCGGCATGGGCGAAGGGCAGGGCGATACGCGCTTCGAGCACGGCCGGGTCACTGGCATCGCGGCCGGCGAGTTCGCTCCACGAGGCCAGGGCCAGTTCGGGCTTCTTCTGCGCTGCCGCTGCCCAGCCATAGCCGAGCAGGGCCTTGTTGGCGTTCTGGCTCTGAAGGCGCACGCGCTCCAGCAGGCGGTGCGCATCGGCCGCGCGCTGCTCTTGCAGCGCGGCGACGCCCAGGGCGAGGTTGGCGCGGTCGCGCAGGCCGCGCTGTTCTTCGTTCCCGGCCGGGGCGCTGCCGATGGCGTCGAGCAGGGCCGTGCCTTGGGCGACATCGCCGCTCTTGATGAGGGCGATGCCGAGATTGAATCTGGCGAAAGGGCTGGCCTTTCTCGGGTCAGCGGTCATGGCCCCGAGCCCGGCGGCTGCCGCGGCATAGTCGCCGCGCGCCATTTGCAGTTGCGCCTGCATCAGGCCGCGCTCTTCGACCAAAGCGGCGGGCAATTTGCCTTCGATGCGCGCGAGTGCGGCTTCGGCCTCGGCGTTGAAGCCGCGCTGGTAGCGAATCTTGGCCAGATAGAACCAGGCGCGGTCGCGCACCGAAGGCGTAGCACCTTTTTCGATCAACGAAGCAAAGATATGGCCGGCTTCGCCATGCACGCCGTAGGAGAGCAGCAGGCCGCCACGCAGCACCTCGGCCTCGTCGCCGTGCGGCGCCAGGCGGTCGAAATGCTGCGAGGTCATCAGGCCGGTGAGGGCGCTGAAATGTTTGTCCTGGAAGAAATTGAACAGCGTATCGCCGTAGTGCAGGGCCTTGATCGGCTGGGCTTCGACCGAGGTGGTCATGCCCTTTGCGCGCGGCGGCTCGGCGTCGGCCGAACTGGCGGCTCGAGCGGGCCACGCGGCGGCTGCGAGCAGCAGCGAGCTGGCAATGAGTGAGAGACGGTGACGCATCGCGGGAAGGTCTCGCTTATTGCCAGACCTTGACGTCGAACTCGGGCTGCAGCTTGCCCGTCGAATCCTTGATCCGCAACTCGACATAGCCGGCCCCCGTGCCCTTGTCGAACTTGATCGTCGCGCCGCGCTTGTAGTCGCGCTCGTGCGGGCCCTTGCCGGTGAAGAAGGCGACGATCTCGTGCGTTCCGCTCTTCAGGTTGCCCAGGTACAGGCGCTGTACGCCGCCGCGGTGCAGCGCCTCGACCTCGAGCGGCGTATAGAGGTGGTTGGAGACGAGTTTGTCGTCGAGCTTGATCTGCACCGAATCGAGCTCGAAGAGTTTGCCCACATCCATCGAAACGAAGAGCGCCACCTGCGTGCTGGCCGGAAAGAGCAATTCCTCTTCGAGCACCAGCAGGTCGCGGTTGAGCTTGATGACATCGCTCTTGACCTGCTGCACGCGTTCGTCGAGGCCGGCCGTCGGCGTTGCTGCGGCTGTTTGCGCAAGGGCGCTGCCCGCCGATGCAACGAAGGCGAGCGCGGCAAGGGATTGGAGGAGGGTGCGCATAGCGAAAGCCTCAGTAAGTGGCGGTGAGATAGAACTGCAAGACGGCGGCGCGCAGCGAATAGAGGCCGCCGGTTCGCACATCGGTAAAGTTTTTGTACTTGATGTTGTAGAGCTCGAGCCCGGCATTCGCCTTCAGGTCGTATAGGCCGGGCTGGTTTTTCCAGTCGAACGTGAGCTTGCCGCCGACGACGATATTGTTGAAATCGGCGAGCTGGCGATTGCGCGAGACATAGGTCGTTTCGCTCTGCGCGTTGTCGTTGTAGAAGAGCGCCGCGCTTTGCGTGTAATAGCGGATGAAGGCGTCGGCGAGAAAGGATTGGCCGAGGTAGCGGCTGTAGCCCGCTTCGAGGGTGTGGGCCTTGATATCCCAGTTGTCCCAGAAATAGCGGTATTCGCCACGCACGGCGTCGCGGCGGCCGCCTTCGTCCAGGCTGCCGATGGCGCGGGCCTTGATCGCGCGCGACGAACGCGTGCGCGGGTGCCGTTCGGGCACCGCCGCGCCGAACACACGCGCCACGCGGTAGGTATTGCCCAGGTAGCCGCTGTCGGAAATGGCCTCGAGGTTGACGCTGGCCAGCCACTTGGGGTTGAGGATCTGGGTCACGCCGGCGCGGTATTGCCAATGCGTGGCCTTGTCGGTGAAACCGGGGTCACCGATCTTGCCGACGTCATCGGCGGCGCGGGAAAAACCGAGGTTCACCGTGGTCATGCCGCCGAAGGTTTCCTGGGCAATATCCAGCGAGAAGTTGCGTGTGCTGTAGTCGGGCTCCTTGCTCGCGCCCACGGCCAGGGTGATCAGCGAGTCGCGCACCGCGTAATCGACCGCCAGGCCGTAGTCGTTGCGCCGTTCCGAATATTTGCTGGCGGTGGTGACGACATCGATCGAGGCATTGCTGACCTGATCGACATACAGCGAGCCGCTCAGCGAGACCTTGTCGGCCAGGCTTTTGCGGATCAGCACGGCCGGGCCGCTAGCCGTGACGCCGCCACCGTTATAGATATGCACCATCGCCTCGGCGCGGTCCTCGGGCAGCGCCGCAGCGCGCGCCGCGCCGGGCGCAAAAGCGCCACCGAGCAGACCGGCCAGCGCGGCGAGCAGCCGGGTGTGCGGGGGGCGGATCCTATTTGCAGCCACAGCCACCTCCCTGCACGCCGGTCGCGCCGCGCGCGGCTTCGCGGATATCGCGCACATGCTCGCTGTGCTTGGCGGAGAGTGCGTCGCGGTTGAAGCGCATGATCGGATCGGCTAGGCGCTCGCGCTCATAGGGTTTGACCCAGGGCTGCGGCATCGCGCAGCCACCGAGTGTGGCCAAGGCCAGCACTGCAACAACCAAGCAACCGCCGCGGATCCGGCTTTGCCGGTCCGCCAGCGGTGCCCCCTTGAGGGGGAGCGGCGAAGCCGCAACGGGGGTGGTCATTCTTTCAACAGGCCGCGGACCTGCTCTTCGTAACTCAGCTCGACGCCGTCGCGGTAGCCGCGGTGGATATGGCGCACGCGCCCATCGCGGTCGATCAGCAGCGTGGCCGGCATCGCGCTCATGTCATAGGTCTTGCTGACCTTCTTGTCGGTATCCAGCAGGACCGGAAATTTCAGCCCGAGTTTGGCGGCCAGCGCGGCGGCGGCGCGCGGGTCGTCGTCGATATTCACGCCTAGCAACGTGAAGCCGGAGGATTTGTATTTGTCGTAGAGGCGGCTCAGGTGCGGCATTTCCTGCCGGCACGGGCCGCACCAGGTGGCCCAGAAATTCACCATCACCACCTGGCCGCGCTGCTCAGTCAGGCGCAGGTTGGCGCCGCCCACGCTCTTCAGCGTGAAGTCGGGCGCGGTGGAAGACAACTGCACCGCGGCAGCGGCGCTGCCGAAGGCGCAGGCCAGCAGCAGGGGCAGGCAGCAGCGCTTGATCGAAGCGATCTTCATGGTGTCGTGGCTCAGAAGTAGTAGGTGAAGCCGGCGGTCAACTCGAGGTTGTGGGTGCTTTGGCGCTTGCCCAGCAGATCGAGCGAGAAAACATGGTCGCGCATATCGACCTGCACACCGATGCGGTCGGCCAGCAGCAGGCGACCGCCGAGGCCGAAATTGACGGTCTGGCTGCGCTGCTCGTTGAACCAGGTGCTGCCGACGCCGGCGATCAGGTAGATCGCCGTGGCCTTGGCGCGCTTGGCCGTCGGGAAGACTTCACCGGGCAGCAGGTTGTAGCCGGCCGAGACGCTGTAGTAGCGCAGCTTCTCCTTGGGGTCGGTGAAGATGCCGCCCGGTAACACCTGGCGGAAGGCTTCGTCGCTGACCTTGCTTTGCCCCAGGGTGGCTTCGACGAACCAGTCCTCGGTGATGTGATAACCCAGGCGGGTGCCGACCACGGCGGCGGCGCCGAAATTCTGCGTCGCGTAGGTGCCCGCGAACAGGCCGACCGCGAAATCCTTTGACGGGTATCGCGGCAGCTTGACCTCGCGGCGCTCGATTTCGGGCACCACCACCTGGTTGCTGTCGGGGCGCGCGGTCGCCTGCGCGAAGCTGCTGGCGTTGCCGAGCAGCACCAGAGCGGCGATGCCGGCCAGAGTGATCTTGTTCATGTTGTGGGCTCGCGGTGAGGAAAAGCTCAGAAGAAGAACGACACGCCGGCGGTGATGGCGCGGTATTCGCTGCTGCGCTGGTCGGAGACGAAGGCGGTATAGAGCGCCCAATCGGCGCGCAGCACGAAGCGTTCGGTCAGGTAGTAGCGCGCGCCGACGATCATGTGGGCCAGCTTGGCGTCGGTGACGCTGGCGCCGACCAGGCTCAGGTTCGGGAAGTTCTTGAACTTGCCCACGCCAACGCCAAAGAAGGGCGACAGGCGCTGGTCGCTCCACGGCTCGCTGTGCAGCGAGACATGCCAGAAATTGGTGCCCGAGAAGATGCCCTGCACCTGGCCCAGATCCCCCTCGACCGAGAGCGTGTCGCTGAGCTTGTAGCTCGCATAGAGCTTCAACATCGGCTCGGATTTGAAGCGCCCCCAGGCGGCGCCCATCTGCACGCGGCGAGCGAGGTAGTCGTCCAGTGCGATATCGCGGAAGGTCTTGCCGGCGCCCGCCGCGGTGAGCGTGGTCTCGAGCTGCTGGCGGTGCACCCAGCCGAGCTGGCCGCCTTCGGCGCGGACCTTGAACCAATCGGTGTGGCGCAACTCGACGATCACCGCCTGGCCGCGCGCGACGACGAAGAAGACCGGGTAGCCACGGCCCGGGCCGGTGCGCACTTCGAGAAAGGGATCGGCGACCGTGAGGTGCTCGCTGACGCTGGCCTGCGCGCTTTCGGCTGGCTGCGCGTGGGCGGGAGACAGCAGCGCCGCCAGCCAAAAAAGGGCGGCGGCGAAGCGTGAGAGGGTCATTGTTGTTGTCATGCGTGTCGGTGGCGCTATCTCGGGTGTCACTACATGTTGCAGGCGCCCGTGGCCGCATTCGCAGGCGTGAACATGCTGTCGGCCGCGCTGAACTCGTCTTGCCCCGCCACCATCGGCCGGCCGATCCAATACGCAATCAGCTTGGCGTTGGCATCGTTCTGATCAGCAAAAATCACGCCACCCCCGTGCAGCACATTCAGCGTCAGGGGTTTGGTCATCAGGCGGCTCTGCAAGGGCGCGCCGATGACCGTCGAACCTTGCGATGAATAGAAATTCTTGTAGATGTCGGTCAGGCGCACGACGTCGGGTGTATTCGCCGGATTCGTCAGATCGACGGCGGTTGCGCTTTGCACGATGCGCAGGGCGCCGCCGGTGCCGCTGCTGTTGTCATGGCAGCCCGAGGAGGCGCAGGTATTCGTCGAGATCACGCCGCCCTGGTTGATCTGCAGCCGCGCCAGAAAGATCGGGTTGATGCACTTCTGGAAATACACGAACGAAAGTTTTTGCCCGCCAGTGGCGGGCGGGTTCTGAATCGAGGGCGGGTTGCCCAGCGGGTTTCCATCCCCGCCACCGCAACCCGACACAAGGGCCGCCGCCAACAAGCCCGATGTCAGGCTGAGGGCGAACGGCGGGCGCTCTATTGGTTTCACCATTACGGGGTGCATCCTGAAGATATCCAGCTGGCGATTGCCGCATAGCCGGCACTCGCCGGGGCCAACACCGGGGTGGTCTGCCCGATCGCGCCGGCCGGGTGCGGCACGGTCGAGGGTTTGCGCAGCAGCGGGTTGGCCGCGGCGTTGCAGGTATCGGTGACCATCGTCAGCGTCACGTTGTAGTCGCCATCGGGGCTGCCGGCGAGCACGAAGCGGTTGCGCAGCAACGAGCCACCGGCCGGCGCGGTGCCCGAGCTGCCGGTCGGTGCATGGCAGGACGCGCAGTTGGCCTGCAATACGGGCATCACCGTGGCTTCGAAGCTTGCCTGGCTGAGCGCCACCACGCGGCGCACACTCGGGCTCTTGCTCGGATCGTTGTAGTACTGGCCGCCGAGGTCCATCCACTCGGTGATGACGCGCTTCTCGGCCGCGTTGAGCAGGCTCGCGTGGTTCGGCCCGCTGGCCGGATCCGGGTGCGCGGTGCGCGCGGCGGCGGGGGCCTTGAGCGCTTCGCCGAACAGGATTTCGGTCAGGCGGCTCGAGCGCGAGATGCTTTCGGCATCGCTGACCATATTCTCCACCAGGGCCGCGCCGCGCACGATCACCGGCACGCCTTCTTCGAGTCGCGTCTGCGGCTGGCCGGTGGCGGGGTCGATGACCGGGTCGCCGATCAGCAGTTCGTCGTACGAGACCATGCGCCCGCTGCCACCGAAGCTGGCGCGCAGGTCGAGCTTGACCGGGTCGGCGTGGCAGTTGGTGCAAGTATTGACACCATTGGCGCCACGCACGCGGGCCCAGATCGGCGCCACGTGGTCGGGGTAGTTGATCACGCCGTTGACCGGCGCCAGCGTGCCCAGGTTGTCGGCCGGGTTGGCGTTGCCGGCATAGCGAATGGCGATCGGCGCGCGGGCGCGCACGCCGGGCTTGGTGGTATCGGCCCAGATATCGCTGTAGATCATGTCGGGCGTCAGGTTCAGCGCCGACGGATCCCGGCGCGTGCGCAGCGAGGCCATGGTCTCGCCGGATCGGTGGTCGCTCGACAGCGCGGTGTTGATGGCCGCGGGCATCGTATTGACGACGGCACCGGAGTTCAGCGCGGCGCCGCGGCGCGGGCTGTGGCAGCCGTCGCAGGTACGGCGCTCGCCGGGGCGGACCTGGATCCAGTTCAGGTGGGTTTGCAGTGCGCGGCCCTTGGTGTCGAGGATCGCCAGGCCCAGCGGCACATCGGCCGGCACCAGCAGCTTGAACGAACCATCGGGCTCGACCGGGGCATAGCCCAGGATCTGCTGCGGCTCGAAATCGGTTTCACCGATGGCTTCGCGCATCCCGGTCATGCCGGCCACCGGCGCCATCGCGCGGAAGGCGCGCACGAAACGCGCCGGCGAGCAGTGGTAGGCCGGATCGGCCGGATCCTTGATCTTGGCCAGATCGGCGACGCTGGCGCGCGTATCGGCCGCATCCACCGGTGCGGTCTGGGCGATGCCGCGCGCGCAACCGTCCGGCAGATCGACGGCGGCGATCGTGCGCTCGCCCATGCGGCCCAAACCGTCGGTGTCATAGACGCTGCGCACTTCGATCAGGGCCAGGCCCTGCGCGGCGAGCGCCTCGTCGATCACGGTCGGCTGGGTTGCATTGGGCTCGGTGCGCGCCTGCAGCGCGACCGGGTCGGTGTACATGAAGCCGGCCGGCGGCGCGGCGACGATCAGCCAGGTCTGCGCCTTCGGATCGACCATATAGACGGCATAGGCCGGCGGCGCGTTGTCCTGGATCGTATCGGCGGCCTCCTCGATCGTCGTGCGATCGCTGGCCAGGCGCTCGAGTTCGGCCGGTGTCAACGTGACGCAGGGGATCACGTCGCCATTGCGCGTGACTTCGCAGGGCCGGTACGAGACCAGCACGCGGTCGGTGCCGTCCCAGAGCGGGAAGGGCGAGGTCACGCGGCCGAACATCGACAGGCCGCGGCCGTCGTTGAGGCTGCGGTCGGTCATCTGCCGCTGGCCGCCCGACAAGGCCACGGCGCGGCTGGTCGGCGTGTTCTCCTCGGAATAGTTGGCCGCATCGATCATCATCAGCGCACCGCCTTCGCGCGTGCCCGACAGCGACATCAACGAGGACACCAACTGGCCGGCGAATGCGCCCTTGGGGTCCATATCGCGCGGGTGCAGGAAGCTGTTGCCGGCGCTGTGCTCGCCGTAGAGCACGAACATGTCGGTGCCGTCGGGCTTGGCGCGGAAGATCGCGAAGCGGTTGTTCGGGCCGACATGTTCCCAGCGCGAGAACATGATGTCGCCGTTGGGGCGCACCACCGGGTTGCGGTCGTGGCTCTGGTTGACCGAGATCTGGGCGATGGCGCCGCCCTGCCCGTCCGCGGTGTGCAGGTTGAGCACGCGCTCGCGCTCGTACTCGTCGGCGGCGAAGCTTGTCACGCCGTTGACCACACTCCTGGTCAGGGTCTGGCGATTCGAGGTGAAGACGAAGCCGCGCCCGCCCGGCAGGTAGGCCGGATCGACGTCGTCGTCGCTGGCCGAAGCCGTGATGCGGCGCAGGCTGCCGCCGGCCAGGCCGCCGGTCGTAGTGTCGTATTCCCAGATATTCCAGGCGCCGGTACAGGCCGGCCCGCCGGCGATGGTCGAGGTATTGCTCGTCGGGCAGCGCAGCGCGAAGACGATCTTCTTGCCGTCGTAGGAGACCTCGGGGTCCGAGACGTCGCCGTTGCCCTGGGTGATCGCCGCGGTGACGTTGATCTCGCGCGCGCTGGCGGAAGACTTTTCGCGAATGATCAGGTCGCCGCCGGGTGCGCTGGGCGCGCCATTGGTCGGGTTCATGCGCAGCGTGACGGCGCGCTTGGCATAGGCCAGCGGCACGTCGCCGTTGACCGTGACGGTGTTGTCGGTGCCGTTGCTGCCGCTGCCGCAGCCCGCGACAACGAGTGCCGCGGCGAGGGTGGCGAAACCGACGATGGCTGTGGTCTTGTTCATGTGGGGCTCCCTGAGTGCCTTAGAGGTCGATGACAGTGACCGTGAATGCCGGCGCGCTCAGGCCCTCTGCGGGGCCTGGAGTCCGGTCGAGTAATGCAAACGCCCGCCGGCATCGACGCAAAGCGCATCGACTCCCGGCTGCGATTCGATCAGGGCCATGCCGCGCTCGACGCCGAGCACGAACAGGCTTTTGGACAGGGCCTCGGCCGTCAGGCCGTCGGCGGCGAGGATCGTCACGCTGTGGATCGCCGCCGGCGAGCGGCCGGTGGCCGGGTCGATGATGTGGTGGTGGCGCAGGCCTCCGGTCTCGAAGAAGCGCTCGTAGTCACCCGAGGTCGAAACCGCGGTGTCTTCGAGCGGAAGCACGGCCACCAGGGCCTTGGCATCGCGCGGATGGCGCACGCCGATGGTCCAGGGCCGACCACGCTTGTCGCCGATGACGCGGCTGTCGCCGCCGGCGCTCACAAAAGCGTGTTGGACGCCCAGGCCGGTGAGGATCTTCACCGCGTTATCGACGGCATGCCCCTTGGCAAAGCCACCGAGGTCGATGCGCATGCCGGGGCGTGCGAAGGCCAGCGTGCGTGTCGCGCGGTCGAGCCTCAGGCCACGCCAGCCAATGGCTGGCTGCGCCTGTGCCAGGGCTTCGCGGCTGGGCGCGATGCCGGCGCGGTAGTCGTAGAGCTGGCCGACGCTGGCGTAGCTGATGTCGAAGGCGCCCCCCGACAGCGCCGAGAAGGCCAGTGCGCACTCGAGCAGGCCGAACATTTCCGCACTCAGGCGCACCGGCTCGGTGGCCGCCAGGCGGTTGATGACAGACAGCTCGGAGTCGGCCTTGTGCGGGCTCATCGCCCGGTCGATGCGGTGCATCTCGGCCATCACGGCGTCGATCGCGGTATGGCCGGTCAGGTCATCGTCGGCCCACAGCTCGACCGTGATGGCCGTGCCCATGATCGCTTCTTCACGCTTGAACCAGCCTGCCTGCACGGCGCGCGCAGGCGGCGGCCGGCGCACCAGGGCGGCGGCATTCGAGGCGGGCGTGGCGGTCAATGAACAGAGCACGATGCAGTTTCTCCAACCGGATCGGCCCTGCTTGGGCTCGATCCAGCGGGCGCATCTTCAGCGCACGAAGCGCGGATTCATCGTGCATTTGTGTGCAAACCACCAGGGCCTTACACGCTGTCGCCGAAGAAACAGGGGCTGTTGGTTTCGCGCGCCGACAGGGCTTGCCTCAAATGTTTGCAAAGGCAAATGACGGTGCGGGAATGTGACGCGGCTGGTCGCCTGGCGGGTCACCCGACAACGGGTTCACAGCGCAGCTCGCTTTTCACCGAATTGGCGATGAAGCATTCTTCATGTGCCCGGTGATGCAGCCGCAGCAACTCGTTGGCGCCGGGCTGCCGCTCGCCACCGAAGCGCACTTCGGGGCGCAGCGTCACCGCCGACATCCAGAGCTTGCCGGCGGCGTTCTTTGTCATCACACCGACCGCTGCGTCGCGGTAGCTGTCGATCACGTAGCCTTGCTGCGCGGCCAGGGACAGGAACCACAGCATGTGGCAGGCCGCCAGCGATGCGACGAAGACTTCTTCGGGATCGACGGCGGCGGCATCCGACATCGGCAGCGGCACGACCGAGGGCGACGAGGAGCCGGGCACCTCGGCGCCGCCATCGAAGCGCAGACTGTGTTTGCGGCTGTAGCGCTGGTCGGTGAAGGCCTCGTGCGCGGCGCGTTGCCACGACACTTCGGCTGCGTGCGCGTGTTTCGACGATGAACTCATGGGCGGTTCTCCAGGAAGTCGGTCACCACGGCAACCGTACGTGCCGGGTCTTCTTCCTGCGGCACATGGCCCAGCGCATCGAATACGACGAGCTTGGCGCCGCGGATCTCGGCCGCGAAGCGCTCGCCGTTGGCCAGTGGCACCAGGCGGTCGCGCCCGCCCCACAGCACCAGCGTGGGCAAGGCCAGGGTCTTGATGCGCTCGGCATGCACATCGGCTTCGAGCTGTTGCAGGCGCAGCCCGAGTGCGCGGCGGTTGCCTTCGCGCAGCGTGAGCTCGAAGGTGCGGTCGATCAGTTCGTCGCCGATGCGCGCCGGGTCGCCATAGACGCTGCGCAGGCTGGCCGCGACCACGGCGCGCGGCAGCAGGTATTCGCCGATGCGCGCGAGCACGGGGATGCGCGCGATGCGCAAGCCGAGCGGGATATCGTCGGGCGTGAAGGCGTAGCCGGTGGCATCGACGAGGATCAGTTGGGCGAATCGCTGCGGCGCCAAGGTTGCGGCGCGCCAGGCGATTTCGCCGCCGAGCGAGTTGCCGCCGATCGTGGCCCGCGATAGACCGAGCGCCGCCATCACGTCGAGCACGAAGCGGGCATAAGTGTCGCCGCGGTAATCGTCGGACGCGTACTGGCCGCTGAAGGGGCCGGTGAGGCCGAAGCCGGGCAGGTCGATGCGGATCACGCGCTTGTGCGCCTTCAGCGCGGCCGCCCAGCCGTCCCAGGTGTGCAGGCTGGCGCCGGTGCCGTGCAACAGCAAGAGCGGTGCCGGGTCGCTGCGCGGGCCCTCGTCGCGCAGGTGGACGAGCTGACCCTTGACTTCGATGAAGTCGGACGGCGGCGGCGCCCAGCGGGCGACGAGCGTTTGCACCGGCCGGTCGGGCGCACGGCTGAGTGCGATGCCCACGGAGGTCAATATCAGCAGCAGGCCGAGCAGGCGCAGCAACAGGCTGGCAGCCATTGGCTCAGGCCTTGCAGGCAGGGGCCAGGACGGCCCTCAGCGTTTCGCGGCCATCGAAAACGAAACTGCGGCCTCGCCAGTGCGGCGCGTCGGGCAGTGTGGGGCTCCCGCTTTCCTTGGCATCGAGCGCGGCGAATGGAGGTTCCTGCCGCCATCGTGCGAGCCACTCGCGTGCACCGGGATCGGCCCCGGCGACGAACAGGTTGATGCTCTCTTTGGCCAGCAGCACGGTGCCTTTGATACCGCAGGCCAGGGCAGTTTGGTAAAGCGCGTCGCGCCGTGCCGGCGGACGATCGAGGGCCACGAAGGCGTAGGCGCTGAGGTTCAGGAAACGGTCGGGCACGGTTTGATTTTAGGAGCGCTGCGCGCGATCGGTCGGCTGTGGCCGCTCTCTACAATTGGATCATGCCTTTCGTTCACCTGCGCACCCACACCGAGTTCTCCGTCGTCGATGGCACCCTGCGCATCGACGACGCCGTGGCGGCGGCGCGCGCCGACGGGCAGGTAGCCTGCGCCATCACCGACCTCTCCAACCTGTTCGGCACCGTCAAGTTCTACAGCGCCTGCCGCGCCGCGGGCGTCAAGCCGATCATCGGCTGCGATATCTGGCTCGAGCCTGAAAACACAGGGGCTGGCGGCGAGAAGCAGGGCAGTCGCTTGTTGCTGCTGGTGCAAAACGACGCCGGCTACCTGCATCTGTGCGAACTGCTTGCGCGCGCCTGGACCAGTAATACGCAGCGCGCGCAGGCGCTCGTCAAGTGGGCCTGGCTTGACGAATTGGGCGGTGGTCTGCTCGCCTTGTCGGGTGCCGATGGCGGTGCGGTCGGGCAGGCGCTGCTGGCGGGTGACTTGCTGCGTGCCGAACAACTTGCGCAGCGTTTGGCGGCGATTTTTCCACAACGCTTTTTTATCGAGGTCCAGCGCGCCGGGTTGGCGGGCAACGAAGCCCATGTGCATGCGGCCGTGCCGCTGGCGGCGCGCCTGTCGCTGCCGGTGGTCGCCACGCACCCGGTGCAATTTGCCCTGCCCGACGATTTCGAAGCGCACGAGGCGCGGGTGTGTGTCGCGGAAGGCGAAACCCTGACCAACCCGAAGCGGGTGAAGCGCTTTTCGCGCGAACAGTATTTCAAGACGCAGGCGCAGACGGCCGAGTTGTTCGCCGATCTGCCGCAGGCGCTGGCCAATACCCTGGTCGTGGCCCAGCGCTGCAATCTGCAACTCACGCTGGGCAAGCCGCGCTTGCCGGATTTCCCGACGCCCGTGGTTGACGGTGTCAGCGCGCCGATCGAAGCCTATTTCCGCGAGGCCTCGTTTGCCGGCCTGGAGCGGCGCCTGACACACCTTTACCCCGATGCGATGGAGCGCGAAAAGCAGCGCCCGCGCTACGCGGATCGGCTGGAATTCGAGATCGCCACCATCGTCAAGATGGGCTTTCCGGGCTACTTTTTGATCGTCGCCGATTTCATCAACTGGGCCAAGTCCAATGGCTGCCCGGTGGGCCCGGGCCGCGGCTCGGGCGCGGGCTCGCTGGTGGCTTATTCGCTGTCGATCACCGACCTCGATCCGCTGGCCTACAAGCTGCTCTTCGAACGCTTCCTCAATCCAGAGCGGGTATCGATGCCCGATTTCGACATCGATTTCTGCCAGGCCAATCGCGAGCGCGTGATCGACTATGTGAAGGCCAAATACGGCCGCGATGCGGTGAGCCAGATCGCCACCTTCGGCACCATGGCCGCCAAGGCCGCGCTGCGCGATATCGGCCGTGTGCTCGGCATGGGCTATGGGCATGTGGACAGCATCGCCAAGCTGATCGTCGCGCCGCCGGGCAAGACGGTGACCCTCGCGCGCGTGCCCGAGCAGCCCGATCCGGGCGTGATCTATGCGCGCAAGGAAGAACCCGAGCTCGATCGCCGCGAAGCCGCCGAGGAAGAAGTCGCCGAACTGCTCGCGCTGGCCATGCGCGTCGAGGGCATCGTGCGCAATGTCGGCATGCACGCCGGCGGCGTGCTGATCGCGCCGGGCAGGATTACCGATTTCTGCCCGCTCTACCAGCAGCCCGGCAGCGACAGCGCGGTCAGCCAATTCGACAAGGACGATGTTGAAGCCATCGGCCTGGTCAAGTTCGACTTCCTGGGCCTGGCCACATTGACGATCCTCGAGCAGGCCAAGCACCTGGTGCGCGCGCGCCGGCCCGGGCGGGAAAACTTCGATTACGACCAACTCGCGCTCGACGACCCGGCCGTCTATCGGCTCTTCTCGAACTCGCAGGTCGAGGCGGTCTTCCAGTTCGAATCGCGCGGTATGCAGGGCATGTTGCGCGACGCCAAGCCCAGCCGGCTGGAAGACCTGATTGCGCTCAATGCCATGTTCCGCCCGGGGCCGATGGAGAACATCCCGAGCTTCTGCGCGCGCAAGCATGGCCGCGAGCCCATCGTCTATCCGCACCCGCTGCTGGAACCGGTGCTCGCCGAAACCTACGGCATCTTCGTTTATCAAGAGCAGGTGATGCAGGCCGCCCAGGTGCTGGCCGGCTATTCGCTGGGCGGTGCCGACATGTTGCGCCGCGCGATGGGCAAGAAGAAGGCCGAGGAGATGGCCCAGCAGCGCCAGATCTTCCGCGACGGCGCGGCGCGGCAAGGCATCCTCGAGCCCAAGGCCGACGAAGTTTTCGATTTGATGGAGAAGTTTGCCGGCTACGGCTTCAACAAAAGCCACGCCGCCGCCTATGCCTTGCTGGCGTATCACACCGCCTGGCTGAAGGTGCACTGCACGGTCGAGTTCTATGCCGCCAATATGACGGTCGAACTCGGCGATACCGACAAGTTGAAGGTTCTGCTCAACGATGCCAAGCAATTCGGCATCGCCTTCGAGCCGCCGGATATCAACCGCGGCGTCTATCGCTTCGAGCCGGTGAACGACAAGTCGCTGCGCTACGGCCTGGGTGCGATCAAGGGCACCGGCCAGGGCGCGATCGAAGCCATCGTCGCTGCGCGCGACGGCAGCGGCGAGCGCGAAGGCGAGGGCGGCGGCCCCTTCCGCAGCCTCTTTGATTTCGCCGCGCGTGTCGATCGCCAGCGCGTCAACAAGCGCGTCGTCGAAGCGCTGATCAAGGCCGGCGCTTTCGATGCGTTGCACGCCGACCGCGCGACGGCGTTGGCCAGCGTGTCACTGGCCTTTGACTGGGCCGAGACCCAGGCCGCCCATGCCGACCAGGGCGGCCTCTTTGACTTCGCCGATTCGCACGCCGCCAGCACGCAGGAGCCGGCGCTGGTGGCGGCCGAGCCCTGGAATATCAAGGAGCGGTTGACGCTGGAAAAAGCCGCGCTCGGTTTTTATCTGTCGGGGCATCTGTTCGAGCAGAGCCAAGCCGAGGTCCGCCTTTTCGCCAAGCGCCGCATCGCCGATCTGGTCGATACCCGCGAGCCGCTGCTGCTGGCCGGCATCGTCGGCGATTTGCGCGTGGTCAACGGCCAGCGCGGCAAGGTGGCGATCTTCAGGCTCGACGACGGCAGCGAAACCATCGAGGCCGTGGCCAACGAAGAGCTGCTCGAAGCCCACCGCGAACGCCTGCGCGAGGATGAGCTGGTGATCGTGCAGGGCAAGGTCCAACCGGACCGTTTCAGCGGTGGCCTGCGCCTCAATGTCAACCAGCTCTGGGATCTGCCCGCCGCGCGCGCGCGCTTCGGCAAATACCTGGCCGTGGCGGTGAACGGCAAGGCGCCACCGGTGGCCGATGTGATCCGCACCTGGCCGGCCAAGACCCTGGTCACCGAGCAGGGCCAGACGCAGCAGGGCTTGGGCGTGCGCCTGCAATTGCAGCGCGACGCCGTGTGCGCCGAACTCGATCTCGGCGATGCCGCGCGCTTCTGGCCCAGCGACGAGGCCCTGGCGCGCTGGAAGACGCTGGCGCATGAGGGGCGGGCGGCGGTGGTGTACGAGTAGTGGAACAATGTTGCGCCGGTCACGAACTGGCGGGCTTTGTCGGCGCCGATCGCTCGATCGCGTTGCCCTGAATGCCTAGACTCCATGCGCATGGAGATGCCGCACAGCAACGCCACCACCGGTCTGGTGCTCACCGGGGGCGGTGCGCGCGCGGCCTACCAGGTCGGGGTGCTCAAAGCCGTTGCGCGCATCCGGCGTGAAGTCGGCGCGCCGCGGCACAACCCCTTCGGCGTGATTGCCGGCACCTCGGCCGGCGCGATCAACGCTGCGGCCATCGCCTGCCACGCCGACTGTTTCGACCTTGCCGTGGCCGGTGTCGTCAACATCTGGCGCCACTTCAACGCCGAACAGGTCTATCGCGCCGATGCCTTCGGCGTCGTGCGCACCGGCGCGCGCTGGCTGACGATGCTGACGCTGGGTTGGGCCATCGCGCGTTGGCGCCGTGCACGGCCGCGATCGCTGCTCGACAACAGCCCGCTGGCCGAGTTGCTGCAAGGCGTGGTGCATTTCGATCGCCTGCCGGCCATGCTGTCGGGCGGGCACCTGAGTGCGCTGGCCGTCACCGGTTCGTCCTACAGCACGGGCGACCATGTCACCTTCTGTCAGACCGCCGAGCCCTTCAAACCCTGGCTGCGCTCGCAGCGCGTGGCCGTGCCAAGCCGCATCGGCCTGCCGCACCTGATGGCATCGTCGGCGATCCCCTTTGTTTTTCCGTCGGTGCGGCTGGAGGTGGAAGGCCACGACGAGTGGTTCGGCGATGGCTCGATGCGCCAGTCGGCGCCGATCTCGCCGGCCGTGCACCTGGGCGCAGAGCGCATCCTGGTCATCGGCGGCGGGCGATTGAACGAGCCGGCCGGGCGCCGTGCGTCGAACGACGACTACCCGAGCCTGGCGCAGATTGCCGGCCACGCGCTGTCGAATATCTTCCTCGATGCGCTGGCGGTCGATGTCGAGCGCGCGCAGCGCATCAACCGCACGCTGTCCCTGCTCGATGACAAGGCGCGGTTGCGCTCGAACCTGAAGCCGCTCGACGTGCTGGTGATCGCCCCCACCCAGCGTCTGGACGACATTGCCGCGCGCCATTTGCACTGCCTGCCGGCGACGGTGCGGTCTCTGCTGCGCGGCGTCGGTGTCCAGAGCGATCCTGGCCATGCCCGCGGTGGCGCGGCCCTGGCGAGCTATCTGCTGTTCGAGGCGCCTTACACCCGCGAATTGATCAGCCTGGGCGCGGCCGATACCTTGGCGCGGCGCGACGAGGTGATCGCCTTCTTTGGCTGGCCGAGCAAGATCGTGCCGCGCGAGCAACGCGATCCCTGGCCGACGCAGGCCGGCGGCCTGGAAGCGCCGACCGATCTGATGCCTTTGTAGTCGATCAACCCAGGTCGGCGACGATGGTGCTCGCAACCCGCTCGCAGAACTGTGCATTCGAGAAACGCGCGCTGGCCGGCGAGAGCAGGAAATCGCGGATCGCCTGCTGGTAGGACGCGAACTGCACTTCGCCGATCGAACGCAGGAAGGCCAGCAGTGCGGCCGGCGAGGCAAAGCGGTCGCCGTCGATGAAACAGGCCGCCGGAATCGCGGCCTCGGCGTGCGGCGTGCCGATATAGACCGGCACACAGCCGCTGGTGAAGCAGTCGAAGATCTTCTCGGTCAGGTAGCCCGGGCTGCCGCGCGAGTTCTCGTAGCAGATGCAAAAGCGCGCGCGGTCCAGCACCTCGGCTTTCCTGCCGACCCTGCCGCGGTAGCTCGGAAACGGCGTTTCGTTCGGTCGCCAGCGGCGGCGCCATTCAAACAGGCGCTTGGCGATGCGGCCCCAGGCGCCCGGCTGGACCGCTGGGATGTCCCAGCCGTGGCCGTAGAGCGTGAACAGCTCAGGGGCATTGGCCTCGAAATAGCGGATGACCTCGACGCGCTGGCCGTGCAGTGCGCGCGGGTCGGCGTAGCGCAGGGCCTTGTTCGAGGCGATCAGCACGCAGAACAGCGGCCGCTCGTGCCAGGCGGGCACCTCGCGCACGCTGAGATCGTTGGGGTAGTCGAGGCGCAGGCAATGCTTGTCGTCGATCTGTTCTTCGTTCCAGGTGAAGACCTTGCGGTAGCGCTGTAATTGAGAGCGGTCGGCGTTGAGCGGTCGCACCAGCGAATCTTCGTAGAGAAAGGTATAGCAGGGCGTTCGCGCCGGTAATTCGCGCTGGGCGTTGAGATGGAATTCGAAGGCCACGCTGCGCCCGGCATTCACATCGCCGGTGTTGATCTCGATCCCTTCACGGGCGAAGCGCTCGCGCAGCTGGCGCCAGGGCAGGAAGAAATCGCCGCCGTTGGGGCCCGCGCCGGGCTGGAAGATGCGGTTGCCGCGCTCGCGTTGCACGACGATATTGGCGTAGCGCGGGTTCATGACTTATTGGTGGCGCGCGGCATCGATGGCGCGCAAGAGCACCTGCCCGCAGGCGGTGCGGCGCTCGCGGCCCAGCGCGATCAGGGCCGCGGGGTCGAGGCGCGCTGCGGCGGACGAATCGAGCGCTTCGCGCATCTTTGCTGCCAGGTCGCCCGCATCGCCGACGCGAAAAAAGCGCACATCCGCATCGACGATTTCGCGGTTGACCGCGATATCCGAGAGCAGGGACTGCACGCCGAGCGACACGGCGTCGTAGGCCGCGCCGCCGCCGGGGCCGCCTTCGGAAAGCGTGGGCTGGACCAGCGCGCGTGCGCCGCGCAGCCAGGCGATCTGCTCGCGCTTGGGCACCAGGCCCAGCACATGCAGCCGCGGCGCGATGCCCAACTGCTCGGCCATCGCCATCAGCAGCGGGAAGTAGTTCATGTCGCGGAAGTCGCTGGTATCGCCGGTGCATACCAGATGCACCTGAGGGTGCGAGCTTTGCAGTTCGGCCAGGGCGCGCCACGCGGTGGCGTGATCCTTGTGCTGCCAGAACTGGTTGCAGATGATGAAGTAGGGTTGGTCCGCATCCATGCCCAAGCGCCGCAGCGGCGGCGCGGGCAGATCGAACCAGTCCGGATCGGGTTGCGGGCAAAAGGGCAGGGCGAAAACTTCGGCGCGCGCTTGCGGAATGAAGCGGCGAATATCGTCGGCGACGGCCTGGGCATTGACGATCACGCTGCGCGCTTTGTCCAGCATTTGCACGAAGGAGCGCTCGCGGCGCGCGATCTGGCGCGGCTTGAAGAGCTGCGGCAGATGCCGGTGCTGGAAGTCATAGACATAGCCGACCCAGGGCATATCGGGGCCGAGCGGCAGCGGTTTGAGCGCCGGCAACAGGGCGTCGAGATTGAGTTCACGGTATTTGGCGCGCAAGGCGCGCGCGCCGATATCGAGCCCGTGCACCGTGATGCCGGGGCCGAAGCTGGCGATCGCGGCGTCGAGATGGGCGCGGCTGGGCTGGGTCGCCACCGGCTTGGATTTCAGGCCGTCGCGCCAGGCGCGCAGCCGCGTGCGGGCATGCAGCCAGGGGCCGTCGATCGGCAGCAGCAGGTGCAACTCGAGCGGCGCGCCGCTGGCTTGCAGGCTGCTGGCGACAGTGCGTACAAAGTCCAGGCCGCCGGCCCAGTTGACGAAGGTATGACCGAGGATGCCGATGCGCAGCATCAGCTTTTCTGGTTCATGCGCTGCGCCGGTACGCCGACATAGGTGCCGGCACTCGCGATGCTGCGCGTGAGCACCGCGCCGGCGCCGAGCGTCGTCGCGGAGGCGATGCTCAGGTGCTCCAGCACCTGGCTGCCGGTGCCGAGCAGGCAGGCGTCGCCGACGCTGACCCAACCCGAAATATTGCAGCCGGGGTTGATGACATTGAACGAGCCGATGCGGTCGTCGTGGCCGATCGTGGCATTGCAGCCGAAGACATTGAAGTCGCCGATTTGCGTATCGCAGGTGAAGGTCACGCCCTTGGCGATCGCATTGCCGCGACCCAGTTGGACGCTGGCGTCGATCTCGATGCTGGGGTGGACCAGGTTCGGAAACGACAGGGCCGGGTTGGCTTGCAGTTTGCCCGCCAGTTGACGGCGCAACGCTGGCGAGCCGACGGCAATCACGACATCGACTGGTGTGTCGCATGCCAGCAGGTCGGCATCGAGGTATTCGACGCGGCCGTGCAGCAACTCGCGGCCGAGTTCGCCGGCTTCGGCCCCGCAGTAGGCGATGCGCGACCAACGCTTGGCGCCGGGATCCACGCCGCGCGCAAGGTGCGCCATCTCCTTGGCCAGGCCGCTGGCGCCGACAAAGATCAATGCCTCAGCCATGATCGGCAAAGTAGTCGCGCATGACCCCAGCAATGCCGTCGATCTGCGCATCGCTCAATCCCGGAAAGCTCGGCAGGTTGATGCCGCGCCAGGCCAGGTCTTCGGCCACCGGATGGCGGCGGAATTGGCCGGCGTACATCGGCATCGTATGCACCGGGTAGAAGAGCGGGCGCGTCTCGATGCCGGCCGCGGCCAGCGCGGCGCGCAGCGGCTCGCGCTGCTCGGGCCGCGGCACCAGGGCCGAGATCATCCAGTGACTGTGCCGCGTGCCGGCCTGCTCGGCGTGGAATTCGAGCGGCAAATCCTGGCACGCATCGGCATAGCGTGCCGCGACGCGCTGCTTCTGGGCGAGGAAGTAATCTGCGCGTTCGATCTGCGCCAGGCCGATCGCCGCCTCGATATTGGTCATGCGGTAGTTGTAGCCGATGACATCGTGCCAATACTCGCGGTGGGCGGCCAGGCCCTGGCCCTTGTAGTGGCGCGCGCGTTCGGCCAGCGTCTTGTCGTCGGTGACGACCATGCCGCCCTCGCCGGTGGTGATGGTCTTGTTGCCGAAGAAGCTGAAGGTCGAGATATCGCCGAAGGTGCCGGCGTGGCGCGCCCCGTGCAGGGTGCCGAAGGCTTCGGCGCAATCCTCGACCAGGAACAGGTGCTGCTGGTCGGCCAGCGCGCGCAGCGCGGGCAGGTTGCAGGCCTGGCCGTAGAGGTGCACGGGCATGATGGCCCGCGTGCGCGGGGTGATGTGGCGCTCGACATCCTGCACATCCATCTGCCAGCTGGCGCGATCGGAATCGACGAAGACCGGCTTGGCGCCGGTATAGGCGATGGCATTCACCGAAGCGATATAGGTCAGCGTGGGCACGATGACCTCGTCGCCCGGCCCGATACCCAAGGCCAGCAGCGCCAGGTGCAGCGCCACCGTGCCGTTGCACACCGAGGCCGCGTGTGCGCTGCCGATGCGCTCGGCGAAGCGGGCTTCGAACTCGCCGACGAAGCGCCCGCGCGACGAGATCCACGCGGTGTCGAGGCATTCGTTGACGTAGCGCTTTTCGTTGCCGCCGAGGTCGGGTTGATAGACCGGAATCTTGATCGAGTTCATGGTGTGGGGCCGAGCCGCGCCGGAAGCTGTAGCGCCTCGAGTTTAGGGGACAGTGCGCCGTGACAGGCGCTCAGGCGTCACGCCGGGCGGCTGCCGCGGCCTGCTGTTCGGCGGCGCGAAAATCGTTCCAGGTGCGCGAGCGCAGGCGCGTGCGTGCGATCAGCGGCGCGAAGGCCGCTGTCTTGCGCGCCCAGGCGAATCGCAGCGCCGAGATCGACGTATCGCTGGTGAAGAGGTGAAAGCCGCGGCCATCGGAGAGAACGCGCCGGCCCAGCTTCGCCGCCAGGTACTCCAATGTGCGCAGGCGAAAAAATCCGATGTGCTGACCGCCGGCCGGGGCGTAATACCACCAGGCCGCGAGTGGCGGCGTCGGCGCGGGGATCAGGCTGGTCGAGACCAGCACCTGCGGCGCGCGCGCACACAGCTTGCGCATCTCGGCCAGCGGATCGAGCATGTGCTCCATGACTTCAAAGGCGGTCAACAGATCGGCCGGCTCGTGGGCGCCGGCCTCGAAGCCGCGTGCCACCAGGTTGTCGCAGTAGCGGTCTTCCCAGCGCGCATCGACGCCGAGGTCGCGCAACATGCGCACCAGCAAGCCGTAGCCGCCGGCGCTGTCGATCACGCGGCCGCGCAATTGGCCGAGCATGGCCAGCATGCGCACCACGATTCGCGCGCTGCGCCGGTTACGCTGCAGGATGCCGGTGTCGGCCGCGCCGATGGCGCTGCCATAGGCTTCGTCGAGCCAGTTCGGGGTTTCGGTCTGCACATAGCCGCAAACGTCGCACTCCTGGTATTCGACGCTGCGCCCGAGCACGGTGCCACTGAAGATCGGGCGTGCATTCGCGGTGCAGACGCGGCAGGGACGCACTCGGTTCATCGTACCGTTGCGCGGCGCAGCACGGCGTACAGGCTGTCGCTGAGGGGAAAGCGGTCGCGCCATGACAAGCGCTCGACCTCGAGCCCGGCCTTGCGGGCCATCGCGCGCAGTGTGTCGGGGGTGAAATAGTTGACGTGGTCGGGCCAGCGGTAACCACACCAGCGCGCACCGCGCAGGCTGCGGTTCCAGCTGGCGTGGTTGGGCACCTTGATCAGCACCCCGCCGCCTTCGCGCAAGGCATCGCGGCAATGGCGCAGCAGCGGCAGCGGCGCGATCTCGTGTTCGAGGAAGGACGACAGCACGATCACGTCGAGGCTGCCGGGCGCAAAGCCGGCCATGCCATCCACGGCGCTGGCGTGTTCGCAATGGCCGCCATACGGCGCCAGCGCCGCGTTCGACAGGCGGGCGAGTTCGGTGGACAGCTCGACGCCGTGCGGCACGCAGCGCCTGCGCAAAGCCGTGGGCATGCGCGTCATGACCCGTCCGAGCAATTCGCCCCAGCCGCAGCCGACATCGACCAGGTGCACGGCTGCGCCGTCATGCCGCTCGCGGGCCGCGCGGGCCGCAAGTGCGAGCGTCATGTCGGCCACCTTGTGGCGCTTGAATACGCTGCGTCGCAGGTGCTTGACCCAGTGGCTCAGCGCATAACGCAGCGGCTCGGCGCTGGCGCGCTGCTGCGATTCGCGGCGGTACGTGACCTGCCAAGCCAGGTCTTGCTTCAGGCTGTCGTAGCCGGGTGGGTTCTCGAGGAAGACGAAGCCGGTTTCGCGGCAGCGGCGCACGATCCAGGGGGCGGGCGCCAGGCCTTCGATCGCATCGGTGGCGGTGGCGTGCTCGGCCAGTGGGCAGACACGCGGCGCGGCGGTGCTGCTGCTCATTCGACCCAGTGCTCGGCGATCCACGGCGCCGGCAGCATATGGCGCCAGTTGTCGTTGCGCTCACCGACCAGGGCGTCGGGCGGGTTGACCACGCCGTGGAAGATCAGGATGCGCGCGCCTTCGGGGATCGACGGGGCGCGAAAGTGGTTCAGCGGCCAGCGCGGCACACAGTGGTATTTGTAGCTGCGGCACCAGTCGGCCGGCCAATAGCCCAGCTTGCCTTGGCGGTGGATGAAGTCCGAGAGATAGGCCTGCTCGTGGCGGAAGTTTTTGCGCACCGCTTCGACATGGCTGCGAAACGAGGCCAGCACGTCGGCGTGCGCGCCCAGCTCGAAGCGATAGACGGAAGAATTGCCGGTGATGCGCCACGGCCGCTTCCAGTCGTGAATGATCAGGAATTCTCCGGGCTGCTCGAAGAAGGGCGTGATGTCGCCGACGATCACGATGTCGATGTCGAGAAACAGCGCCGTGCCCTTCAGGCCGTGCAGGTCGGCCTCGAAGCTGGTGAGCTTTTTCCAGCCGCGTTCGGGGATGCCGTCGGGCAGCGCCAGGTCGGGAATCGGCAGGCATTGCACTTCGGTGCGGATGCCTTCGCTGCGGTCGGTGAGGCAGACGAAGCGGAACTCGCCGCGCAGGTGGCGGCGCACCATGGCGTACAGACGGTTGATGTATTCGGGTCCGTATTTGGCGCCCCATTTCATGCACAGAATGGTTCGGCCAGTCGAATTCACATGGCCTCCACGCGTTGCGGCGGGTAGCTGTCCCAGCTGAGGCAGCCGGGGCACTGCCAGAAATAGCGCTGGGCCTCGAAGCCGCAGGCGGCACAGCGGTAGCGGTGCAGCGGCAGGGCGGCTTTCTCGACGACGGCGATCGCCGCGGGCTGCGGGCTCGGGCTGTCGCGCAACACGGCGGCGGCGGCGCAGAGTGTTGGCTGTTGTGCCAGCAGCGCGGCGTTGCGTTGGCGTTGGCGTGCGGGGTCGGCGTCGAGGCTGTTGATGGCGCGCAGCAGATCGAGCGAGGGCTGCTGCGCGTGCAGGGCGCTCAGCACCGTCAAGGCTTCGCTGGTTTGGCCGATCGCCGACGCGCTCGTTGCATAGTCCTGGGCGACCAGGAGGCTGAAAGCGCCCGGGTGGCGCAAGCGCAATTCCGTCCAGCTGGCCAGGGCCTGGCCATGCTGGCCCGCGCGCGCCTGGTGCTGCCCAGCCTGCACCCAGGGCCGGGGCGAGGCCGGCGAGGCTTCGCGGGCACGCGCTAGAGCCGCCTCGGCACCCGGCGCATCGCCGCGCTCGTCGGCCTCCTGCGCCAGTTCGCACCAGTGGTGTCCAATGCGCGAGGCGAACGATCCGGTGCCGGCACTCTCGAGCCGTGCTGCATCGTCGGTTGCGGCACGCCAGTCGCGCGAGCGCTCATGCAGTTGCAGCAGCGCCAGCCGGGCTTCGCTGTCGAAGGCCGTGCCGGCCAGTTCGCGATAGGCCTGCTCGGCGCGATCGAACAGGCCGGCCTTCAGGTAGTCCTGCGCCAGCGCGTTCTGTGCGCGTTCGCGCTCGGTGGTCGAAATGTCGGCGCGCTGCATCAGGTGCTGGTGCACGCGCACGGCGCGCTCGAATTCACCGCGGCGGCGGAACAGGTTGCCCAGCGCGAAGTGCAGCTCGGTGGTGTCGGGGTCGCCCTGCACGGCCTCGATGAAGGCGTCGATGGCCTTGTCGTGCTGTTCGTTGAGCAGCAGGACAAGGCCCTTGTAATAGGCCTTCGGCGAACTCTTCTCTTCGCGTTTCCACTGGCGCAGATCGAAGCGCGAGCCGATCCAGCCCAGCGCAAAGGCGATCGGCAGCGCGAGCAGCAGCCACTGCAGGTCGAAATCCATCAAAGGCCTTCGCGCGGCACGGCGGCTTCGGCGCCGAAGGTCGAGGACACCTGGGTGGAGGGCACGACCGTGGCCTGCACGCTGCCGACCGGCGCGGCGAGCTTGGCCACGCGGCGCTGGCGCCACCAGCTCGGCACCATCGCCAGCACCCCGATCGCACAACCGGCGGCGAAGGCCGCGAGCACGACGATGACCATCGGCGTATGCCATTCGAAGCCGAAGAACCAGCGCACGGCCACCTCCTGCTGGTTGTTCAGCGCGAAGGCGAAGAGGGTGAAGAAGACGAAGGCCCGGACGAGCCAATTGAGTGCACGCATCGGCGCGCGATTCTACGGGGCCGTGGCGTGCGCCTTGGGCGTCAGGGCCGGCGGCCCGGCGCTGCGTCGGGCACCGGCACGTTGGCATCCACCGCTTCGCGCAGGGCCTTGCCCGGCTTGAAGTGCGGCACTAGCTTCTCGGGGATCGTGACCTGCGCGCCGCTGCGCGGGTTGCGGCCCAGGCGCGGCGGGCGGCGGTTGATCGAGAAGCTGCCGAAACCGCGGATCTCGATGCGGTGCCCGCGCGCCAGGGCGTCGGACATCGCATCGAGCATGGTCTTGACCGCGAACTCGGTATCGCGGTGAGCGAGCTGGCTGAAGCGTTCAGCCAGCGCAGCCACGAGGTCGGAGCGGGTCATGCCGGGGCGCTGGTTGGGCGATAAGGATCAGGCGTTGTCCTTGCCGCCGTCCATCTTCGCCCGCAGGAGCGCACCCAGGCTGGTCGTGCCGGCGTTCTCGCGCTCGGTGCTGGCCGACAGGCGCTGCATGGCTTCCTGCTGGTCGGCGCTGTCCTTGGCCTTGACCGACAACTGGATCGAGCGCAGCTTGCGATCGACGTTGACGATCATGGCTTCGACTTCGTCGCCTTCCTTCAGCACATTGCGCGCATCCTCGACACGGTCGCGGCTGATTTCCGAAGCCCGCAGGTAGCCGGTGACATCGTCGCTGAGCTGGATTTCGGCGCCGCGGGCATCGACCGTCTTGACCTTGCCGGTGACCAGGGCGCCACGGTCGTTCAGCGTGGTGTAGGTGGCGAACGGGTCGCCATCCAGTTGCTTGATGCCCAGGCTGATGCGCTCGCGCTCGACATCCACGGCGAGCACCAGGGCCTCGACTTCCTGGCCCTTCTTGTAGTTGCGCACCGCGGCCTCGCCCGGCTCGTGCCAGGACAGGTCGGACAGATGCACCAGGCCGTCGATGCCGGCCGAGAGGCCGACGAAGACGCCGAAATCGGTGATCGATTTGACAGGACCCTTGACGCGGTCGCCGCGCTTGACCGTGGCGCTGAATTCTTCCCAGGGATTGGCCTTGCACTGCTTCATGCCCAGGCTGATGCGCCGCTTGTCCTCGTCGATTTCCAGGACCATGACTTCGACTTCGTCGCCCAGGGCGACGATCTTGGCCGGCGAGACATTCTTGTTGGTCCAGTCCATTTCCGAAACGTGGACCAGGCCTTCGATGCCGGGCTCGATTTCGACGAAGGCGCCGTAGTCGGCGATATTCGTGACCTTGCCGAAGAGGCGCGTGCTCTGCGGGTAGCGGCGCGAAACGCCGTGCCAGGGGTCGTCGCCCAATTGCTTGATGCCCAGCGAAACGCGGTTTTTCTCGGCGTCGAACTTCAGCACCTTGGCGCTGAGTTCCTGGCCGACGGTGACGACTTCGCTGGGGTGACGAACACGGCGCCAGGCCATATCGGTGATGTGCAGCAGGCCATCGATGCCGCCGAGATCGACGAAGGCGCCGTACTCGGTGATGTTCTTGACCACGCCATGGACGATGGCGCCTTCGTGCAGCGTCTCCATCAGCTTGGCGCGCTCTTCGCCCATCGAGGCTTCAACCACAGCGCGGCGCGACAACACCACGTTGTTGCGCTTGCGGTCGAGCTTGATGACCTTGA
>CADEDE010000011.1 GCA_902825995.1 uncultured Burkholderiales bacterium
CGTGGCGGTGCGGAGCATAGCAGGATGAGTCATACTAAGTTAGCTCTTATGCCCCGAGGGGGTCAAGGAAACTTGGGAGCGGTCCGGCGTTTCCTTGTGAGCGGGCATGGCCAATGACGGAGCGTAAGACGCGCTACAGGTCATCCTTACGGCAAATTTCGCTGCAATTGGCTTGTCAACGCGCCAGGCAATGAAAGGCGTAACTCAGGCGCTACGCATCGAATCCGACAGAACGATGACGTCAAGTCTTCGACGATCAACCAATGAACTTCACCAGCACCGGGGCCACGCACTCAATCCGCCACCCACACCCGGCCCACCGCCCGCCAGCCGCAGCCATACACCCGCTCGAGCAGTCCCGCGTCGAGCATTGCCGCCACCGCCCCCTGCTGGCAGCGCCCATCGGGCAGCAGCGCCAGCACATGCGTCGCGGTGCGCGCGATCCAGTTCACATCGTGCGCGGAGATCACCAGCGCCTGATCGCGCGGCAATGAGGACGACAGCCAGCGCGCCACCAGCGCCTGGTGCGCCGGATCCTGAAAGGCCACCGGTTCGTCGAGCAACAACAGCGGCGCGCCTTGCAGCGCGCATTGTGCCAAGGCCACGCGCTGACGCTCGCCGCCCGAGAGTTGCAGCACCGGCCGCGTGGCGAGGGCTTCGATATCGAGGCCGGCGAGGACTTCACCGGCGCTGTGCCGCGCGCGCACGACGCTGAGTTCGAGCAGCCGCGCCACGCTGATCGGGAAGCGGTCCGCCACATGCTGCGGCATGAAGGCGCGCAGCGCGGCGGCGTCGATCGCCGGCCAGTGCCGCTGCGGTCGGCCTTGCCAGTGGATGTCGCCGCGTTGCGCGACGCCCACTTCGCCCACCCCTGCGAGCGCGCGCAACAGGGTGCTCTTGCCGGCGGCGTTGCGGCCGATTACGCACCAGCGCTGGCCAGGCTCGACCTGCCAGTCGAGGCTGCGCACGAGTTCGCGGCCGGCGGCGGCGAGGGTGAGGGAACGGGTGGTGAGGAGCGTGCTCATCGCTCGCCCCGCGCGAGGAAGCAGACAAAGACCGGCGCGCCGATGAGCGCCATCACCGCGCCCACCGGCAGCTCGATCGGCAGCGCCACGGTGCGTGCCAGCAGGTCGGCCACGACGACGAGGGCCGCGCCGCCCAGCGGCGAGAGCAGCGCCAGATCGCGCGTGCGCTGCACGCCGGACAGGCGCAGCGCATGAGGGACCACCAGGCCGACGAAGCCGATCGCGCCGGCGCTGGCCACCGCCAGCGCAGCGGCCAGCGACGCGCCGAGCAGCAGCTCGAAGCGCAGGCGCCGCACCGGCTCGCCGAGCAGGTGCGCGGCCACGCTGCCGAGCAGCAGGCGGTCCAGCGCGCGCTCGCGGCCCACGAACCAGGCGGCGAAGGCAGCGGCGGCGGCCAGGCTCACACCGCCATCGTCGGCACCCGAGAGATCGCCGACGAGCCAAAAGATGGCACCGCGCAGGCGCTGGTCGGGCGTCAGCGCGAGCAGCAGCGAGGCCATCGCGCCGAACAGCGCCGCAAGCATCGCGCCGGCGAGGATCAGCCGCGGCGAGGCGTCGTCGGTGGTGGCCATCGCGCGCCTTGCGAGCCAGAGCAAGAGCGCGCCGGCCGCCAAGGCGCCGGCCGCGGCGCCGGCCGTGATGGTGATGCCCAACATCAGCGCCAGCAGCGCGCCCACCGCGGCGCCGCCCGAGGTGCCGAGCACATAGGGGTCGGCGAGCGGGTTGCGCAAGAGCGTCTGCATCGCCAGGCCGGCCAGCGCGAGCAGCGCGCCAATGCCGGCGGCAGCGGCCACACGCGGCGCGCGCAGGTTGCGGATCATGTCCAGATCGACCCCGGCGCTGCCGATCAGCAGCGCCGCGGCGGTGACTGCCAGCAACAGCGCCGGCAGCGCTACAAACAGCCAGCGTCGATCGGGCGCGTGCATCGCAATCAGGGCTGCGCTTGCCACACCAGGCTGACGAACACCGTGCGCGGCGCGCCGTTGTAGCCGGCGGTCGGCTGGTACGCACGATCGAAGAGATTGCCCAGCGATGCCGCCACGCTCCACTGTGGCGCCAGGCGCCAGCGCGCATTCAGATCGACGAGCGCATGCGAGGCCAGCGTCACATTGCCGAAGTCGGCCCGCGAACCGACGAGGCGCAAGGCCGCGCCGGCACCGAATGCGCCGCCGTCGTAGTCGGTGCGCACAGCCGCTTGTTGCCTCGGGCGGCGCAGGGCGCGTGCGCCGGTATCGGCATCGACCATATTTTGCAAGGTGGCTTCGCCGGCGATGGCCCAGCGGCCGAGCTGCGTGCGGGCGGCGACTTCGAGGCCGCTGTTCTTCAGCCGCACCAGGTTCCGCGGGATGAAGGCGGCGTCATTGGCGATCTTGTCGCGGTAGCGCGCCGCGAAGGCGGTGGCGCGCACGAGGCTCGCGCCCTCGGTCCACTGCAAGGCGAGGTCGGCGTTGCGCGATTTTTCCGGGCGCAGGTTCGGATTGCTGCAGGCGAAACCGAAGGGCGAACAATCGAAATAAAGGAAGTCGAGCGTCGGCGGCGTGAAGCTGTTGGCGACGCTGGCGATGGCGCTGAACGACGGCGCGAAGCGCCAGGTGGCGCCGACGAGGCCGCTGGTGGCGCTGCCGAAATCGCTGGTCTTGTCGCGGCGCAGGTGGGCTTGCAATGAGCCCCAGTTGGCCTCGTGTTGCAGGCCCAGGCGCAGCACATCGGTATCGCGGTCGGGCCGCACATAGGTCGTGTTGTCGGTCGATTGGGCCAGGCGCTCGGCGCCGAGCGAGACGGTCCAGCCTTCCAGCACCGCGCCGCGCGCATCGACCGCGACGACGCGGTTGTGCAGGGTATTGCCGAAGCTCGATGCGCCGAAACCGGTGACCACGTCGTCGCTGCGCACTTCGTCGCTGTCGGCGACATGCCAGGCCAGCGACCAGCGCTCGCCCAAGGCGTGATTGCCGCGCAAGGTCACGCCGCGTTGCAGGATGTGGCTCTGGTGGGTATCGGTCGGCGCCGCGAACGACGAAGCATCGTCGTAGGCGACGCGGCCCGAAGATACGCGCACGTCCAGGCCAAGCTGTTGGCCCTGGCCCGGCTTGAAGTCGAGCGCGAGCGCGCCGTGGCGGCGGCGGTGGCCATCGTCGTCGGGGTTGGCGGTGGGTGCGAGCGCCGGGTTCGCCGCGCTGAAGCCGCTGCTGCGCTCGGCGCCGAGCGTGATGCGCCCGTGCAGGCTTTGCGTACCGCCGGCCAAACTCGCGCTGGCGCTGCGTGTGCCCTGCGTACCGAAGCCGACCGCGACTTGCGCTTGCGGCGTTGCACTGCCACGCCGCGTGAAGATCTGGATCACGCCGCCGCTGGCGTTGGCGCCATACAGCGCCGAGAGGTTGCCGCGCACGACCTCGATGCGCTCGATCGCATCGGTGGAAAGTTGCGACAGCGAAGCCAGGCCCGAGGTCACATCGGTGAGCGGCACGCCGTCGATGAGCACCAGGGTATCGCGCGAATCGGCGCCGCGCAGGCGCACCACGGCGGCGGTGCCGGGGCCGCCCTGCTGCTCGACCAGCGCGGTGCCGAGCAGATTGAGCGCGGCAATCAGGTCGCGCGCGCCGCTGCGTTCGAGTTCGCCGCGCGTGAGGACGCTGGTGGCAGCGATTTCGCTGCCCAGGGTGCGCGGCAGGAGGGTGCCGGTGATGACGATCGAAGCCTGCTCTTGTGCCTGGGTTTGCGACTGAGCGACAGGCGCAAAGGCGCCCGCAACGGCCAGGAGGGTGCTGAAAATTTTCATGGGGTGATGAGAAACGAACGATGGCGCCGGCCCGCTTCCCCGCGGGCCAGAGCGATATCGGCCCCGAAATTTCGGGGCCGCCGTGTTGGCCGGTATCCGGGCTGGCACTGTTACCGGTGCGGCCTTCCCAGAGCGAGGTTCGATGCTCCAGTGGCCGAAGTGCACAGGCAGGGCAACGGCGGCAAAGCCACCGGCGCCCAAGCGCTTACCGTTGCGGGGGCAGCTCGGGTCGGCTCGGCTGCGTGGCAGCTTTGCGTCCCGATTCCCGTTTACCCCGCGCCCCATGAATTTGTGGCGCAGGCACCAACGCCGGCCATGCTAACAGGCCGATATGCGCACCCGGCCACCGCATAATTCGCCACCCCCCGCCAGACCTCGATTCATGGCCACGCTGCAAGACCTCGCCGAGCACCTCGACCGCCTGCTGCTGCGGCACCAGGAACTGGCGCGCACCAACGCGCTGTTGCTGGAGCAACTGGCGGGCGTGAGCGGCGAGCGCGACAACCTGAAATCGCGCCTCACGGCCGCGCGAGCGCGCATCGACGCCCTGCTCGAACGCCTGCCCGCCAACTCCGACGGGAGCGGCGCATGAAGCAGATGGAAGTCACGATCCTGGGCCAGAGCTATATCCTGGCCTGCCCCGATGGCGGCGAGGCTTCGCTGCTGGCGGCGGTGGCCACCGTCGATACCGAGATGAGCGCGATCCGCGACGCCGGCAAGGTCAAGGCGCGCGAACGCATGGCGGTGCTGGCCGCGCTGAACCTGGCCTACCAGCTCGCCGAGCGGCCCGCCGCGCAGGCCAAGGCTTCAGCGCCCGACAACAGCGTGCAGATCGACACATTGCTGAAGAAAATCGATGCCGCGTTGGGCAGCGACGGCCAGCTCCTGTAGCCGTAGAATCTTCAGCGTCTGCCGCGTTCGCGCGGGTTTTAATTTCCTTGAACCGATGCTCTATGAGCAAGGGCTTGGAATATTGCTTGGCTGGTGTGAGCGTCTCGCGTCAGATGAACCCGAAGCCTGGCTGACCTCGCCCACCTGAACTTCCCTTGGGTTCAGGAATGATGGCTCGCGGGGCGCGGCAGACACCTCCCCTCCACATTCGATTGGCGCACAGCGTGGCTTACTGGCTGATGAAGAGCGAGCCCGGCGAGTGCTCGATCGACGACCTGGTGCGGCTGGGGCAGGTGCCCTGGGTCGGCGTGCGCAACTACCAGTCGCGCAATTTCATGCGCGACGAGATGCGCATCGGCGACGGCGTCCTGTTCTATCACTCGTCGTGCCCCGAACCCGGTGTGGCGGGCCTGGCTGAGGTATCTTCGGCGGCCTATGCCGATGCGACGCAATTCGATCGCCAGAGCCCCTACTTCGACGCCAAATCCTCGCCCGACGCGCCGCGCTGGCAGCATGTCGATGTGAGGCTGGTGGAGAAGACCGAGCTCCTGTCCTTGGCTGCAATGCGCGAACGCCCCGAGCTGGCCACGATGCGCGTCCTGCAACGCGGCAACCGCCTGTCGATCACGCCCGTGACGCCAGCGCAGTGGCGCGCCGTGAAGGCCCTGCTCGCGCGCGCGCGATGACACTCGCGGGCGTCGAGCCGCTGTTGATCCTCGAGCTGGCGCTGCTCGGCATCGGCACCGGCTTCCTCGCCGGGCTGCTGGGCATCGGCGGCGGCATGGTGATGGTGCCTTTCTTGACGCGGATCCTGGCCCAACGCGGCGTATCGAGCGACCTGGCGGTGAAGATGGCGATCGCCACCGCGATGGCGACGATCCTATTCACCTCGCTCTCGACGATGCGCGCGCACCAGCGCCGCGGTGCCATTCGCTGGGACATCGTGCGCGGCATGGCGCCGGGCATCGCGCTCGGTGGCTTGGCGGCAGGTGCGGGCGTGTTCGGATGGGTCAACGGCCAGGCACTGGCGCTGTTCTTTGCTGCGTTTGTCGGCTACACGGCGACGCAGATGCTGTACGCCAGTTCGCCCAAAGCCAGCCGCCAGCTGCCCGGACGCGGTGGCCAGGCCGCGGTCGGCGGCGGCATCGGCTTTCTTTCGGGCCTGGTCGGTGCCGGTGGCGCTTTCATCGCGGTTCCCTTCATGACTCGCTGCAACCTGCCGATCCACAACGCCGTGGCCACCGGCGCGGCGCTCGGCTTCCCGGTCGCCCTGGCCAATACCGCGGGCTATGTCATCGGCGGCTGGTCGCAGCCGGCGCCGCTGCCCGATGCATTGGGCTTTCTGTACCTGCCGGCGCTGACGGTGATCGCGCTGGCGAGCGTGTTGGTCGCGCCACTGGGCGCCCGCACGGCACATGCGCTCGATGTGCGCCAGTTGCGCCGCATCTTTGCCGTGATGCTCTACGCGCTCGCCGCCGACATGTTGTGGCGCAGTCTCAACTGATGCTCTCGAGTCGCGCGCCCTAATGGGTCGCGCCGAGAAATCCCCGCTCTTCGGCCAGCCAGGCCAGCACCGGCAGCGTGCCGGGCAACAGCGGTGCGAGCGCAACCGGCAGCCCCTGCCAGGCCATCTGCTGGGCTTCGCGCATCTCGAATTCACCGCGCCAGTCGAAGACCTTGCAAAAGTGCAGGCGCACCCGTGCGTGGGGGTAGTCGTGCAGCGTGGTTTTCCAGGGCTGCGCAGCGCCGATCGTGATGCCAAGTTCTTCGTGCAGTTCGCGCTGCAGGGCGGCCTCGATGCTCTCGCCAGGCTCGATCTTGCCGCCGGGGAACTCCCAGTGGCCGGCATAGACCTTGCCCGCCGGGCGCGAGGTGATCAGGAAGCGGCCGTCGGGGTCGATCAGCACGCCCACGGCCACGTCCACCGCAACCCGCTCAAGCATCCTCGTGGCCGGAAAAATCGCGCGCGAACTGGTACGCCACGCGGCCCGAGCGCGAGCCGCGCTCGAGCGCCCAAATCAGCGCTTCGGGCCGAGCGGCTTCGATGCGTGCCGCATCGGCAATGCCGAAATGGCGAAGCCACTGGGCCACGATCGCCAGGTACTCGGTCTGCGTAAACGGATAGAAGCTGACCCACAACCCAAAGCGCTCCGACAGCGAAATCTTCTCCTCGACGACCTCGCCCGGATGCACTTCGCCGTCTTCGGTGTGCGTGTAGCTCAGGTTCTCACGCATGTACTCGGGCAGCAGGTGGCGGCGGTTGCTGGTGGCATAGATCAACACGTTGTCGCTGGTCTGGGAGACCGAGCCGTCGAGCATC
The DNA here is from genome assembly GCA_902825995.1 of uncultured Burkholderiales bacterium. Lineage (GTDB taxonomy): Bacteria > Pseudomonadota > Gammaproteobacteria > Burkholderiales > Burkholderiaceae_C > CADEEN01. The sequence goes on from CADEDE010000011.1 coordinate 7,013, forward strand.
GACTTCATGGCCTTGTAGCCGGGCTCGCCTTCGTCGAACGACAGATCGTCGCAATAGACGATGAAGCGCTCGGGCCGCTCGGCGACTCGATCGACGATGTCGGGCAGATCGACCAGCTCGGTCTTGTCAACCTCGATCAGGCGCAGGCCTTGTGGCGAAAACTCATTCAGGCAGGCCTTGATCAGCGAGCTTTTGCCGGTGCCGCGCGCCCCCGTCAGCAGCACGTTGTTGGCCGCACGGCCGGCGACGAACTGGCGCGTATTGCGCACGAGACGCTCTTTCTGCGGCTCGACTTCCTTCAAATCCGACAGACGGATCGTGGCCACATGGCGCACCGGTTCGATCGCACCGCTGTGGCCCCGCTTGCGATAGCGAAAGGCGATCGACGCCTGCCAATCGGTGCTGGCCGGTGGACGCGGCAACACAGTCTCCAGTCGGGCCAGCAGGGTTTCGGCGCGGGCGATCAGGGTTTCGAGCGTGGGCTTCATCACGGGGCCATGGGCGCAGGCAAGGCGTACGTCGCATTGTCGGCGACGACGAAAATACGGCCAGGCTCGAGGCGGCTCACAGCCACGGCGCCGGTCAGGCAAACAGGCGCAGCGCGGCGTCCAGGTGCTCGGTCGGGTTGCGCTTGAAGCCCGAGCGCGCGTAGCGCTGCAAGCGGCCGACGGCAAACGCGGTCAGCGCCGAAGCCTGGCCGTTGCCATCGACGGTCGGCTGTGGCGAACCCGCCGCTTCGGCCGCGGTGCGCAGGCTCTGGCGCAATTGCGACTCGACGCGGTCGAAGAACTGGTTCATACGCGCAATCAGGCGCTCGTGCTCGAAGACCAGCGCATCGCCGACCATCACCCGCGTCATGCCCGGATTTTTTTCGCCGAATTGCAGCACCACGGCGAGAATCTTGGCCGCCTGCTGCGTGCCCGAGGCTTCGCGTTCGACGATCTGGTTGATCAACGTGAAGACGCTCGACTCGATAAATTCGATCAGGCCCTCGAACATCTGCGCCTTGCTGGCGAAGTGGCGGTACAGCGCGGCCTCGCTCACCGACAGCCGGGCCGCCAGCGCCGCGGTGGTGATGCGCTCGGCGCCGGGCTGTTCGAGCATCTGCGCCAGGGTCTGCAAGATCTGGATCCGGCGCTCGCCCGGCTTGGGGCGCTTGCGCACGCGCTCGGGCTTGGCGTCGGCAACAACGCCGCCTGCGCCCGCGGCCGCTTCGTCATCGTCGGCATCGGCCGGTGCATCGGGCAGGTCGGGGATCACGGCAGGCGAATCTCCAGCAACTGTTGTAGCGAAGAGATTCTGGCACACACATATGCAGGCTTTCGGTGCAGGTAAACACCAACTTTCGACAGCGGCGTGATGGGCTTCGCGGCTTGCCGCACCCAGCGCTGCATCCACACCGTGGCCATGCCGATGCGCCGCGCGACCTTCTGGTGGGCCAGGGTGTCTTCGACCAGCACGCAGCGGGTCGGCAGCGCGCCAAGTTTCACGGCCACGCGGCGCAACGTGCGCGCATCGGGTTTGGGCCGCAGTTGGCCAAACATGGCCATGTCCTCGATCGACAGCACGTCATCGAACAGCGCACCGATGCCCAACACGCCGAGTACGCGGTCGGTGTAGGCCCGCGGGGCATTGGTCAGGATGTACTTGCGCCCGTGCAGCCGAGCCAGCGCGTCGAAGTCGTGCGGGTGACCATGAACCCGGCCCTCCAGTCCCGGCAGCAGGTGGGTGTGGTGCAGAAAATGCGCGGCCTGGATGCCGTGGTGGCGCACCAGGCCGAGCAGCGTGGCGCCGTAGCGATGCCAGTATTCCCGGCGCAGCGCATCGGCCTCGCTGCGCCCGAGGGCCAATTCACGAACCATGTAGTCGGTCATGCCTTGGCTGATGCCGCCGAACGCGGCGCACGAAGCGTTGTGCAGGGTGTTGTCGAGGTCGAACAGCCAGACCCGATGCCGCACCATGCTCAATGCGACCGGATCATGGTGCCGTAGGCCTGGTCGGTCAGGATCTCCAAAAGCATCGCGTGCGGCACGCGGCCGTCGATGATATGCACTGCATTGACGCCGCTCCGGGCGGCGTCCAGCGCGCCGCCGATCTTGGGCAGCATGCCGCCGGAAATCGTGCCGTCGGCGAACAGCTCGTCGATGCGCCGGGCGCTCAGGTCGGTCAGCAACTGGCCGCTCTTGTCGAGCACGCCCGGGGTGTTGGTCAAGAGCATCAGCTTCTCGGCCTTCAGCACCGTGGCCAGTTTCGAGGCCACCAGGTCGGCATTGATGTTGTAGCTCTCGTTGCGCTCGCCGAAGCCGATCGGGCTGATGACCGGGATGAACTGGTCGTCCTGCAGGGCCTTGACGACGCTCGGGTCGATGGCCGTGATCTCACCGACCTGGCCGATATCGTGTTCGACTGTCGGATCGTCCTTGTCGATCAACTTCAGCTTACGCGCGCGGATCAGCCCGCCGTCGCGCCCGGTCAAGCCCACGGCCTTGCCGCCGACGGCGTTGATCAGGCCGACGATATCCTGCTGCACCTGGCCGGCCAGAACCCATTCGACGACCTCCATCGTCTCTTCGTCGGTGATGCGCATGCCCTGCACGAAGCGGCCCTTCTTGCCCAGGCGTTTCAGCGCCTCGTCGATCTGCGGCCCGCCACCATGAACCACGATCGGGTTCATGCCCACGAGCTTGAGCAGCACCACGTCCTCGGCAAAGTCCTGTTGCAGCGCCGGGTCGGTCATTGCATTGCCGCCGTATTTGATGACCAGGGTCTTGCCGTGGAACCTGCGGATATAGGGCAGCGCCTGGGCCAGGATTTCAGCCTTTTCTCGCGGCGCGATGTGGGCCACGGCGGTGGTGTGGGCGGTGGTCATGGCGGGCTCATTCTTGCAGGAATGGCTGAAATTGTAGGCAGCACCCGGCGGCGAGCCGGTCTGAATCCGGTGCCAGCACGGGTCAGCACCGGCCGATCGCCGCCATCGCGACGGGTGCCGGCAACGACGACGCAGCGGCCGGCTTGGACGCCGCGCCCTCGCAGGGTCCGTGCTGCTTGCGAAAGTCACGCGGCTGGATTGCCCCGCCCGGGGCATGCAGGCCGCGCTTCAAGGCCTGCGCCATGCGCTCCTCGGCCACATACGGCCCGCGGTCGTACTGGTAGCGCGACGACCAGGCCATGCCATCGCGCACCATGCGATCGCCGATGTCCGTCTGGCCGTCCAACACCTTGCCCACGGTGCGGCCAAATTCGTCGCGCGCGACGACATGCACGCTGACGCTGCGCCCGAGGGCCAGCCCATTCAGCGCCGCCGTGGCCTCACTGCCGCCGGGCTGGCAGCTCTCGGGTGCGTCGATGCCTTGCAGGCGCACAACCACCGACGGCTCGCCGTCGCCTTCGGTCTTCAGCCACAGCGTGTCGCCATCGACGATGCGGCTGACGACGCCGGTCAATACCACCGGCTTGGCCGGCGGCGCCGGCTTCTTCTTCTGCGCGGCCGACGCAGAGGCAAACGCCAGATACAACACGGCCAGGCCCATCCACCAGCTGGTTTTCATGCGACGCCCTCTGACGATCCTGTGCATTCATTTTCGCCTGCGCCGCGGCGGCGGCGCCGGTTTGGCGAATTCGGCCTCGGCCTCGACGAGGATTCTTGCCGGCAGCACGCCGCTCGGTGCCGGACAATCGCGCCATGCACGGTCCCGATCGCGATTTCTGGCAACAGCGCTTTGCGCAACGGCAAATGCCGTGGGATCGCGGCGCACCCGGCCCGCAGATCGAACCCTGGATCGCCGACGGCACGCTGACGCCGGGTCTGCGCATCGCGGTGCCCGGCTGCGGCAGCGGCCACGACGTGCTCGCGTTGGCCGAGGCCGGCTGCAAGGTTACGGCCATCGACTATGCCGAGGCGGCACTGACGCTGACCCGCGAACGCCTGGCCGCGGCCGCTGCGACTGCCGACCTCGAACAAGCCGATGTCCTCACCTGGCAGCCGGCTCGGCCCTTCGACGCGCTGTACGAACAAACCTGCTGGTGCGCGCTGCACCCGGACCATTGGCAGGCCTACGCACTGCAATTGCAGCGCTGGCTGCGCCCCGGTGGCCGCCTGCTGATGTTGGCCATGCAGTGCCAACGCCCGAGCGCGGCCGAGGGCCGCGTCGAAGGGCCGCCGTACCACATGGACATCCAGATGCTGCGTGCGCTGCTGCCGGCAACGCAGTGGTCATGGCCGGCAGCGCCGTACGAGCGCGTAGCGCACCCGATCGGTTGGACTGAACTGGCGATCGTGCTGACGCGGCGGTAACAGGGGTAGGGCTCGGCGCAGGTCTTGAAGGTCTCGGGCAGCGCCTTGCGGGCCGATGGGCGCTGGGTTCAGGCCAGCGCGGTGCGCAGCGCGTTCAACGTACCGTCGGGGCATTCCTGCATCGGGAAATGGCCGGCCGGCACGCTGTACACGGCAGCCTTCAAGATCTTGGCGACGGCTTGCGCATCCCTGGGCAGGGTCATCCGATCGAACACGCCCAGCACTAGGTGCGCGGGACAGCCGATGTTTTTCGCCGCATCGAGCCCGTTGACATAGGCGTTGCATGCGGCGAAATCGGTGTGGAACAGCAGCGGGTCGCGACCGTGCGCCAGCACCTGGCGCATCAGTGCGCGCGCGCCGCCGCGCAGCCACACGCCGGGGCCGGGGTACGAGGGCTTGGCGGCAAGGGTCGAAAACGAAAGCCTGACCACGCGGTCGATCGCGGCCAGCGTATCGGCCTGGCCCAGTTCGAGCAGTGCGGCGGGCACCGGCATGGGCACCGCGGTGGCGAGCATGACCAGCCGTGTGATCCGCCCGGGCGCGCGCGATGTGGCTTCGAGCGCCGCCAGCGAACCCATGCTGTGGCCCGCCAGCGCAGCCTGCTCGACGCCGGCGGCGTCGAGCAGCGCGAGCAGCCAGTCGGCCATCGCTTCGATGCTTTTCAGCGCCGGCGCTGCGCTGCGCATGTGGCCCGGCAGGTCGGGCGCCAGCACGCGCCAGCCATGGTGTGCGAACCAGCGCGCCAACAGCGTGAAGTTGCCGTGGTCGTTCATCGCGCCATGCACGAAGACGACGCAAGGCAGGCTGGCGTCGAAGGCCTTGCCGCCGGTATAACAGTAGGTCTCATGGCCCTGGACTTGCGGCTTCATGCGGCCTTCTCCGCGGCCTTCAAGGCGTGCTTCAAGTCGTCGATCAGGTCATCCGCATCTTCGAGCCCGATCGACAAGCGGATCGTGCCCGGCCCGATGCCGGCCGAGGCCAGCGCCGCATCGTCCATGCGGAAATGCGTGGTCGAAGCCGGGTGGATCACCAGCGAGCGGCAGTCGCCGACGTTGGCCAGGTGCGAGAAAATTTTCAGCGCTTCGATGAAAGCCACGCCCTGCTTGCGCGAGCCCTTCAGGTCGAAGCTGAAGACCGCCCCGCAGCCCTTGGGCAGCAGGCGTTGCGCCAGTGCATGGCTGGGGTGACCGTCGAGCTCGGGGTAGCCGACGCCGGCCACCATCGGCTGCGCCACCAGGAAGGCCACCAGCCTGCGCGTATTTTCGACATGCCGCGCCATGCGCAGCGACAGCGTTTCGATACCCTGCAACATCAACCAGGCGGTGTGCGGGCTCATGCAGGCCCCGAAGTCACGCAGGCCCTCGCGGCGCGCGCGCAACAGGAATGCGCCCTCGCTCGACTCTTCGGAAAACACCATGCCGTGAAAGCCGGCATAGGGCTGGTTCAATTCGGGGAATCGCGCCGCTTCACTCCAATCGAAGCGGCCGCCATCGACCAGTACGCCGCCGACGACGGTGCCGTGGCCGCAAAGGAATTTGGTGGCCGAATGAAAAATCAGGTCGGCGCCATGTTCGAACGGCCGCATCAGGTAAGGCGTGGTGAAGGTCGAATCGACCAGCAGGGGCAGGCCAGCCTCGTGCGCAATCGCCGCCACGCTCGGGCAATCGAGCACGTCCAGCCCCGGGTTGCCCAGCGTTTCGCCGAATAACAGCCTGGTCTCGGGCCGGATTGCCGCGCGCCAGCCATCGACGTCGCCGGGCTTGACGAAGGTGGTCGCGATGCCGAAGCGCGCCAGCGTGTAGCTGAGCAGGTTGTGCGAGCCGCCGTACAGCGCCGAGCTGGACACGATGTGCGAACCGGCGCCCGCCAGCGTCGTGATCGCCAGGTGCAAAGCCGCCTGCCCGCTGGCCGTGGCGACCCCACCCACGCCGCCTTCGAGCGCCGCCATGCGCTCCTCGAAGACCGCATTCGTCGGGTTGCTGATGCGGCTATAGACATGGCCCGCGCGCTCGAGGTTGAACAGCGACGCCGCGTGCTCGCTGGACTCGAAGACGAACGAGGTGGACAGGTGGATCGGCAGCGCCCGGGCGCCCGTGGCGGGGTCGGGCGCGGCGCCGGCATGCAGCGCCAGGGTGTCGAATCCGGGGTCGGCGGGGCCGGGCATGGGCTGCTCCCTAGGCAGATGGGCTGTTGGCTGCGCGGATTGTGTGCTATGTTTTTCGTATCCCCACGGTCATTCAGCAAGCGGAGCCAAGCATGAAAGTCAGCGACATTTTGCACGTCAAGGGCAGCACGCTCTACACCATCACCCCGGAAGAACCACTGGCCGACGCGCTGCGCACGATGGCCGGGCTGGACATCGGCTCGCTGGTGGTCATGAACCACGGCGAGCTGGCCGGCATACTGACCTTTCGGGAAGTGATCCAGGCCGTGGTACGCAACGGCGGCACCATCGGCACGACCGTCGTGCATAGCGTGATGGACGACTTTCCGCTCACCTGCACACCCGAAACCGAGCTCGACGAAGTGCGCCGCATGATGCTGCAGCGCCACGCGCGCTACCTGCCGGTGATGAACCAGCGCACGCTGATGGGCGTAATCTCCTTCTACGACGTCGCCAAGGCGGTCGTCGATTCGCAGGACTTCGAGAACCGCATGCTGAAGGCCTACATCCGCGACTGGCCGGTCGAGGACACCGAAGCAGCCAAGGCGGGCTGAATCGTTCTCGCCCTGCGCGGGGGTAGGGCACCCATGTCAGCGGTCATTTGCCTGCTCGATCTTTGAAAACAACAACTTCACTGAAACAAGCTGTTCTGGGCGTCATCGCCGACGACTTCACCGGCGCCACCGACGTGGCCGGCATGCTGGTGCAGGCCGGCATGGACACGCTGCTCACCATCGGCGTGCCCGAAGTCGGCGCCGCACTTGACGCCGACGCGGTCGTGGTGGCGCTGAAATCGCGCACCGTGGCCCCGGCCGAGGCGGTACGCGACTCGCTGGCCGCGCTCGATCGCCTGCGTGCGGCCGGCTGCCGGCGGTACTATTTCAAAGTCTGCTCGACCTTCGACTCGACGCCGCGCGGCAACATCGGACCGGTGGCCCAGGCCCTGATGGCGGCACTGAACGCCGATTTCGCGATCGCCTGCCCGGCATTTCCGGAGAACGGCCGCAGCGTCTATTGCGGGCATTTGTTCGTCGGCGATCTGCTGCTGTCGGACTCGGGCATGAGGCACCACCCGCTGACGCCGATGACCGATGCCAATCTGGTGCGCTGGCTGCAGGCGCAGACGGCGTTGCAGGTCGGCCTGTTGCGGCAGGATGCGGTGGCCGCGGGTGTCGATGCGGTGACTTCGCGCATCGCTGCCCTGCGTACCGCGAACGTGCGTATCGCGATCGCCGACGCCATCGACAACGCCGACCTGCGCACCCTGGGCGCGGCCTGCGCCGACCTGCCTTTGTTGATCGCCGGCTCCGGCCTCGCGCTGGGCTTGCCCGCGGCCTACGTCGCACGCGGCTGGATGCTGCCCGATGCGCAGGCAGCGCGGTTGCCGGCGGTCGGCGGCCATGCTGCCGTGCTGTCAGGCTCGTGCTCGACGGCGAGCAATGCGCAGGTCGCGCATTGGCTGCAAAGCGGCCGGCCCGCGCTGCCCATCGACGCGCTGCAACTCGCCGCCGGTGCGCCCGTCGCCGCGCAGGCGCTGGCCTGGGCCGAGGCGCGCTTGGCGCAAGGCCCGGTGCTGGTCTATGCCACGGCCGGCGCCGATGCGGTGAAGGCCGCGCAACAGCAGCTCGGCGTCGAGCGCGCCGGCGCGCTGGTCGAAGACTGCCTGGCCGAAATCGCGGCCGGCCTGCACGAGCGCGGTGTGCGCCGCCTGGTCGTCGCCGGCGGCGAAACCTCGGGCGCGGTCGTGCAAGCGCTACGGGTGCAGCGCCTGCGCGTCGGCGCACCGATCGACCCCGGCGTGCCGTGGACGCAGGCCGAAGGCCGGCCGCTGCTGCTGGCGCTCAAGTCGGGCAATTTCGGCAGCATCGATTTCTTTGCCAAGGCGCTGGCGTCGGTGCAGTAAGGCCATAGGCATCGCATGCTTTCGATATTGGCGCCATGACAAGACTGACTGCCGGCGGATCCGACATGGCGCATGGCGATTCGCGAGCCGAACTCTGCCGCGTCGGCGCATCGCTGTTCGCCCGCGGCTACGTACACGCCAGCGCCGGCAATATCAGCGCGCGCACCGACAGCGGCTACCTCATCACCCCCACCGACGCCTGCCTGGGTTTTCTCGACCCCGCGCAACTGGCCTTCGTCGATAAGGCCGGTGTGCAGCAATCCGGCGACCGCGCGAGCAAGACGCTCACGCTGCACCGCGCGATCTACGCCGCGGATCCTGCCGCGCGCTGCGTGATTCACACGCACAGCACGCACCTGGTGGCGCTGACGCTGGCCGGGGTGTGGAGCGCTGTGGATGTGCTGCCGCCGATCACGCCCTACTTCGTGATGAAGGTCGGCCATGTGCCGCTGGTGGCCTACCGCCGGCCGGGCGACCCCGAGGTGGCGCAGACCGTAGTGACGCTGATCGCCGCCGGCCGCCAAGGCGGCACGCCGATCCGTGCGGTGCTGCTCGATCGCCTCGGCCCGGTCTGCTGGCACGAGACGCCGGCCGCGGCAATGGCGGTGCTCGAGGAACTCGAAGAGACCGCCCGGCTCTGGCTGATGTCGAACCCGAAGCCGCTGCCGCTCAGCGAACCCCAGCTCGCCGAACTGCGCACCCGGTTCGGTGCGGCTTGGTAAGGCCGCCGCCATGCTGCGCTTTGCCGCCAACCTGTCGATGCTCTACAACGAGCACGCCTTTGTCGATCGCTTCGCCGCCGCCGCAGCCGATGGGTTCAGCGCCGTCGAGTACCTGTTCCCCTACGCCTTTGCGGCCAGCGATCTGGCTGCCCGGCTGCGCGACCACGGCCTCGAACAGGTGCTGTTCAACGCCCCGCCCGGCGACTGGGACCACGGCGAGCGTGGCACGGCCTGCCTGCCCGGCCGCGAAGACGAATTCAAGCGCAGCATCGACCAGGCGCTCGGCTACGCGGCCACCCTGCGCTGCCCGCGCGTGCATGTGATGGCCGGCCTGGCGCCGCCGGGCACCGAGCGCGCGACGCTGCGCGCCACCTATATCGCCAACCTGGCCTGGGCCGCGGCGCAGGCCGCAGCCCAGGGCGTCGAGATCCTGATCGAGCCGATCAACACGCGCGACGTTCCCGGCTTCTTCCTGAACCGCCAGGACCACGCGCACGAAGTCGTCGCCGCTGTCGGCGCAGCCAACCTGAAGGTGCAGATGGACCTGTACCACTGCCAGATCGTCGAGGGCGACCTGGCCACGAAGATCGGGAAGTACCTGCCCACCGGCGCCGTCGGCCACCTGCAGATCGCCGGCGTGCCCGAACGATACGAACCCGACCTCGGCGAGGTCAACCACCCCTACCTGTTCGAGCTGATCGACCGTTTGGGCTATGGCGGCTGGATCGGCTGCGAGTACCGCCCTCGCATCGCAACACCCGGCGGCACCTCGGCTGGCCTCGGCTGGCTCCATGCCTGCCGCACAGGACAAATATAAAACGCCCCATCGCCGACGGGTCGATGCAGCTCAAACGCACGGCGCCGCGCGGTACTCCGGCACCAGCCCGGCGAGCGCCTGTTGCGCCGCCAGGGGGTCGGGGGCCATGCCCGGCGCGGCACGTACCGCCGCCAGCAGCGCCTCGAGCGGCACGCCGCGCGATTCGAGACGGGCCACGCGCAGCGCCGCCACCGACGTGGGCAGCGTGGTGTCGGCGTCGGCCAGCAACTCCTCGTACAACTTTTCTCCCGGCCGCAGCCCCGAGAATTCGATCGCGATCTCGTCCTCGCTATGTCCCGACAACCGTATCAACTGCCGCGCCAGATCGACGATCTTCACCGGCTCACCCATGTCGAGCACCAGTACCTGCCCGCTTTGCCCGATGGCCGCGGCCTGCAGCACCAGCCGTGCAGCCTCGGGGATGGTCATGAAGTAGCGAATGATGTCCGGGTGGGTCACGGTCACCGGGCCGCCCTTTTCGATCTGCTCCTTGAATTTCGGGATCACGCTGCCGGATGAGCCGAGCACGTTACCGAAACGCACGGCCATGAATTTGGTGCCGGCGTGCTCGGCGGCGAGCGCCGAGACGGCCATCTCGGCGGCGCGCTTGGTGGCGCCCATCACGTTGGTCGGGTTGACGGCCTTGTCGGTGCTGATGAGCACGAAACGCTCGGCGCCGTGCTCGGCGGCAGCCAGTGCGGCGTGGTAGGTACCGAGCGTGTTGTTGCGCAGGCAGGCCCAGGCGTTTTCTTCTTCCATCAGCGGCACGTGCTTGTAGGCCGCGGCATGGAACACAACCTGGGGTTGCCATTTGGCGAAGGTGGCGCGCAGGTGCTCGAGATCCTTCACATCGCCGATCAGCTTCACCAACGGCAGCTGCGGGTGGCGCTCGGCCAGATCCTGCTCGATGGCGTAGAGGTTGAACTCGCTCAACTCGTAGAGCACCAGCCGCGCCGGCCTGTAGAGCGCCACCTGGCGGCACAGCTCGCTGCCGATGCTGCCGCCGGCGCCGCTGATCAGCACCGTCTTGCCGTGCAGGCATTCGCCGATGCCGGCTTCGTCGAGCTGCACGGGCTCGCGGCCGAGCAGGTCTTCGGGCTCGATATCGCGCACCCGGTTGACCTGCGTGCCCGCCTGCAGCTCTCGCGCCGACGGCACCGTCAGCACCGGCAGGCCGGTCTGCGCGCACAGCTCGAACAGGCGCTTGCGCTGGCTGCCGCGCAGCGATGGCAGCGCGATCACCAGGTGCGTGGCCGCGCCGCGTACCGCCTTGTCCTGCACCGCGACCAGCGGCCCGAGTACCGGCACCCCGGCGATGCGTGCGCCGCGCTTGGCGGGGTCGTCGTCGAGCAGTCCGAGCACCGTCCAGCCCTGTTGGTGGATGCCGGCCAGCAGGCGCTTGGCCGCCTCCCCGGCGCCGAGCACCAGCGCGCGGCGGATCTCGGCGTCGCTGCCGGTGATTTGATTGCGCGCGTGCTCGTAGAGCATGCGATAGGCGATACGGATCACGCACACGCCCATCAGCGTGACGATGGGATGCAAGGCCAGCACGGCGCGCGGCACCTTGATCAGGCCCAGGCCGAGCACCACGGCTGCGCTAACGGCGCCGGCCACGGCGCACGCCAACGTCAGCCGCTTGACCTCACCGAAGCCCGAGAAGCGCCACATGCCTTGCGGCACCCGCAGTGCCGCAAAGGCAATCAGATAGGCCGCGATGACGCCCAGCATCACCCCAAGGTCATAACCGGGACGCGCCGCGATCCAGCGCTCGAAGCCGAGGCGAAACAGGTAGGTCAGGTTCCAGCAAACGGCGATCACCAGGCCGTCAACGACCAGCGACAGCGGCTCGCGATGCGGGCGCAGGCGGGCCAGGAAACGATCGAGGCGGTGCCAGAGCGTCAACGCGGGTTCGCTCATGGGGTGCCTTGGGCCAACGCGCGCGCCCACAGCACGCGCAAGGTGCGGCCGATCACGCGCAAATCGGTGGCCAGCGTGGCCTGCTCGGCATAGGCCACCGCGGCACGCAGTTTCCTGGGCAGCAAGACCTCGACGTACTCGCGCTCGGGATCGCCGGCCCGCGCCAGCAGTTCGTTCTCGTCGGCCAGATCCAGCGACACCGGATCGGTGATGCCGGGGCGCACGGCGAGCACTTTGTCGCGCAACTCGGCAGGGTACTGCGCCACGTAGGCGGGCAACTCGGGCCGCGGGCCGACCAGGCTCATGTGCCCGGCCAGCACGTCGATGAGTTGCGGCAATTCGTCGAACTTGCTGCGGCGCAGGAAGGCGCCGGCGCGCGTGATGCGCGGGTCGTTGCCGACGGTGATCGGCGGCCCGCGCCGGGACGCATCGGCCACCATCGTGCGGAACTTGCGAATGGCGAAGGGCCGGCCGTGGCGGCCGACGCGCTGCTGGCGAAACAGCGCCGGCCCCGGCGAATCGAGCTTGATCCACAGCGCGATGAAGACCAGCAGTGGCGCCAGCAGCACCAGCGCGACGGCGGCGCCGAACAGGTCGAACATGCGCTTGGCCATCGGACCGGGCTCAAGCCAGTGCGGCGCGAACCGCATCGACCACACGCTGGACGTCGGCATCCGTCATCCGCGTGTACAGCGGCAGACTGAGCATTCGTTCATAGGCTTGCTGGCTGTGCGGGAACATCGCCGCATCGAGCGCGTAGCGCTCGCGCCAATAGGGGTGCAAGTGCAGCGGGATGTAGTGCACGCTGCAGCCGACGCCGGCAGCGAAAAGGCGATCGATGAAGGTATCGCGGTCGATGCCGGCGCCATCGGCGAGGCGCAAGACGTACAGGTGCCAGGCGTGCAGGTCTCCCGGCCGCGGCTGCGATGGCAGGGTGACGGGCAGGCCCGCCAGCGCCGCGTCATACAGCGCGGCCAACGCTGCACGGCGCTGCTGAAACACCCGCGCCTTCTTCAATTGGTGCAAACCGAGAGCGGCGGCCATATCGGTCAGGTTGTATTTGAAGCCGGGGGCGACGATCTCGTAGTACCAGCTCGGCGCCGTGGCGGTGAAGCGGTCGAAGGCGTCGCGGCTCATGCCATGCAGGCGCATGACCCTGGCGCGTGCGGCCAGCGCCGCATCGCGCGTGACCAGCATGCCGCCCTCGCCGGTGGTGATGGTCTTGTTGGCGTAGAAGCTGAACACCGTGGCGTCGCTGGCCAGCGTACCGACCAGTTGCCCGCCGATCGTTGTGGGCAGCGCATGAGCAGCGTCTTCGACCACTTTCAGACCGTGCTGACGCGCAAGCGCCAGGATCGCCGGCATGTCCGCCGCGAGTCCGGCGTAATGCACCGGCAGGATCGCCTTGGTACGCGGCCCGATCGCCGCTTCGATGGCCCGCGCGTCGATATTCAGCGTGGCCGGGTCGATATCGACCAGCTTCACATCCGCGCCGAGATAGCGCACGACTTCGGCGGTGGCGGTGAAGGTGTGCGTCGTCGTGATGACCTCGTCGCCCGGGCCGATGCCGATGGCTTCGAGCGCCAGATGCAGGCCGGCGGTGGCCGAATTCACCGCAATGCAGTGCAGCGACTCGTCGCCGAGGAAGACCGCGAAATCGCACTCGAAGCGCTTGGCCTTCGGGCCGGTGGTGAGCCAGCCCGAGCGCAGCGTATCGACGACTTCGGCGATTTCTTCTTCGCCAATGTCGGGCAGCGCGAAGGGCAGGAAAGGCAGCGATGAACTCATAACGGTTTTTCGATCCAGGCCAGCATATGCGTGCGCAACGGCGGCATGGCGTTAAGCAGAGGATAAAGCCGCGGGTGAAGGCGGCAGGCCGCGCGCGCCAGCGGCGGCGCCAGCGTGACGCGCCGAGCCGCGACGCGCGCCTGCGGGAACAGCGCACGCAGCTCGGCCAGCGGCACGCCGCGCACATCGGGGTTGCGCGGGTTATCGACGCGCAGGTCGTACCACAGCACCGCACCGCCGGGAGCCAGCCAACGCCACATCGCAGCGGCCAGTTCGGATCGCGTCTGATGGCCCTGCAGCGAGCTGAAGACCGTGGCTTGCAGCACCAGATCCTGGCTGCCGGCCTCGATCGGCACCTGCCTTGCATCGCCTTCGATCAGGCGCAGCGCCACCGGCAGCACCTGCCTGGCGTGCGCCGCGCGATCGGGCAGCAGCTCGATACCGGTGAGGCGCTCGGGCATGAAGCCCAGTCGCAGCAGCTCTTGCAGATTGCCTCCGGCGCCGCAGCCGACCTCGACCGCGCGCTTGTCGGACAGTGATGTCCAGCCCGCGCGTTTGAAGAACCCGAGCATCGCGCGCTGGCGCTCCTGCACCGCCTGCCACACATCGGGCTGCAGGATGCTGTAGCGTTCGGGCGCGCCGCGGCGGGCGTAGCGCGCGGCCATTGCCTCGCGGTCGTCGGACGGCTGGTTCATGGTCGGCGTGCGGCCTGCACCGCGTCGAGAAAGCGCTGCGCCAGCACCGGGTAGGTGTGATGCGCCTGCACGAAGACCCGGCCGCGTTGGCCCATGGCGTGGCGCTCGGCGGCGGGCAATCCGGCCAGCCGCTTCAACCCGTTGGCAACGGCGAGCGCGTCGCCCGGCGGCACCGAGAGGCCGCAGCCGGCCTCGGCCACCGGGTCATTGCCGGCCTCGACCGCGTGCAGCACCGCGCAGCCGGCCATCATGTAATCCATCAATTTGTTCGGCGCGATGCCGAAGCGGTAGATCGGTACGCGCTGCCAGCCGATATAGGCGATATCGAGCTGCGCCAGCAGCGAAGGCACCTGCGCCTTCGGGATCGGCGCCAGCAGCGAGATATTCGTCAGGCCTTCGGCGGCGATGCGCGCCGCCAGGTGCTCACGCAAATGGCCATCGCCGACGAGGACCAAGCGCAGCGGCGCATTGCGCAGCAGGGCCGCCGCGTCGAGCAGGGTATCGAGGGCGTTGGGCTCACCCATCGAACCCGCATAGCCGACCACGGCTTGACCGGCAGCGCGCGCAGCGTCGAGAACCGCCTGCACATCGCCCTGCAGCGCTGCCGGCGCCGCTGCCCAATCGTCGGGCGCGATGCCGTTGGGCACGATCGTCAGCTTGCGCAAATCCAGGCCCTGCGCGGCCATGTGATCGTGCACCTTGGGCAGCATCGACACGACCGCGTCGGCATGGCGGTAGGCGCTGTTCTCGGCGGCCTGGCACAGCAGCGCGAACGGGTGCCAGCGCGACATGCCCGACAGCTCGATCGGCGACAGCGGCCACAGATCGTGCACCTCATGCACCAGCACCGCGTCGGCCCGCCGCGCGATGCGCCGCGCGACCCAGCAGTCCATCGGGTAGGTGCTGGAGCCAATCACCACATCGGGCCGTGGCGATGTGGCCAGCGTCGGCGCCAGCCCCCACGCCTGGCGCAGGAACGACGCGATATTGGCCAGGCGCGCGAGGCCATTGCCGCGGTAGCGCGGCGTGGGCAGCCAGCGGTAGACGATGCCGTCGATATTTTCCTCGCCCGTGGCACCCGCAACAGGCTGGCGCGCACGCACATGCGAGAAATCGGCGGCGACGATCTGCACGCTGTGCCCGGCGCGCACCCATTCGCGCGCCAGGTAATACGGCCGGTATTCCATGCCCAGCGCAGGCGCGCCAGCGTAGTGGTTGATGAGCAGGATATTCACGACGCGAGCTGCTTCAGGCGTTCGAGAAAGCCGCGCACGGCCGGCGCGAACAGCGCATGCTTGGCGATCCAGGCGCGGTTTTCGGCCGCGATAGCGGCGGCGCGGCGCTGCAATGCATCGAGCTGCGCCGCGCTGGGCATAGCACCGTCGGCTAGCAGCAAACCATTGCGCCCGCTCTGGACCAACTCGCGGTTGGCCGGCAGATCGGAGAGGATCGGGATGCAGCCCTGCGCCATCGCTTCGAGCACCGAGACCGAGACCGAATCGCTGGTCGGCAGGCTCAGATACCACTGCGCCTGGGCGTAACGCCGCTCCTGCGCGGCCGGGTCGAGCCGGCCGGTAAATTGCACGCTCTCGGTCAGGCCCATCTCGCCCACCAAGGCGCCGAGTTGTTCGCGCATTGCGCCGTCGTTGGCGACGACCAGGCGCGCATCGGGCCACCGGGCGCGAATGCCAGCGAAGACGTGCAGCACACGCTGCGGTGCATACGGCCGCTCCAGGCCACGGTTGGCGAAGAACAGATGCGCGCTCTTTTCGCCCGCCAGCGCCGGCAGCGCCTCCAGGCCGAAGGGAAAAGTCATCACCTCGCCGGCGCCCAGCGCCTGCATGCGCGCGGCCATGTGCAGCGAGTCGCTGGTGGTGAGCGTGCATGCGCCGAGCACGCGGCGGATCAGCGCGCGCTGCACGGCGCTGCGCTCGGGCGTATGCAGGATATCCGAGCCCCAGGCCGAGCCGACGATCGGCGCGTGCACGCCGAAGAGGCGCCGCGCCAACCAGGCCAGCGTGCCGTGCGACGTCAGGTAATGCGCGTGGACCCACGCCGGCTGCACCTGCTTCAGCCAATGCACGAAGCGCGGCAGTTTGCGCAGCAGCGCCGCATTGCCGCCCGCGAAGGCCGGCGTCGTTTGCAGCGCCAGGCGGTGCGCTTGCGGCACCAGCACATCGAAGCTCGGCGCGAAGCCGCGGCTGGATGCCGCCCACAATTCGAAACCGTCGAAAACCTGCGGACCGACGGCGGCCAGCGCACGCGCCCATTTCAGAAGGTGCGGGCTTTCGCCGTCGCCCCACAGCACATACCTCACGACCATCATTGCCGGCGCGCGGCCCAGGCTGCGTACGCCGCAAGCAGCTCGGGGTATTGCGCGAGCAGCTTATCGTCGCCGTCGCGCGCATCGCCCACCACGCGCGCGGGGCGGCCATCGAGGACCGCGAAATCGGGGAACTCGCCGCGCACCTGGCTGCCGGCGCAAACGATCGTGCCGCGGCCCAGGCGCGTATCGGCCTCGATCAGCACCTGCGGGCCGATAAAGCTCCAGGCGCCGATATGCACCGGGCCGGCAATCCAGCCCGGGCGCGCGGCTTCGTGGCTAGTGGGCCAGGCCACATAGCGCTCGCGCAGCAGGCGCATCGCGCGGTGCGAGCTGTGCGTGACGATGCTGACATGACTGGTGAGCTGCACACCGTCGTCGAGCGTGATGCCGCCGCTGGCCTCGATGAAATTGAAGGGGCCGATGAAGACGTGATCGCCCAGTGTGAGCCGTTCTTCGTGTTCGATACAGGCTGCCGGCGAGATGCGCGTGTTGGGCAAAGCGCGGCCCTGCGAACGCTCGCCGAAGACCACGCGGTAGAGCAGCGCGCGCACAGCCCGGCGGCGCAGGCGGTTGAACCAGGCGCGCATCACGCCAGCCCCTCTGCCGTGACCGGCCAGTGGGCCAGGCGCCAGAAATACCAGCCGAAAAAGAGCGCCATCGCCGCCGAGACCGCCCAGCCCGCGCCTTGCAGGCCGCGCCACCACAGGCCCGCCGCCAGCGCGGCGACGAAGACGCCCTGGCCCAGCAGCGCGACCTTGAGCGCCCAGGCCTGTGCATTCCAGGCCATCGTCACCACGGCCAATGGCGAGGCGATGAAATGCATGCCGATATACACAGCCAGCGCGCGCGCGACAGCGCCGGCATCGCGCCACGCCGCGCCGAAGGCCGTCTCGAAGGCCCAGGGGCCGAGCGCCCACAACAACAGCACCAGCGGGGCGGCGAGCACCGCGAGCGTCGCCATCGTTCGGCGCACATCGCCGCGCCCGCTGGCCACGCCCTGCCCGGCCAGGCGCGGGTACAGGGCCTGCGATACCGCGCCACCGACGAGCGTGGCGGGGGCTTTCAGGTAGCGCATCACCAGGCCCCAGAAGCCGGCGGCGGCCACGCCCTGCGAGGCGGCCACCAGGCTCAGCGCCAGCGCATCGAGCAGGGTGCCGGCGAAAGCGTGCGGTGTATTCAGCAGCGGGAAATCGCGGTGCTTGCAGGCTGCCGACGCAAGCTGAGATCGCGGCACGCGCAGCCAGCCCGCCAGGCGCAAGCGCAGCAGCGCCAGCGCCGCCAGCGCCGCCACCAGCGGGGCCGCGATCAAACCCGCGACGCCCGCCTGCGCCATACCCGCCAGGCCCTGCGCCAGCGCGCCGCCGCCATGCTGCACGACGCGCGCTGCCGCCAGCGCCTTGAAGCGCTGGGCGCGCGTGGCCAGCAAGGTCGCCAGCGACAGGGCACCCAGGGCCATCACCGCGAGCGGCAGCCACAGCGGCCACGTTGCCGCGACGGACCAGGCCCACAGCGCGCCGACGAGCGCCGCGATCAGGCTGCTGCCGGCGAGCAGCCACAGCGACAAGGCGCGCAGGGTCTGAGCCTCGCTTTCGTCGGCCGCCAGCGGCAGCGCGAATTCATAGCGTGCGCAGGCCACGACGGCGAAGGTCGCGGCCACCGCCGCGAACAGGTGGTAGATGCCGAACTCGGCCGGCGAATACAGGCGCGTCAGCCAGGGCCCGAGGGCCAGCGGCAGCAATTGCGCCAGCGCCCCGCCGGCCAGCAGGGTGAATACGGCGCGCAGCAGGCCCGTGCGCGGCGCAATGACGCCGCTCATGCCGCCAGCGCTGCGCGCAAGGCGGCCACCACGCGGTCCTGGTCGGCTTGCGTCAAGTCCGCGCTCATCGGCAGACTGAGCACCTGCTGCGATGCCGCCCCGCTGCGCGGGCAGCCGTCGTGGCGGCCATGCGCGGCGTAGGCGGGTTGCTGGTGCAACGGCAGCGGGTAGTGCACGGCGGTCGGCACGCCGGCTGCCTTCAAGGCCGACTGCACGGCGTCGCGATCGTGTTCGATGAAGACCGTGTATTGGCCCCAGACGCAATCGCGGCCGGGCCGCACGGCCAATGTGCGCAGGCCCTCGATGCCTTGCAGCTGCCGCGTATAGCGCACGCCGATCGCATGCCGCTGCGCCAGCTCCCACTCGAAGCGCGGCCATTTCGCCAGCAGGATCGCCGCTTGCAGGGTATCGAGGCGGCCGCCGACGCCCAGGCGCGTGTGCTTGTAGCGCGCGCTCTGGCCGTGGACGCGAATCTCGCGCGCGGCCTGGGCCAGCGCGGCGTCGTCGGTGAACAGCGCGCCGCCGTCGCCGTAGCAACCCAGCGGCTTGCTCGGGAAAAAACTGGTGGCGCCGAAGGTTGAGAGCGCCGTGCTGCGCTGTCCCTTGTAGGTGGCGCCGAAACTCTGCGCCGCATCCTCGATCACCGCCAGCCTGTGTTGCGCGGCGACGGCATTGATGGCGTCCATATCGGCGCATTGGCCGTACAGGCTGACCGGCATGATGGCGCGCGTGCGCGGCGTAACCGCGGCCTCGATCAGCGCGGCGTCGATATTCGCCGTATCGGCTTCGATATCGACGAAGACCGGCTTGCCGCCGGCCAGCACGATCGTCTCGGCCGTGGCGGCGAAGGTGAACGGGCTGGTGATGACTTCATCGCCGGGCTTCAACTCGATCGCCATCAACGCGATCAGCAGCGCCTCGGTGCCGCTGGCGACAGTGATGCAGTGCTTCGCGCCGGTGAACGCTGCGAGGGCCGCCTCCAGCTCGCCGATTTCGGGGCCCATGATGTACTGGCCGTGGTCGAGCACGCGGCGGATGCGTGCATCGATGGCCGGCTTCAGGGCCGCATACTGGGCCTTCAGATCGCTAAATTGCATGGTCTTTGCAGGTCAGCGTTTCGCCGTCGAGAACATAGCGCTCGCCGGTGGCCGGGCACCGCGCCTCGCCCAGGCCGCGGGCCGGCAGCGCCAGGCGCTCACCGTGCTTGCTCATCCAGCCGACGCGCCGCGCCGGCACGCCGACCATCAGCGCGAAATCGGGCACGTCGGCGGTGATGACGGCACCGGCGCCGACAAACGCATAGGCGCCGACCGTATGGCCGCAGACCACGCTGCAATTGGCGCCCAGCGTCGCGCCGCGCTGCACATGCGTGCGCCGGTACTCGCTCTTGCGCTGGACCGCGGCGCGCGGGTTGAGCACATTGGTGAAGACCATGCTCGGGCCGCAGAAGACATCGTCTTCGAGCGTCACCGCGTCATAGACCGAGACGTTGTTCTGGATCCGCACGTTGTCGCCGATGAGCACATCGTTGCCGACGAAAACGCCTTGGCCGAGCGAGCAACGCGCGCCGATCCTGGCGCCGGCGCAGACATGCGCGAAGTGCCAGACCGCCGTGCCGTCGCCCAGCGTGGCGCCGGCATCGACGACGGCGCTGGGATGAATTTGTACCGGCATCAGAAAACCAGCGGCAGGCCCACGCGCACGCCATCGCGCGCACTGCGGTAGGCGGCAATCACGACTTCGAGCGAGCGCAGGCCCTCGTAACCATCGACCTCGGCATGCGCATCGCCGCGCAGGGTGTCGATGACATTGGCGTAATACAACGGGTGGCCGTGGCCATAGACAGAGGGCGGCGCGTAATTGGCGCTCTTCACCGCTGCGTCCTCGGGCCGCGCTTCGTCGAACTGCCAATGCTGGATTTCATTCACCGCCACGCCGCCGATGCGCACCGTGCCGCGCTCGCCGAGGAGGGTGATGCTGCCCTCGAAATTCCTGCCGTGCGTGAGCATCGTGACGTTGATCGAGGCCAGCCCGCCCGAGCGCAGGCGCAGGCTCATCACGCCGGTGTCTTCGGCCTCGATGTCGCGCGCCAGGGTGGCGGTATAGGCGTGCACGTTGTCCACCGGGCCGACCAGCCAATCGACCATATCGACATAGTGGCTGGCCTGGTTCATGAACGCGCCACCGTCCAGATCCCAGCGCCCGCGCCAGGGCGCTTCGTCGTAATAGCTTTGCGGCCGGGTCCAGAAGACATTCACATTGACCATGTAGATGCGGCCGAAGCGCCCGCCATCGACGGCCTGCTTCAGCAACTGCATCGTCGCGTTGAGGCGGTTCTGCTTGACCACGAAGAGCTTGACATTCGCATCGCGGCAGGCGCGCACCATGGCCATGCCCTCGCCCCATTTCGTGGCCATCGGCTTTTCGCTGAGCACATGGCGGCCGGCGCGGGCGGCCTCGATCGCCTGCTGCGGGTGCAGGCCGCTGGGCGTGGCCAGGATCACGATATCGGCAGCGCTGGCGGCCAGCAATTCGGCCAGCGACGCGAAGCCCTTCGCGCCGGTGCGCGATACAGCGGCATCGAGCGCCGCGGCCCGGTTGTCGCACACCGCCACCAGTTCGGCGCGCTCGGCATGGCGCGCCAGCGCCTCGATATGGTTGCCGCTGATGCGGCCACAGCCGACCAGCGCGAAGCGCAGCTTGCGGTCGAGGATCGGAAGGCGCGCAGCAGGCACGTAATGGGCCGCGGCAGGCGGCAGGGCCAAGGACGGTGGATTTTAAGGGCCGCCCCCGGCATGCACCTAAAATTGCAGCGAATTCAACGAGTTGCCGATGACCACCGCCACCCCGCACGAGCCCGTCGCCCTCACCGCCGATGAAAACAAGCTGATCGCCGAGCGCCGCGAAAAACTCGCCGTCATCCGCAAACACGGCATCGCCTTCCCCAACGATTTCAAGCCCACGCATCACGCCGCCGACCTGCAACTGCGCCACGGCAACCTGTCCAACGAAGAGCTGGAGCCGCAGGCGATCCGCGTCGCCGTGGCCGGCCGGCTGATGTTGAAGCGGGTGATGGGCAAGGCCAGCTTCGGCACCCTCCAGGACGCCTCGGGTCGCCTGCAACTCTTCATCACCCGCGATGCGCTGGGCGAAGCGGCTTACGACGCCTTCAAGCACGGCGATCTGGGCGACATCGTCGGCGCCGAGGGCACGCTCTTTCGCACCAAGACCGGCGAACTCTCGGTGCGCGTGGCCGCGCTGCGCCTGTTGACCAAGAGCTTGCGCCCGCTGCCCGACAAGTTCCACGGCATGACCGATCAGGAACAAAAATACCGCCAGCGCTATGTTGACCTCATGACCGACGACGCGGCGCGCGCGCGCTTCGTCGCGCGCAGCAAGGCGGTCTCGTCGATCCGCAATTTCATGGTCGAGCACGGCTTCCTGGAAGTCGAGACGCCGATGCTGCACCCGATCCCGGGCGGCGCGAATGCCAAGCCCTTCGTCACCCACCACAACGCGCTCGATCAGCAGATGTTCCTGCGCGTCGCGCCGGAGCTGTATTTGAAGCGCCTGCTGGTCGGCGGCTTCGACCGGGTTTTCGAGATCAACCGCAGCTATCGCAACGAAGGCATCTCGGTTCGGCACAACCCCGAGTTCACGATGATGGAGTTCTATGCGGCGTACTGGAACCACCACGATCTGATGGACTTCACCGAAAACGTGCTGCGCCACGCCGCGCGCGCCGCGGCCGGCAGCGCCACCCTCAGCTACGCCGGCAAGCCGGTCGAGCTGGACCGGCCGTTCGCGCGCCTGTCGGTGCGCAACTCACTCATCGAGCACGCCGGCTTGAGCGCCGCCGAGGCCGACGATGCAAAGGCCCTGCACGCCCGGCTCAAAGCCCTGGGCCACGAGCCGCCCGCGCGCTGGTCGCTGGCCGAATTGCAATTCGGCCTCTTCGAGGCCGCCGTCGAGGACAAGCTCTGGCAGCCGACCTTCATCATCGACTACCCCGTCGAGGTGAGCCCGCTGGCGCGCGCCTCGGATAGCAACCCGGCCGTCACCGAGCGCTTCGAGCTCTTCATCACCGGCCGCGAGTACGCCAACGGTTTTTCGGAATTGAACGACGCCGAAGACCAGGCCGCGCGTTTTGCATCGCAAGCGGCGAACAAGGAGGCCGGCGACGAGGAGGCGATGTATTACGACGCCGATTTCATCCGCGCGCTCGAATACGGCATGCCGCCTGCGGGCGGCTGCGGCATCGGCATCGATCGCCTGATCATGCTGCTGACCGACAGCCCGAGCATCCGCGACGTGATCCTGTTCCCGGCCTTGCGTCGGGAATCGTGATGGCGCCGGCCCTGCGCCGCGAAGCTTGACGACCATGGCCGAGCGGCTCGATTCGTTCGACGCCATCGAAGATGCACTATGGCGCGAACTGGCCGCGGCGGCGCATGATCCATTGCATCCCTGGCGCACGCAGGTGCTGGCCACCGCCGATGGCCAGATCGCCGATGCGCGCACGGTCGTGCTGCGCCATACCGACATCGCGCAACGCGAGCTGACATTTTTCACCGACGCTCGCGCACCCAAGGTGGCCCAGATCGAGACGCACCCGATCGGCACCCTGGTGGCGTGGTCGCCGGCGCTCGGCTGGCAGCTTCGGCTGCGCGTGCGACTCGAAGCACAGCATGACGGCCTGGCCGTCTCGTCGCACTGGGCACGGCTGAAGCTCGCGCCCGCCGCGCACGACTATTTGAGCGCGCTGGCCCCGGGGCAGCGTTCTCGACCACGCGCTCGGCGTGCGTGGCGAGCGCAACCATTTCGCGCTGATCGTGGCCCGCATCCTGTCGATCGACTGGCTCGAACTGCACGCCCAGGGCCACCGCTGCGCCCGCTTTGCCGACGGCCAGGCGCACTGGCTACAAGCCTGAGCGAGGGCGCGCGCTAAACGCCTAGAACTTTCCGGGCCGCGCCGCTTCGGCCAGGCGCTTCTCGACCTCGGCGGCGGGCATGGCGCCGGCCACGCGCCTGCCGTCTTCGAACAGGATCGCCGGGGTGCCGTTGATGCGGTATTTGCGGCCGAAGGCGCTGTTGCGCTCGATCGCTGCGGTATCGCAGGCGCCCATTGCCTTGGGCGGCGTCACGCCGTCGATCATCCAGGCGCGCCAGGTTTTCATCGCGTCCTTGGAGCACCAGATCGAGCGCGCCTTGTCGTTCGAATCGGGCCCCAGCACGGGGTAAAGAAAAGTGTAGATCGTCACGTCTTTCACCGCCAGCAAGTCGCGCTCAAAGCGCTTGCAGTAGCCACAGTTCGGGTCGCCAAAGACCGCCAGCTTGCGCGCGCCACTGCCCTGCTTGACAAGCATCGCATCCTTGAGCGGCAACTGGTCGAAATCGATGGCGGTCAGCTTCTCGATGCGCCTCTCGGTCAGGTTGACCTTGGCCCGGGTATCGAACAGCGTGCCCTGGATCACATGGTTGCCCTGCTCGTCGGTATAGAGCAGCTCGTTGCCGATGCGCAGCTCCCACAGGCCCGGGATCGGCGTCTTGCTGAGCTCGTCGATCTTCGGGAAATCGGGCAGGCGCTCGGCCAGGTTCTTGCGGATCTGTGCCTCCTGGGCCAGCACCGGCCAGGCCAGCGTAGCGCTCAGGGCCAGGGCAAAAAGGGACAGCGAGCGGATCGTCATACAGGGCTCCGAATTCAAAGACCAAGCGCGCGGCCGGTGAACCAGCGTTTGAGCGGCGTGGCCGCGTTGACCAGACCCAGGCCGCGGTTGCGAAGTTCCTTGGCCCAGGGTGACGGGTGTGAAAAAAGCTGCAAGAGCGCGTCGGTCACCCCGAGCATCGCACGCGTGGGCGTCTCGCGCTCGCAGGCATGGCGTTCGAGCAGGCGAATGTCACCCAGGCTGCGCCAGGGTTCACGTTCGGCCATCACGCGCGCCAGCGTGGCCACATCGGCCAGGCCCAGGTTCAGGCCCTGGCCGGCCAGCGGGTGCATCAGGTGCGCGGCGTCGCCCACCAGCACCCAGCCCGGCCCGCAGACGCGCTCGGCGCGCGCCAGTGCCAACGGCCACGCGGCGCGTGCGCTGGCCAGGCGCAGTTCGCCCGCCGCGCTGTGCGTGGCTTGCATCAGCTCGGCCTCGAAGGCACGCTCGTCCAGCGCCAGCAGCGCGGCGGCACGCTCGGACGGCAGCGACCAGACCAGGGCCAGTCCGTGCCCGGGCTGCGGGCGATCGAGCGGCAACAGCGCCAAGATATCGGGCGCACGAAACCATTGCCGCGCCAGCCCCTGGTGCGGCTCGCTGGCGACCAGCCGCGCGGCGATCGCGCGCTGGCCATAGTCGTGGCGCTCGAAGACCACACCGAGCAGCTCGCGTGTCGCCGAAGCCTTGCCTTCGGCCACCACCTGCAAGCCGGCCGGCACCGGCTCGGCCGTGAACTCGACATGCGACGCGTAGCGCAGCGCGGCGGCCAAGCCGGCTTCGAGCGCGGCGGCATCGACGATCCAGGCCAGTTCGCGCACCTGCTGTTGCCAGGCCGAAAAGCGCAGCGCGCTGGCCATGCCGGCGTCGCCCTCGATGCGCATGTCATAGACAGGGGTGCGCGCATCGGCGGGCAAGGCAGACCAGACCTTCAGCGAATCGAGCAGCGCGACCGAGGCCGCGTTGAGCGCATAGGCGCGCAGATCCGCCTCGCGCGCTGCAGCAGGCGGCGTCATGGCCACCGTCAAGCCTTGCCGCGACAGGGCCAACGCCGCGGCCATGCCGACGATGCCGCTGCCGTGAACCTGGATCGCGAAGGGTTTCATCGGCTTGCATTCTAGTTTTCGCGGGCGGCGAGAATCGCACCATGAATAAGCCCTGGATTCGCCGCACCGCCCTGGCCCTGGGCGCCCTGCTGTTGCTGCTCGCGGTCGCCGCGGGCGTGTTCGTCGCCACCTTCGACGCCAACCGCTACAAGGGCCTGGCCATCGACTGGATGAAAAACCAGCGCCAGCGCACGCTGGCCATCGACGGGCCGATCGAGCTGTCGGTCTTTCCGCGGCTGGCGCTCAAGGTGTCGAAACTGCGCCTGTCGGAGCCCGAGCGGGCACGCGGCAGTGAATTTGCGTCGGTCGATGAAGCCTCGCTGGCAGTGCAGGTCTGGCCGCTGTTGAGCAAGCAGCTGGTCATCGACCGCGTCAGCGCCAAGGGCGTGCGCGCGATCTACCGCCGCGACGCCAAGGGCGTGCGCAATATCGACGACCTGGTGGCCGGCGACACGAGCGCACCGAGCGGCCCGCCCCTGCGCTTCGATATCAGCGCGGTGCAACTCGACGATGTGCAACTGCGCATTCGCGACGATCTCGCGAAGCTGGCCGGCGACATCACGTTGCAGTCCTTCACGTCGGGGCGCCTGGCCAACCAGGCCGAAACGCCGGTGACGCTGCGCGCCAGCGTCAACCTGAGCCAGCCGCAGCCGCTGAAGCTCACGCTGGACGGCGGCACGACCCTGAAACTCGATCTCGACAAGAACGCGCTCACTCTGAGCCGCCTCAAGCTCGACGTGCAAGGCGATGCGGCCGGCGTCAAGGGCGCGTCGCTGGCGCTGGACGTGAAAAAGCTGTTCTTCGACTCGAGCGGGCAGCAGCTCGAACTCGATAGTCTGAAGCTGGCTGTCTTGGGTAAATTCGCCGGCAAGCAAGGCACCAACTCCTTCGAGCTGGCGCTGGACTGGCCGCAGTTGGCAGTGACGGCGCAGCAGATCAAAGGCAGTGCCCTGACCGGCCGCTACCAGCTCGGCGGGCCCACGCTACTCGCCGGCACTTTGCGCTCGGGCGCCCCGAGCGGCAACTTCGAAGCACTGCGCCTGCCGGGCATGACGCTCACGCTGGCCGGCAACGCCGGGCCGCGCAAGATCGACGGCACGGCCAAGGCCGACGTGCTGCTGCGCATGGACCGCGGCGCGGTCGCATTCGAGCGCCTGGACGTCGCGGCGACGATTGCCGAGCCGGGCCTGCAGCCGCTGCAGCTTGCCCTGCGCGGCAACGCCGGCATCGACGCCAAGGGCGCGCAATGGACGCTGGCCGGTGGGCTCAACAGCAACCGTTTCGAGAGCCACGGCAGCGCTGCCTTGGGTGGTGCGGTTCCCCACATCAAGGCCAGCGCGCGCTTCGACAACCTCGACCTGAACAAGCTGCTCGGCCCTGACAAGGCAACGCCCACCGCGACGGCACCGGCCGACGCGGTGGTGCCGCTCGATGGGCTGCGCGCGGTCAATGGCCAGTTCTCGTTCAGCGCCGGTGCGCTGGCCTTGCGCCAGTACAAGGTGGCTGATGCGACGATCGACGCCACGCTCGACAACGGCCTGCTGCGCATTGCCCGCCTGGCCGGACGCGCCTGGGGCGGCAGCCTCGACGGCAGCGGCAGCGCCGATGCGCGCAGCCAGCGCATCGCCGTCAAGCTCGCCGCCAGCGGCGTCAATGTCAACGCCCTGCTCAAGGACGTGTCCGGCAAGGATTTGCTCGAAGGCAGCGGCCGCGTCACGGCCGATCTGAATACAAGCGGCGCCAGCCTCGGCGCCCTGCGCGCCAACCTGGCCGGCACGGCCGCGTTGCAGCTGCGTGACGGCGCCGTCAAGGGCATCAACCTGGCGCGCACGCTGCGCCAGGCCAGGGCCGCGCTGTCGATGAAGCAGGACGCGGTGGCCAAGGCGCGCGCAACCGAGAAGACCGATTTCTCCGAGTTGAGCGCCAGCGCACGCATTGCCAACGGCGTCGCGCAAAGCGACGACCTCGATGTGAAGAGCCCTTTCCTGCGCATCGGCGGCGCCGGCCGCTTCGACATCGGCCGCGGCAGCATCGACTACACCGCACGCGCCAGCGTGATCCCTGCCGCCGCCGGCCAGGACGCCGGCGAATTGGCCGCGCTGCGCGGCGTGACGGTGCCGGTGCATCTGAGCGGCCCGTTCGAGGCCATCGACTGGAAGATCCAATGGTCGGGTGTGGCGGCGGCGGCGGTCGAGAACAAGCTCAAGGAAAAGCTGAGCGAGAAGTTGGGGGCGAAACTCGGCATCGCACCCGCCCCGGACGGCACGGCATCGGCCCCCGCCACGCCCAAGGACAAGCTCAAAGAAAAACTCAAGGGATTCTTCAAATGAGCAGCGCCGCCCTCCCGGCGCAAGACGACGATCTGCTGCTCTCCGGCCTGTATGTGCACCCGGTCAAGTCCTGCGCCGGCATAGCGGTCGATGAGGCGCTGCTGATCGAGACCGGCTTTGAGTTCGACCGCGCCTGGATGGTGGTCGATGCCAACGGCGAGTTCGTCAGCCAGCGCGCATTGCCGCGCATGGCGCTGATCGAGCCGACCCTGCGCGCCAGCGATGTCGTGCTGCGCGCGCCCGGCATGCTGGCCCTGCACCTGCAGCTCGACACAGTCGAGGCCGCCTGCCGCGTCAAGGTCTGGAACGACACGGTGGCGGCCTACGACATGGGCGACCTGGCCGCGCAGTGGTTCAGCGATTTTCTCGGCCAGCGGGTGCGTCTGGCGCGCTTCGACCCCGCCGGTCGGCGCCTGTGCGACAAGGCGTGGACCGGCGAATTCGAGGCCGAGGCCGCCTTCGCCGACGCCTTTCCGCTGCTGGTCGTCTCCACCGCGTCGCTGGCCGAGCTGAACCGCCGCCTGCTGGCCGCCGGCCACGACGCGGTCTCGATGCAGCGTTTTCGGCCCAACCTCGTGCTCGACGGATTGCCCGATGCGCACGGCGAGGATTTCATCGACGAGCTGACGATCGAATCGCCCGACGGCCCGGTGCTGTTGAAGCTGGTCAAACCCTGCGCCCGCTGCACGATTCCCGATGTCGATCCGGCCACGGCCGCACAGGGCCACGCCGTCACCGATACGCTCGCCGCCTACCGTGCCGAGCCGCGCATCAAGGGGGCGCTGGCCTTCGGCATGAATGCGATCGTGGTCTCGGGCGTCGAACACCGGCTGCGCGTCGGTGCGCGTGTGCGCGCCAGCCTGAATTTCTGACCAGGCACCAACCTGGCAACGGCTCGCGGTCGCGGTCGCGGTCGTTGACGCTTCGCCGATCCCGACCCCCTACAATCCACGGCCCGCTTCCCGAGAGAGACCCATGAGCCTGCAATGCGGCATCGTCGGCCTGCCCAATGTCGGCAAATCGACTCTCTTCAACGCCCTGACCAAAGCCGGCATCGCGGCCGAGAACTACCCCTTCTGCACCATCGAACCGAATGTCGGCGTGGTCGAGCTGCCGGATCCGCGGCTGGCGCAACTCGCCGCCATCGTCAAGCCCGAGCGCGTGGTACCGGCCATCGTCGAATTCGTCGATATCGCCGGCCTGGTGGCCGGTGCGAGCCAGGGCGAAGGCCTGGGCAACCAGTTCCTGTCGCACATCCGCGAAACCGACGCCATCGTCAATGTGGTGCGCTGTTTCGATGACGAGAATGTGATCCATGTGGCGGGCAAGATCGATCCGGTCGCCGATATCGAAGTCATCCAGACCGAGCTGTGTCTGGCCGATCTGGCCACGGTCGAAAAGAGCCTGATCCGCTGTACCAAGGCGGCCAAGGCCGGCGGCGACAAGGAAGCGCAGCGCCTGGTCGATGTCTTGCGCAAATGCGAAGCCGCGCTCGACCAGGGCCTGCCGGTGCGCGGCATCGATTTCAGCAAGGAAGAGCGCGCGGTCCTGAAGCCGATGTGCCTGATCACCGCCAAGCCAGCGATGTTCGTCGGCAACGTGGCCGAGGACGGCTTCGACGCCAACCCCTACCTGGAGCGGCTGCGCGAAGTCGCGGCCAAGCAGAATGCGCCGGTGGTGGCGATCTGCGCCAAGACCGAGGCCGAACTCGCCGATATGGGCGACGAGGACCGCGCGCTGTTCCTGGCCGAAATGGGCCAGACCGAGCCCGGACTGGCGCGCCTGGTCCGCGCCGCCTTCAAGCTGCTGGGCCTGCAGACCTATTTCACCGCCGGCGTCAAGGAAGTGCGCGCCTGGACGATCCACATCGGCGATACCGCGCCGCAGGCCGCGGGCGTGATCCACACCGATTTCGAGCGCGGCTTCATCCGCGCGCAGACCATCGCCTTCGATGATTTCATCGCGAACAAGGGCGAACAAGGCGCCAAGGACCACGGCAAGATGCGCAGCGAAGGCAAGGAGTACGTGGTCAAGGATGGCGATGTGTTGAACTTCCTGTTCAACGTCTAGCCTCGCGCAAGGCGCTTGCGCATGGCCTTTGCCGCCGACCGCCTGCTGGCAGCGCCGCGCCCCTGGCAGGCGTTCGCGATCACGCTGGCGGCCTATCTGCTGGCGGCGCGGCTGTCGCTGTTGCTGACCATTCCGCCAGGCATCGCTTCGCCGCTGTTCCCGGCGGCCGGGATCGGCCTGGTCGCGACCCTGGTCTGGGGCCGCGCGGCCTTGCCGGCGGTGCTGCTGGGCTCGGCCGGAGCCAACCTGTGGCACGCCGCATCGATGGCGCCCGTGGGCATGACGAATGGGGTGGTATCCGCGGTCATCGGCCTCGGGGCCGCGCTGCAGGCTGGGGTCGGCGCGGCGCTGATCAGGCGCTTCGTCGGCCGGCCCTTGTTGCTGGCCGAGCCCTTGCAGTTGTGGCGCTTCTTCACCCTGGGCGCTTTTCTCGCCAGTTGCATCAGTGCCAGCGTCGGCCTGGCGGCGCTCTGGGCCGCCGGCATCGTGAGCGCCGCCCAGGCCCTGCCGCATTGGGCGGCCTGGTGGGTCGGCGATACGCTGGGCGTGCTGATCTTCGCGCCGCTGACGCTAACCCTGATCGGCCAGCCGCGTGAAGAATGGGCGCCACGCCGCGGACCGGTGGCGCTGCCGCTGCTGATGGTCACGCTGTTGATGGGCCTGGGCATTCGCCAGGTAATTCAGCTCGACGCACAACGCCAACGCCAGGCCTTCGAGCGCGAGGCCGAGGCTGCGGCCAACGCAGTGCAGGCGCGCTTGCTGCAACCCTTGCACGCGCTCGAAGCGATGCGCGGCCTGGTCAGCGAAACCGGGGTTCCCGATCGCGATGCCTTTCGGCGCGCCAGCGCACCCTGGCTGGTCGATCGCGGCGGCTTGCGCGCCCTGGGCTGGAACGAGCGGGTGGCGCGCCCCGATATCGCCGCCTTCGAGGCCCGCGAGCAGGCCCGTGGTCAGCCCGGCTTTCGCGTCTTCGATCGCCGTGACGCCGGCGTTCCTGTGGTCGGCGATGGCGATGCCCAGGTGATCCGCTTCATCGAACCGCTGCAAGGCAACGCACAGGCCCTGGGTGTGAATGTGCAGTCGATTGCCAGCGGGCGCGCCGCCATCGCCCAGGCGGCGCGCAGCGGCGCGCCGGTGGCCAGCGCCGGCTTCAAGCTGACCCAGGGCGGTACCGGTGTGGTGCTGTACCAGGCGGTTTACCAAGGCCAGCCCACCACGGCCGCCGATCGCGTACCGGCACAGCACGGGCTGGTCTTCGCCGCCTTGCAACTCGATGAGCTGCTGCGCAGCACTTCGGCCACGCGCTTGTCCTCGCTGCACCTGTGCCTTCTCGACAACGATGCCTCTGCCGCAACGCGAATCCTGGCTGGCCCGCCGGGTTGCGACCAATTGAGCCCGTTCACACCCTTGCGTGTGGTGCCGATCGCGATCGCCGGCCGGCAATGGGATCTGCGTGTCTATTCGACCGCAGCGCTGGCGCCGAGCGCGGGCGCGACCTGGCCCTTTGCCTTGGTCGGGTTGCTGGGGGCGGCGCTGCTCGGCACGCTGCTGCTGATCGTCACCGGCCGCGCGCAACGCATCGAGGCGGCCGTGGCGCAGCGCACGGCCGAGCTGCAGCAGCGCAGCAGCGAACTGCAGGCCGAAATAGCCGAGCGCCAGCGCACCACCACGGCCTTGAGCGAAAGCCAGCAACGGCTGCGCAATATCCTCGACCATGTGCCGATCGGCGTGGCCTACACCGACACCTGTGGGCGCATTCGCGAGGCCAACCCGAAGCTGCGCGAAATGCTCGACCGGCTCGACGGCCGGCTCGACGGCAGCCACATCGCCGATTGGCTGCACCTCGACGACCGCCAGGCCGAGGCCGATGCGCGCCAGCGCCTGCTGGCCGGCGATGTGCCGATGGCGCGCTGGCGCCTGCGCTGCCTGACTGCCGACGGCCGCACCTTGTGGACCCAGGTCGGCGTCAGCGTGCTGCGCGACGCGCAGGGCGAGGCCCAGCGCATGGTCTGGGTGGTCGAAGACATCACCGAACACCTGGCCCTGGAAGAAGCGCAGCGTGCGCAGCGCGGCGCCGAAGCGGCGAACAAAGCCAAGAGCGAGTTCCTGTCGCGCATGAGCCATGAGCTGCGCACGCCGCTGAACGCGATGCTCGGGTTCTCGCAGTTGCTCGAACTCGACCGCCGCCAGCCGCTGGCGCCACACCAGATGGAGTGGACCGGGCAGATCCGCCACGCCGGCTGGCACCTGCTGCACATGATCAACGATACGCTGGATCTGGCGCGCATCGAGTCCGGCCACATCGAGCTCGACCCGCGCACGCTGGATCTGGCCGAACTGGTGGCCGCCTCGGTGGCGCTGCTCGAGCACAACGCCGAAAAACGCGGCGTGCGCATCGACGTTCGTTTGGCCGATCGCGCCCGCAGCGCGGTCGGCGATGCCACGCGCGTGAAGCAGATCCTGACCAACCTGCTGTCCAACGCCATCAAATACAACGTCGATGGCGGCCAGGTGAGCATCGCCAGCCGCCTGGCCGACGACGCTCGCGTGGCGGTCGAAATCAGCGACACCGGCGCGGGCATGAGCTCGGCGCAACTGGCGCAGTTGTTCCAGCCCTTCAACCGCCTCGGCCGCGAGGGCGGGCCCGTCGAAGGCACCGGTATCGGCCTGGTCATCAGCCTGCGCCTGGCCGAACTGATGGCCGGCACGCTGTATGCCCAAAGCAGCCCCGGCACCGGCTCGACCTTCACCCTCGAGCTGCCGCGTGCAGCCGCACCGCTGCCGAGGGCGAGCCAAGACGACGACAACGAACAGGCGCTGCCCGCCGCCCATTACCGCCAGCGCGTCGTGCAGTACGTCGAAGACAACGAGACCAATGCCGAAGTCATGCGCGGCATCCTGGCGCTGCGTCCGCAGGTCAAGCTCGAGATCTCGGCGCTGGGCCTGGACGGCCTGTCGGCGATCCGCCAACGGCGGCCGAGCTTGATCCTGCTCGACATGCACCTGCCCGATATCGACGGGCTCGAGCTGCTGCGCCATTTGCAGGCCGACCCCGAAACCGCCGACATTCCGGTGATGGTTGTCTCGGCCGACGCCACCGAGGCTCGCATCGCCGAGGCCATTGCCGCCGGCGCCACGCATTACCTGACCAAGCCGGTCAATGTGCCGCAGTTCCTGGCCGCCTTGGACGAGGCGCTTGAACAGCTCGACACCCTGTTCGGATAAGTTTGTACATACTATCTTAAAATATAAGGCCAGATCGTTACACTCTGTCAGTGAGCCTTGGGGGACACTGTTGTCAGCACTCTTGCCATGAGAGTGCTAATATTTCGGAACTCCAGCTCACCGAGCCCGTCCAAAAGCTATGAATGCCACTGCCATACCTGTCGCTTCCTCCGGACTGACCCTGCGCAATCCTTGGGCGTTGGTGCCGCCGATCGGCAACCTCGAGGCCTACATTTCGGCGGCGCATCGGATTCCGCTGCTGACGCCGCAGGAAGAGGCCGATTTGGCACGCCGCCTGCGCCAGAGCGGCGACCTCGAAGCCGCTGGCCGCATGGTGTTGTCGCATCTGCGCCTGGTGGTCTCGGTTTCGCGCCAGTACCTGGGCTACGGCTTGCCGCAGGGGGATCTGATCCAGGAAGGCAATGTCGGCCTGATGAAGGCCGTCAAGCGCTTCGACCCGGAACAAGGCGTGCGCCTGGTGAGCTATGCCCTGCACTGGATCCGCGCCGAAATCCATGAGTACATCCTGAAAAACTGGCGCATGGTCAAGGTGGCCACGACCAAAGCCCAGCGCAAGCTGTTCTTCAACCTGCGCTCGATGAAGCAGGGTCTGAAGGCCGCTGCGGCCGAGGGCGATACCCACCGCGGCACGCTGAGCCCGAGCGAGGTCGATACGGTCGCGCACGCGCTCAATGTCAAGCGCGAAGAAGTGCTGGAGATGGAAATGCGCATGTCCGGCGGCGATGTGGCGCTCGAGCCGCAGACCGACAGCGACGGCGAAGAGAGCTACGCCCCGATCGCCTTCCTGGCCGATGAGGCCAGCGAGCCCACGCGCGTGCTCGAAGCGCGCCACCGCGATGCCTTGTCGGGCGACGGCATCGGCCGCGCGCTCGAAGTGCTCGACGCACGCAGCCGGCGCATCGTCGAGGAGCGTTGGCTGAAGGTCAACGACGACAGTTCGGGCGGCATGACCCTGCACGAGCTGGCGGCCGAATACGGCGTCAGCGCCGAACGCATCCGCCAGATCGAAGCGGCGGCGATGAAGAAGATGCGCGGCGCACTGCAAGAAGCGCGCTGAAGGGCGCGCGGCCTACGCGCCCGCCAGCAGCAGCTTGATATCGCTGGCCAGGGCCTCGGCACCACCGCCGTGGCGGATGAAGAGCCGCACGCGGCCTTGCGCGTCGAAGACAAAGGAGCCGGCCGTGTGGTCGATGGTGTAACTGCCTTCGGTCTTGCCCGGCACCTTGGCGAAGAAAACCTTGAACTCCTTGGCCGTCGCCCTGGTTTGCTCCAGCGAGCCGCGCAGAGCCACGAAATCGCGGCCGAAGCCGGCCACGTAAGCGCCGATGACCGCGGGCGTATCGCGCTCGGGATCGACGGTCACGAAGACGGGCTGCAATTTGTCACCGTCGGGCCCCAGCTTTTGCTTGACCTCGGCCAACTCGGCCAGCGCGGTCGGGCACACGTCGGGGCATTGCGTGAAGCCGAAGAACACCACCGTCACCTTGCCCTTGAAGTCGGCCAGCGTGCGCGGCTTGCCGCTGGCGTCGGGCAGCGTCAGCTGGCGGGCGTATTCGGCACCGGTGATATCGATGCCCTTGAAGGCCGGTTTCTCGGCGCTGCAGGCCGCCAGCGCGGCAATGGCGAAAAGTGCGAGACGTCGATTCAGTTTCGTCATCGGGAGAATATCCAGGGCGAGAGGTAATGGTCGAGCAGCAGCGCCGCAAACAACAGCGACAGGTGCCAGATCGAAAAACGAAAGGTCTGGCGTGCCAGCGCTTCGCTGTAGCGGCGCCAGAGCTGCCAGGCCAGCGCGATAAACCCCGCGCCGAGCAGCAGCGCAGCGCCGAGGTAGATCGGACCGCTCATGCCATGCACATAGGGCAGCAGCGTGGCCGCGAAGAGCACCAAGGTATAGAGCAGGATCTGCAGTCGCGTATATTCATTGCCATGCGTCACCGGAAGCATCGGCAGGCCAGCGCGGGCGTAGTCTTCGCTGCGGTACAGGGCCAGGGCCCAGAAGTGCGGCGGCGTCCACAGAAAAATAATCAGCACCAGCAGCCAGGCTTCGGCGCCGATATCGCCGCGCATCGCGGCCCAACCCAGCAACGGCGGCATCGCGCCCGAGGCGCCGCCAATGACGATATTCTGCGGCGTGGCCGGTTTCAGCACCACGGTGTAGATGACGGCATAGCCGACGAAGGTGGCGAAAGTCAGCGCCATCGTCAGCGGGTTCACCAGCCAATACAGCAGCGCGCTGCCGGCGCCACACAACAGCACCGAAAAGAGCAGCGTGTGGGCCTTGCTCAGCTCGCCCTTGGCGGTCGGCCGCCACGCGGTGCGCGTCATCTTGGCGTCGATGCGCTGCTCGACCAGGCAGTTGAACGCCGCCGCGGCTGCGGCCACCAGCCAGATGCCGATGGTCGCCGGCACGAGCAGGCGCCACTCAGGCCAGTTTGGCGCGGCCAGCAGCATGCCGATGACGGCGCAGAAAACGATCAACTGCACCACGCGCGGCTTGGTCAAGGCGTAGAACTGGCGCGCGCGCGATACGCCGGATCGCGGCGCGTCGGCATTTTGAGACGCGGTGGAGGTGGGGGGCGATGACATCGTATGCAAGCTGCCGATTCTCTTATACGCCCAGCACTTGCACGCGCTGCGCTGACGCCGCGACGCGCAGGTGAGCCCGTGCGAGCAGCGAAGCCAACGCCATAGTCAGCACCGCCGCGCCACCGGTATGCGCCACGGCGGCCACCATCGGCCAGCCGAGCACGACGTTGGACAAGCCGCTCGCCAACTGCCACAGCCCGAGCAGCGCCAGCCCGACGGCATAGCGGCGCGGTCCGGCATCGCCCGATCCATGCAGGCGCCAGGTCAGCAGCGCCAGCGCGACCAGCACGACGACAGCCACCATACGGTGTGCGACATGGATCGCCGTCAAGGCCGCGAACGGCAGGTAGGCGCCCGCGGCGGTCACGCCCAGTTCGCGGCGCAGCGTGAAGGCGTGGGGAAAATCCATCGCCGGCCACCACTGGCCCTGGCAGGTGGGAAAGTCGCCGCAAGCCAGCACGGCATAGTTGGTGCTGACCCAGCCGCCGAGAGCAACCTGCGCCAGCATGAGGCCGGCAACGACCCAAACGCCGGCGAGCAAGCCGCGCGACAGCCGCATCGGGCGCGGCGCGAAAGCCTGGTCCTGCAGCGCCAGCAGCGCCAGCAGCCCAAGCCCGCCGAGCAGGTGCAGCGTGACGATGGCCGGGTAGAGTTTCATCGTCACCGTCAGGGCCCCGAAGGCACCCTGCGCGACGACCCAGGCCAAGGTCAGCGTAGCCCACCACGGCGACGGTGCGTGCGCAGGCTGGCGCCGCAGCCACCAGCTCATCGCGGCCATCACGGTGATCAAGACGCCGACTGCGGTGGCCACGTAGCGGTGCAGCATCTCGACCCAGGCCTTGCCCTGCGTGACCGGCCCGCTCGGCTGCGCGCTCTGTGCGGCGTGGATCTCGTCGCGCGCACCGAGCGGGCTGGCGCTGCCGTAGCAGCCCGGCCAATCGGGGCAGCCCAGGCCCGAGTCGGTCAGCCGCGTAAAGGCGCCGAACAGCACCAGGTCGAAGGTCAGGAACAGGGTCAGCAAGGTCAGCGCATGCAGGCGCCGTGTCGGTGACGCACCGCGGTGGCGCAGCCAAAGCCAGGCCAAGGGACCGAGGGCGATAACGCTGCCCAGCAGCGCCATGTGCGCCAGCGGCGCCAGATCGATCAGGTCGGTACTCATGTCAGTTGCCCACGGCACAGCGCGCCACCCGCGACGCATCAAACGCAAGGCCTATCCAAGCGACCGCCGCGGATCCGGCTCTGCCGGTCCGCCAGCGTGCCTTGCAGGCCGCATGGCCGCGAGACGCGGCCATTCCTCGGCCCGTCCAAGCCGACGCAGGTCGGCTTGGAGCCGCGGGCCTCGGCCCCCTCGAGGGGGAGCGGCGCAGCCGCTTCGGCGGTGGACTCATCTGCCAGGTCGGTCCCAGAATGAAGAAGCGCGCAGCAGCTTGTCGATATCGCGCTTGAACTTTTCCGGATGCGCCTGCAGCGGCGCGCGCATCATCCACTGGCCCATCGGATCGACGACGTACAGATGCGACTCGAGCGATTCACCGGGCGCCGGCACGAGCCACTGCTGCAGGGCCGCCGGTGGCACGCGCAGCACCTGCGTGGCCGGCACGGCAGCGAGTGCCGCACGCAGCTTGGGCGCGATCGACGCGTCGTCGATCACCAGCCAGAGCTTGTCGATGCGATCGCGCTCGCGGCCGGTCATCTCGCGCAACTGGCGCTGCATGAACAGGCGCTGCTCGCAATCGCTGTCGCAGGCGCCGCGCCCGACGACGACCAGCAGCCACTGGCCCCGCAGGGAAGCCGCGCTGACGGAGCGGCCCTCGAGGTCGGTCAGCGGCAGCTCGGTCGGCATGGCTCTCGATGGCTCGATCAGCGTGGCGTAGTTGCTGCGGCCCTCAGGGCGCAGGATATAGAAGGTCAGGTACGACGCGATTACTGGCGCGGCGCAGGCCAACAGCACCAGCAGCATCTTGATGCGCCCGCGCGCGGTGCGGCGCTGCGCTTCGTCGCCGGCCATATCGGCGCGCGGCATCGCATGCACCGTCAGGTGCAGGGGCTCAGCCTTGGGCGTTGCGGCGTCGGTAGGGTTGGACAAGTTGGAACCAGACATAGAGGACAAGTATCAGCGCCGACAAGGCGAACCACTGGACCGCGTAGCCGCGGTTCTTGGCCATGCCGGCAGACGGCACCGGCCAATCGCGCTGCAAGCCGTCGCCAGCACTGGCCGGCGACTCGGCCAGCAACAGCGACAGTGGCCGCAGCCTGAGCCCGGTTTCACGCGCAAAGACGGCAAGGTCGAGATTTTGTCGGATGCGCCCACCCTCGCCCGCGCTGAATTCATACAGCCGAGTCGGCGGCGGGGCAATGCGGCCTGACACGCTCACGTCGCCGTCGGGCGTGGGCACGTCGGCGACGCGGCTGCGGTCCTGGAAGTCGCGCGGCAGCCAGCCGCGCTGCACCAGCAGCGCGCTGCCATCGGCCAGCAGCAGCGGCGTGACGGCATAGAAGCCGGGTCGGCCGTTCATTGGCCGGTTGTCGAGATAGACCGTGTGGGCCGCCGACCAGCGCCCGGCCAAGCGCAGCAGGCGGTGGTGCTGCGCGGGTGCGGCGTCTGCGCTGTCGGCCAAGCTTGCAAGCTGGTCGATCACCGGCAGCCGCGCGCGCGCTTCGATCGCAGCCTGCACGGCGAGCTTGCGCGCCGCGCGGTCGAGCTGCCAAAGACCGAGCCGCGCCGTCAGTAACGATATCGCGAGCGCGGCCACCGCCACCAGCCAGCGACGCTGCCAGGCACTCAGCACGCCCACCTCGGGGTGCGAGAATCGAGCATGAAATTCATCATCGTCGCGGCCTTGATCAGCGTGCTGGTCGCCTTGGCCAGCGCCGGCGTTTTCATGCTGCGCAAGTCGTCTGACGATAACCCGGCGCGTGACAAGCGCATGGCGCGCGCCCTGGCCGTGCGCGTGGGGCTGTCGATTGCCCTCTTCGTATTCATCCTGGTAGCCTGGAAAGTGGGCTGGATTTCACCGAGCGGCATCCCGACCGGACGCTGACAGCGCACCGCCCAAAACAAAGAGCGCCGCGAGGCGCTCTTTGTTTTGGGCGCGTGAAAGCGCCGCATCACATCCAATAAACGACGATATACAGGCCCAGCCAGACCACATCGACGAAGTGCCAATACCAGGCCGCGCCCTCGAAACCGAAGTGGCGCTGCGGTGTGAAGTGGCCCTTCATGATGCGCAGCGTGATGAACAGCAACATCAGCATGCCGACAAAAACGTGAAAGCCGTGAAAACCGGTGAGCATGAAAAAAGTCGAGCCGAAGATGCCGCTGGACAGCTTCAGATTCAGGTCGCGGTAAGCGTGCGCATACTCGTAAGCCTGCACGCCGAGGAAGGTCGCGCCCAGGATCACGGTGATCCACATCCACAGGATCGTCTTGCCGCGCTGGCCGGCGATCAGCGCGTGGTGGGCGATCGTCAGCGTCACGCCCGAGCTCAGCAACAGCGCGGTGTTGACGGTCGGCAGCGGCCACGGGCCGACGGTCGTGAACGGCTCGACAGTACCGGCCGGTGAGGCGGTGATGCCCGGCCCGGCGCTCGGCCACACCGCCTTGAAATCCGGCCACAGGATCTGGTGGTCGAGGTTGCCTAGCATCGGCAATGCATGGGCGCGGGCCCAGTACAAGGCGCCGAAGAAGGCGGCGAAAAACATCACCTCCGAGAAGATGAACCAGCTCATGCTCCAGCGGAACGAGGCGTCGATACGCTGGCCGTAGCGGCCGCCTTCGCTCTCGCCGATGGCGTCGCGGAACCACTGGAACAGGACCACGGCCCACATCGCCAAGCCGAACAGCACGAACCATTTGGCCCAGTCGGCGCCATTGACCCACTGTCCGGCACCGAAGATGACCAGCAGCAGCGCCGTCGCCGTCAACGCCGGGTGGCGCGATGGCGCGGGTACGAAGTAATAGGGCGCGGCCCCGGAATGATGTGTCGCTGCGGACATGATGTGTGCTCTCCTCGAACCTAGATCAAGAAAACGATTGTTCTCATCGCACGTCAGCCGGCCACGCCGCTGCCCACGACCCATTGCACCAAAATCACCAGCGCCAGCACGAACAGCGCCGCGGCCACGACGCCGGCCGCGACGACATGCACGGGATTGAGCTGGCGGACATCTTTTTCGTACTCGCTGGCTTGGCGTACGCCGAAAAACGACCAGGCCACGGCCTTGAATGTGCGCAGGATCGAGACGCGCTGATCGGTCACAGCGCGTTCCCCTGCGGCAGCGTGGCGGCCAGCTTGCCCTTGACTTCGAAGAAGGTGTAGGACAGCGTGATCGTGCTCACGTCCTTGGGCAGCTTTGGGTCGATGACAAAAACCACCGGCCACTGCTTGCTTTGGCCCGGTGCCAGGGTGTATTCATTGAAGCAAAAACATTCGAGCTTATTGAAGTGCGCGGTGGCCTGCTTGGGGGCGTAGCTGGGGATCGCCTGCGCCGCCAGTGTGCGGCTCTGCACGTTGCGAAACTCGTACATCACCGTGGCCAGCTCACCCGGATGCACTTGCAGCGAGCGCTGTGCAGGCTTGAAATCGAACGGGCCGCGGGCGTTGGCATCGAACTCGACGGTGATCGTGCGCGAGCGATCGACCTGGGTGTTGCCGCTGTTGGCCGGTTTGCCGACGCCGGTAACCTGGCGCTCCGACAAGGACAGCACATTGATGCCCAGCGCCTCGCAGATCGCCCTGTACAGCGGTACCAGCGCGTAGCCGAAGCCGAACATCAGCACGGCAATAAAGGCGAGCTTGCGCAGCAACACGCGGTTGTCGCGCTGCAAGGCTCGGTTGTTGGGCTGCGGGCCATTCATGCCTAGTTCAACCGCCGATCAAGACGATCTTGAGCACGAAGCTGCCCGCGAACGCCAGCGCCAGCGCGGCCAGCGTCCAGCCCAGGCGGCGGTTGGCTTTGTGTTGCCGTTCGGTCACGGGCATCGCGTCAGCCGATCACCCGCGTGGCAGTCACGTCGAGCTTGGGCGGCGCCTCAAAGGTGTGGAAAGGTGCGGGCGAGGGGATTTCCCACTCCAGGCCCTCGGCGCCTTCCCAGGGCTTTTGTGGCGCCTTCTCGCCTTGGCCGCGCATCACCGGCACGACGACGAAGAAGAAGAAGAACACCTGCGTCAAACCGAAACCGAAGGCGCCGACCGACGCGATCGCATTGAAGTCGGCAAACTGCATCGGGTAGTCAGCATAGCGGCGTGGCATACCAGCAAGACCCAAGAAGTGCATCGGGAAAAAGGTGATGTTGAAGAAGATCAATGACAGCCAGAAGTGCAGCTTGCCG
The DNA here is from genome assembly GCA_902825995.1 of uncultured Burkholderiales bacterium. Taxonomy (GTDB): domain Bacteria; phylum Pseudomonadota; class Gammaproteobacteria; order Burkholderiales; family Burkholderiaceae_C; genus CADEEN01. Next base: position 47,830 of record CADEDE010000011.1, read on the forward strand.
CGGAATTCGTTGTACATCACGCCCGTCCACTTCGGCGACCAGTAGTAGAAGCCGGAGAAAAGCCCATACAGCGAGCCAGCGACGAGCACATAGTGGAAGTGCGCGACGACGTAGTAGGTGTCCTGCAACTGGATGTCGACTGGCGCCATCGCCAGGATCAGGCCGGTGAAGCCGCCCATCGTGAAGACGAAGAGGAAGCCGACCGCGAACAGCATCGGCGTCTCGAAGGTCATCGAGCCGCGCCACATCGTCGCGATCCAGTTGAAGA
>CADEDE010000012.1 GCA_902825995.1 uncultured Burkholderiales bacterium
CCCTGGCTCAATATTGAGTCGGCACGGTGGCTCAGATTTGAATCGGCGCCGACAACAACGAGGGACTCATGGCACGGACGCCCGCCCGCTCCATCGGCGGCAGCTGGTGCGCCAGGTTCGCGGGCGTCCAGGGACTTACCAGCGGTGAGTCGGTGTAGATGCCGTTCAGCGACTCCGGATCGTGACGGCCAGGGAGCCGCTCGAACAGGGCATGGTCGTGCGTGACCGCCGCCGCGACGCCATCGCGCAGCGCCTTGGACCAGACGCGGGCCAAGGGTTCGCATCGCACGACCGGCAGCGCGGGCTTGTCGAACAGATCGGGGGCGACGGGCGTAGCCGCGTCGAACGGCATCGGCTGCGCCGGCGGAAGGCTGAAGGGCAGCTTGTAGGGCTTCATGGTGTCCTCAGAGCGTGGAAGGGGAGGGGACGGCCACCGTGGCGGCGTCGGATTCGGCAATCGCGGGCGAGGGCAGTTCGGGCGTCGAGCCGGCTGGCGCCTTGCTGCGCATAACCGCGGACTGACCTAAGTAGGCGTTTGTGATCTGCGGCCGGCCATGGCCGAGCAGGGCGGACACGCGTTGCCTCGCGGCGCTATCGGCGCTCGGGGCGACTCCCTGGCCGCCGGACACCGGGGGCAGCGAGCCGGTCAGCTCGGTGTAGTGGCTTGCGGCGAACTGGTGTCGCAGGCCATGCGGAACCACGCGCAGATCACGCTTCGTGATGCCGAAGCGCTCCATCACGTAGCGCAACCGGCGCAGGGCCTGGACCAGCGTCAGGTTCGGGTCGCCGACGCTGCCCTGTGTGCCTTTGGCGACGTGGCACGCGTAGGTGAAGGCATGGCGGCACAAGGCATCGTCGATCGGCACGTAGCGCTGCCGCCCGCCTTTCGTGCCGCGGTGGGTGTCGAGGTACTGGACCGCTCCGCTCCCGTCCTCCCCATCCAATCCTGAATCGCCTCTGGCTTGGCGCGCTGTCGCCACGTCGACGTGCGGACGCAGCATCAGGCTCTCCTTGAACCGCAGCCCGAAGGCGAGCATCAACCAGAGGCTGGCCGCCGCGTGCACGTCGTAGTCCTCGACATCGTGGATCACCGACGCGACATCGATGCCCAGTGCACGCCACGACTTGTCGTCCGTCGTGATGCCGCTACGGCGGTACAGCGCGGGGTCGTCGAAGTAGGCCCGGATGGGCTTGAGCAGCTTGGGCTTGCCGATCCAGCGGGTGAAGGTCTTGAGGTGCGAGTAGTAGGTCGGGATCGTGCCCGGCGCCAGGCGGCCGGCCTTGGCTTCGGCACACCAGTGCGCCAGCACGAAGTCGGCATGGCGACCGCTGAACGAACGCGGGTCGAGCTTGAAGGCCTTGATCGAGTTGTGGTGCAGGAAGCGGAACACCCACACACAGAGCCGGCCGCGCGACTGCGCGGTGCGATGCCCGATGTTCTTGGCCTTGACGGCGTGCTGCCAGTTGTGCCGGCGCAGGATCAGCGCGAGCACGTGCATGCACCGCTGCGGCTGCAGCGGCAGGGTGTCGAGATCGACGGTGAGCGGATCAGTTTGGGACATGGCGACCTCCGGGTGCCGGTGAATCGAAAGGGATGGCCCGTTGAGAGACCGACAGGTGCCGGGCCAGGCATCGAGTCGGTTGCGCGTCCCCACGCGCGGTTGCCTAGAGTTCGGACGGCAGCACCGTCCAGGCCTTCGTAAAAGTGATCGCCTTGCACACGGTGCGTACACGCGTGGCTGTCCGCTCGAGGCGGACCGCGACGCCAGCTCGGCAGGGGCCGAGGGCGGGCGCGGCATGGTGTGCGGGCGTCACCCGTACGTCGGCCCATCGAGGGGCCGCACGCGGACGTTCAACCGGACCGAGAGGCACCACCGCAGCCAACGCGGTGGGCGGTCCGTTCACGCAGGTCCCGCGGATACCGGTCGCGCCGGTGGCCGTGGGTCGCGGTCGCTCGAGGCGGCCGCGGCGCGTGATGCTGGAACGTCAGGGGAAAAGAGGCGGGTGCCTGTGGGCACGCCGCAATCCACGGCCTCGCGGGCCATGGCGGCTGGTGGGTGAACTTGGCGGATCGGGTCCGCGTGGAACCGGGGCTCGAGGCCCTCGGCGACCGTGGTCACCGGACTGATGGGCTTCCTTCGACGCGGCGACTGTGCACTGAGCCCGGTGTGGAAGCTACCGGCTTGACGCTCCGCAATCATGTGCCAGCGCGACGCGGACCTCAAGCTCGAAATGTGCCGATAAGCGCGCCGTGATCGAGGTCGGCTTGCAGAGCGAGGGGGGTTGACAAGCCTTGCTCCTACCTCTGTCTCCGATGGACCAGGAAGGAGCGGTCTGGCGGGGCATAGGCGCGACTGCGGCACTTGACGGGACCGAGACGGGTGCGACCGTGGAGCGACTTGCGGAGGCGTCGTTGCGGCTGCGGCGAGGTGGGAGTGGAGCGAGAGCTGCGTTCCACCGCAGTCGTCGCCGCGGGCGACCTGATCGCGATAGCGCGCCCGGTTCGACGGTCTTCCGCATGGGAGCCAGCCATCGGTCGTCCGATGCTGAACAGTCTTCAAAGGTCCTGTAGGAGCAACTCCATGAATGCAATCGTCCGAGCCATCGACGTTGGCTTCGGCTACACCAAGTACACGACGGGCGGGACTGCCGCTGACATCCGCTGCGCCAGCTTCCCGTCACTCGCCTGCCTCAGCACGCGCGACCCGTCGGCATCGCTGGGCGCGGAACGCCGGCGAACGTTTGCGATCCCGATCAAGGGCGTCTTCTACGAGGTCGGGCCGGATGTCGTGCTGGCGGGCGACGGATTCCGCGCAACGCAGATCCACCATCGCTACATCGACACGCCCGAGTACCTGGCGCTGGCGCGCGGGGCGATGCGCTCGATGAAGGTGGAACACATCGACCTGCTGGTGGTCGGCCTGCCCGTGGCGACGTTTGCCACCGACAAGGGCGCGCTCGAAAAGCTGATGACCGGCAGGCACGACTTGGGAGGCGGCAAGACGGTCCAAGTGCGCAAGGCGCTGGCCATGGCTCAGCCGCACGGCGCGCTGATCGACTATGCGGATCAGCACGACCGCGTGCTCGCCATGCAGGACGAACAAAGCCTGGTCGTCGACCCGGGCTCGCGCACCTTCGACTGGTTGGTGGCGCGCGGTATGAGGCTGTCGCACAAGCGGAGCCATTCGGTCGACCGCGGGGTGGCGGACATCCTGAACCTCATCGCGGACGACGTGAGCGTGGAGATCGGTTCCGCCTATACGAGCCTGGACAGCATCGACCGCGCGCTGCGGACCGGCAAGGCGCTGACCGTGTACCAGAAGACCTATCAGCTTTCGCGGATGAGGCCGATGGTCGAGAGCATCGCCCGGCAGGCCGTCGCGGCCATGATGCGGCGCATCGGGCCCGCCTACGACGTGCGCAACGTGATCCTCGTCGGCGGCGGTGCGTTCCTGTTCCGCAAGGCGGTCAAGCAGGCGTTCGCATCGCATGAGGTGCTGGAGGTCAAGGAACCGATGTTCGCCAACGTGCGCGGTTATCAGATCGCAGGTTCCAACTATGTGGCCGCGGCCACACAGGGAGCAGGCGTTGTAGCGGCGGAAGGGGGCAGGGCATGAGCACGGTCGACACGAAGGTGGATCACAGCATCAGGCTGCTCTTCGAGTTGTCGCGCGACGACAACCCACGGCTGTTCGACGACCTGATGCGATTCAACAAGGGGCCCAAGCGCGTCAACCGGCTGCGGTTCCTCGCCCATGAAGGCCTGCTGGCGCAGCAGTGGCTTCCTGGCATGACCGTTGCGGTGCCGATGGCGGCCGCGCCAAAGGCGCTGCCGCATGTCGGCGTGGATCCAGCAGTGGCGCGCCAGACAGGCCAGGCGTTCGAGGTCAGCAACGGTGGAGCGGAGGATTGATGCGGCGCCGGCGCAAGGCGAAGCGCGCGGTCAGCGCGTCAGCGTTGTCGCAGATGGGCGTCTGCGAACGGCTGGTCGTGTTCGAACACCACGAGGGAAAGCAGCCGACACCCGCGCAGAAGGTAGCCCTGCAACGCGGGCTGAGGGCGCATCGGCGGTTCGCGTCCGAAGGTGCGTCGGAAGCAGCGCGAAGGGGGCGCTGCTTCATCGCCACGCATGTCTTTGGTGAAGGACCAGAGACGCAAGTCTTGCGGCGTTTTCGGGATCGGTACCTCCGACCCACGCGTGCAGGACGGCACATGATTCTCGTGTACTACCAACTGGCGCCGACCGTGTGCCGCGCGATGGAGCGGTGGCCGATGACGCGGTCCGCGGCGAGGGCGGCGATCAGGCCGTTGGTTTGGTACGCCACCCGTCGTCTGCTCGCCGATCAGGATGCAAGCGATGTCAGCGGTTGAGTTCTGGCCATTTCTCGCCGCTTGCGTTGCCTGCGTGATAGCGGCCTGGGCTGCGACACGTGTTGTTCGCAGACGCGCGGCAAAAGCGAACGCGTGGATGCCCAGGGAGTTGAAGGACCACACGCTCGCTTACGCGGAGAGGTCCTTCAGGACCGGTAGCGACAGACAGTTGGTGGCCCGTGTGGATCGCGCATACCGCAGACGCGACGGGCTGATCACGTTGGTCGAGCTGAAGACACGGCGAGCCAAGCGCACTCACCTGTCGGACGTCATCGAGTTGTCGGCGCAGCGCGTCGCGCTGGAGGCTGAAACTGGGGAACTCGTCGCCCGCATCGGATGGGTCGTCGTGGAGTCGGAAGGGCGGCGAACAGCCCACCGGGTGCCCCTGATGTCCCCGCGGGCACTTTGGGACCTTATCTCGCGCCGCGACGCCCTTCTGGCCGGGACGGAATTGCCCAGGTTCCCAGCTACGAGCGGGGCGTGCACAACGTGCGCCTACCGAGGTCGATGCCGCATGCGTACGTGATTTACCGACGATGACCTCGGTGCCCTTCAATCCGCGCATCCAGCGCCTCGACCTCCTCGCGCGACTTCGCGACGATGGCGTCCTTGCGCGCCGTCACACGGGCCATGTTCACACGCAGGTCCGCCACGTCGAAGCCGAACTCGGCGCCGCGCTGCGCAAGCCGGATGGCGCGCGTACTGGCCACCAGCGTCTTGGTCGGCACACAACCGACGTTGACGCAGGTGCCGCCGAAGTGTTGCCGCTCGATGACGGCTGTCTTCAGCCCTTCACGGCTGCAGCGGGCGGCGATGGCCGGCCCGGCCTGGCCGGCACCGACGATGATGGCGTCGAAGACTTCCACGTTCATGATCGCGCTCGCAGCAGTGGCTGTGGTCGGCAGTATGACCAGCGCCAGTCGCTCAGCGTCCGAGTCTGTCGAAGTCCCACTGCTCCAGCAGGCGGCGATCGCGTGCGCTCTCTGCCTCGATCGAGTCCTGCGGCAACTGCTTGAGGCAATCCTCCAGCGCCTGAGGATCGGGCTTCTCGATCGGCTGGGCCTGGACCTGCGCGCGGGCAGACTTGCCGTCCCAGGCAAAGGGATTGCTGAACACCGGCGGGTCGGGCACGCAGTCGTCCTTGTAGAGCGGGGGGTCGTCCGACGCGAACGGCGAGAAGGAGATGGTCTTCTCGAAGATCACGGGCTTGCCGGTCGGCGTGGGCGGCCATTGCGGCATGCTGTCGATGGCCTGGCGGGCCAGTCGCTCGGCAACAGCCGATGTGGACCACAGCGTGTCGAGTCGGGTCAAGCGGCCATCGGGCGCGATCTCGATCCGGAACCGGACCATGCCCTGGTCGGGGCCTTCGACCGCCGTGCCCATCATGCTGCGCACCTGCTGACCCCAGGTGTAGCGGTAGCCCTTGCTGTTCTTGAGCTTGTACGTCGAGGCGAAGGCCCATTCTTCTGCCGTGGGCGCCGGTGGTGCAGCCATGGATGCAGGTTGGCGCAGCAGGACCGGCTCGGCCACCGCGCGGACCTCCGGCACCGGGAGGGGCGGAAGCGGCGTGGTCGAGGTATCCACGGCGCGTACGGGAGGCTCGGGCTCTGGCGAGGCCTTCTTCGGCTCAGGCGGCCGGAGGATCAGCACCGTGACCTGTTGTTCGCGCGCCGGCGAGCCCCGCTTGTCCGTGAGCGCGGAGATGTTCGTGAAGGCCAGTCCGAAGACCAGCACATGCAATGCCAGCGAGATGGCCAAGCCAACGACGGGTCGGACGCCGGCGTAGGGCGCGGCAGCGCTGCGCAAGGCCGCACTCACGACTGGTCCTGCTGCGGATCAGGCAGCCACTGCTCGGTCGAGTTCCGCGGATCCTGCGCCAGGACGTGCAAAGGCTGCGCCAGCCAACTCACCCTTCAGCTCTTCTTGCTCGCCCGCGCGTAGGCATCCATGCCGCCACGCGCCTTCCACTCGTTGAAGCCGCCGTACAACAGGCGCACGTTCTCGAAGCCGTCCATGCGCAGCGCCATCGCCACCTGTGCTGCAAACGAACTGGTGTTGCAGTAGACGAGGATGGTCTTGTCCTTGGGCAGCTTGGCGCGTTGCGCAAAGACTTGACGCCATTCGATGTTCGAGGCGCCGGGCACATGCTCCTTGGCGAACTGGCCCGCATCACGCACATCGAGCACGAAGAACTTCCTGTAGTCCTCGGCCGGAATCTGCTCGGGCAGGATCGTGCCGGCGTTGGCGTCGACGAAGTCGAAGTAGCCCTCGATCGCGTTGACGGTGGCCTTGTCGGCCTGGGCCTGCGCGGCCATGGGCAGACAAGCCGCGGCGGCCAGCGCAACGGTCAGTGCCAGTCGAAGTCGGAACATGGAGGTCTCCAGGGGTTGTGATTCTTTGATGCGTGCCGGTCGGGCTTGGCCATCAGGCCTCTTCGACCCAACTGTCCACCGTGTCGGCACCGTCCAGCCAGCGCACCACTTCGGCGGCCATGGGATGGTTCACGGCGAGGTAGCGCTGGCGCAAACGCTGGCGTTCGTCGCCCAGCCGATCGAGCCCCAGGTCCTGCAGGGCGTGCAGGTCTTCTTCGAGCATCGGCGCGAGTTCGTCACCCGCCAAGGCGCGTGCGGCTGCGCGGAAGGCGCGCATGTAGGCATAGGCCGGACCTTCCCGGTAGCTGGCTACCAGCGTGGCGGCGGGGATCAGGCTCAGTTGCGGCTGCATTGCCGGGTTGATGGCATGCGCCGTCAGGTGGGTTCCGATCGCACTCGGGCGCCCTGTGAAGCCGCGCAGGTGCAGGAAGCGCGACATCTGCGGCCCGTCGTTGACCGGGTAGTTGTCCCACAGCGTCGGTTTGCGCCGCAGCGACTCGGCCACGCGCGCGAGGTGGCCGGGACTGAACTCGCGGGCGCAGATCTCTTCGCCCGTCCAATAGACACCGACACGGGGATCGAGCCTGCGCCCGAGCTCGTCGAGGTAGCCCGACGGGCGCTGACCGAAGACGAGATCCAGCATCCTGTCGTCGGAATAGTAGGTCGGACACATCACGACCCGGCTGGCGCGGGTGGTGGCCAGCGCGGTATGCACGATCTCGGCCTCCCGTGCCGCCAGGTCCGGCACATCGCCGCGTGTGTCGTCGAAGAGGATCGCGAGTTCGTCGATGCCGATCTCGTCGAGCGCCCGGAGCTTGGCGACGAAGTCCGCCTTTGCGGCACCGGTGTCCTCGCGGTACAGCTCGTAGGGGCTCAGCCCGATGCCGAAGCGCATGCCCAGGTTGCGGCAATGCGCCGACAGATCGGCCAGTTCGGCGAAGGCGGCCGGCGGGTGCGGCTCGCGCCAGCGTCGCCGCAGGAAAGCGTCCGCCTTCGGCGCGTGGTGGAACCATGCGTAGCCCAGTTCGCGCAGCTGCGTCAGCACGCGCTTGCGATCCTCGTGGCGCCACGGCTTGCCGAAGTAGCCCTCGATGACACCCAGCTCTGGAACCATGTCGGCGGCGTTCATGGTCTAGAAGACGAGAACCTTGTCGGCTTCGACGGTCCAGTCGGCCAGCTGGGCCAGGGTGCTGCGACGGGCGCCTTCGATGACCTCGTCCTCGCGCAGGCCGCGCGCGTCCATGCAGGTGCCACACAGCGCCACCTCGCCCTTGCGCAGCACCTTGCCGAGCATCAACTGCAGGTTGTAGTAGCCCTCGGGCACCTTCTGGCCGCTCTTGGCGCAGGCCACCGCGTCGGCCATCAGGAACAGCCGGACCTGCTGGTCGTCCTTGCCCGCCACCGTGGCCGCCAAGCGGAGCGCGTTGTAGGTGCGTTCGTTCCCATAAGGAGCGTCGTTGAGGATGAACAGGGTGGAGGCCATGACGGTTCCTGGGTTGTTCAGGGATTTGTCTCAGGCACGTTGGACCGGCAGGCCCGCGGCCTGCCATTCGCTGACGCCATCGAAAGTCTTGCGGGCGCGGAAGCCGCGTGCCTGCAGCAGCTTCACCGCCTCGTCGGACATCAGACAGAACGGGCCGCGGCAGTAGGCGACGATCTCGACGTCCCGCGGCAGTTCGGCCAGACGTTGCGCCAACTCGGGTAGCGGCATCGATCGCGCGTAGGGCAGGTGGGCGGTGTCGAACTCCTCCTGCGGGCGCACGTCGAGCACGAGCACGTCGCCGCGCTTGGCCTGTGCGAGCAGTTCCTTGCGGCCGACACTGGCCAGCCGGTCGGGCTCGGCCATCATCTGCTGCAGCGCCAGACGCAGTTCCAGCAGGTGCTCCTCGGCCACCTGGCGGAGCGTCACGCCGAGGTGCGCCACGTCCTTGCCGCTCAGGCGGTAGACCATGCGCTTGCCCTCGCGGCGGCTCTGCACCAGTCTCGCTTCCTTCAACGCCTTCAGGTGTGCACTGGCGAGCTTGACGTCGATGCCGACCTCGGCGGCCACGGTCTCGACCGCTTTCTCACCCTGCGCCAGCATCTCCAGCATCTCCAGCCGCTTCGGGCTGGCCAGGGCTTTGCCCACACGGGCGACCTGTTCGTACAGAAGGTCCTTGAGTGTTCGGTTGTCCATGGTGTACATTCTAACGGTCGTTGGTATGAAAGGTAAAGAGCCTGTCTGCCACGTCAGCACCTGAACCCGGGGAGACAGCCATGGATCTCGAACAATTCGTCCTTGCCCACGAACCTGCCATCCGGCTGGGCTTCTTCGTGGGTGTCTTCGCGATCGTGGCGCTGTGGGAGTTGGCTGCACCGCGCCGCGCGCTGACGGTGTCCAAGGCCTTGCGCTGGGGCAGCAACCTCGGCCTGGTCGCGCTGAACACGCTCGTGCTGCGGCTCATGTTTCCGCTGGCGGCGGTCGGCGTGGCCGCGTTCGGCGTGGCCAACGGCTGGGGCCTGCTAAACCACTTCGAGGTGCCGTTCTGGCTGGCCGTGCCGGTGGCGGTGATCGCGATGGACTTCGTCATCTGGCTTCAGCATGTGATGGTGCACGCCGTGCCGGCGCTGTGGCGGCTGCACCAGGTGCATCACGCCGACCTGGACTATGACCTGACCACCGGCGCACGCTTCCACCCGATCGAAATCGCACTGTCGATGCTGATCAAGTTCGCCACCATCACCGTGCTTGGGCCGCCGGTGCTGGCCGTGGTGATCTTCGAGGTGCTGCTCAACGCCACCGCGATGTTCAACCACGGCAACATCCGCCTGCCCGCCGGGGTGGACCGGGTGCTGAGGTGGTTCGTCGTCACGCCGGACATGCACCGCGTGCACCACTCGGTGGAAGACGACGAGACCAACTCCAACTTCGGTTTCAACCTGCCCTGGTGGGACAGGCTGTTCGGCACCTATCGTGCGCAACCGCGCGCCGGGCATGACGCCATCGTGATCGGCATCCACGGCCATACCGACCCACACGAGGTGGCGCGCCTGGACGGCATGCTTTTGATGCCGTTCAAGGGCCAGGTCGACGGCTATGCGATCAACCGTCGCTACTGGTCGAGTGAAGGGTCCGGAGAGAGCGCCTCGTGATGAACCGGACCGCACTGCGCTGGGTGTTGGGCCTGGTATTGCTGGCGGCCGTCGGCGTCGCGCTGACGCAGCGTGGACGCTTCGATGCGGCAACGCTGCAGACTTGGGTCGAAGGTGCGGGCGCGGCGGGGCCCTTGCTGTTCATGGGCCTCTACGCGGTGGCCACCGTGCTGTTCCTGCCGGGTGCCGTCATCACGCTGGCCGGCGGTGCCTTGTTCGGACCGCTTTGGGGCACGCTGTGGAACCTGACCGGTGCGACCGTGGGCGCCGCGCTGGCCTTCCTCATCGCCCGCCACCTCGGCGCGGACTGGGTGGCGCGTCGCGCAGGCCCGCGCCTGCAACGGCTGAACGAGGGTGTGGCGTCCGAAGGCTGGCGCTTCGTCGCCTTCGTGCGGCTGGTGCCGCTGTTCCCCTTCAACCTGCTGAACTACGCGCTGGGCCTGACCCGCATCTCGTTCATCACCTACCTGCTCGCCACCTGGGTCTTCATGCTGCCCGGCGCCTTCGCGTACTCCTGGCTCGGCCATGCCGGGCGTGAAGCGCTGTCGGGTGCCGATGGCCTGGTGCGCAACGTCACCATCGCGCTGTCGCTGCTGGCGGCCGTGGCGCTGTTGCCGAGGCTGGTGCGCAAACTGCGGGCAAAGCCAATGCTGGAGGTGCTCGACCTGAAGCGGGAACTCGACGCGGGCGAGGATGTGCTGCTGCTGGACGTGCGCGCGCCGGCCGAGTTCAGCGGCGACCTGGGACACATCGCTCAAGCGCAGAACGTTCCGCTGAAAGAGTTGCCCGGACGGCTGTCGCGCTTCGAGGATCGCAAGCAGCGACCTGTGCGCCTGATCTGCCGCACCGACCGGCGCTCGGTGCAGGCAGCGCGCTTGCTCGCCGAAGCAGGCTTCAGCAAGGTCCAGGTCGTCCGGGGCGGAATGACCGCCTGGCGCGGCCACGGATGGGCCGTCGTGGGCGCCTGAAATGCACAGCGCGATGAAAACCGAATCGATGTCGAAGCGGCCCAAACCCTTGTCCATGCCCGCGCTGTGGGGCTTGCTGCTCGGCCTGGCAGCGGTGGCCACCATCGTCGCCTCCGGCATCGGCTACCGGCTCGGCTGGTGGCACTTCTTGCGCGGCCTGCAGGCCTCCGAATGGGCGACCTATGGTGCCGGTGTCGCGCTCGTCCTGTCCGGGTTCGGCCTGATCCAGACCCGTCCCCGTGCGGCGCGGGGCGGACGGGCCATGGCCATCCTCGGGCTGCTGATCGCACTGTTTCCGCTGGCGATGGCCCTGCAGTGGGAAGTTGCCAGCCGCACCACGCCGCCCATCAACGACATCAGCACCGACACCGCCGATGCCCCGGTGTTCTGGGACATGCCCAACCCGACCGACTACCCAGGCGCCAAGACGGCCGCTCTGCAGCGTGCAGCCTATCCCGATCTGACATCGTTGAAACTCGGTCTGACGCCGGAACAGGCGTTCGCGCAGGCCTTGTCGGTGGCCCAGGCGAAGGGCTGGACCATCGTCGCCAGCGTACCTGCCGAGGGCCGGATCGAGGCAACCACCAGCAGCCTGCTGTACGGCTTCACCGACGAGGTGATCGTCAGGGTCAAGGCAGCGGAAGGCGGCGCCCTGGTGGATGTACGTTCCCGGTCACGCCTGGGTCGTGTCGACCGGGGCGTGAACGCCAGGCGCATCCGCGCCTACCTCGCTGCCCTGCAGGAGCGCGCGGCGGCCAACGATCCGCAGCCATGACCGATCCAATCTACCTCGACCACAACGCCACCACCCCGGTTGCGCCGGAAGTGCTGGACGCGATGCTGCCGTGGCTGCGTGGTGAGTACGGCAACCCGTCCAGCACCCACCCCTACGGCCAGCGCGCCGCGCGGGCCGTGGCCACGGCCAGGGGCCAAGTGGCCGACCTCATTGGCGCAGACGCGCGGGACATCGTCTTCACCGGCTGCGCGACCGAGGCGAACAACCTGGCGCTGCTGGGCGTGGCACACGCGCTCGGGACCGGGAAGCGCCACTTGGTGGTCAGTGCGGTCGAACATCCGGCGGTGATGGCCCCAGCGCTTGAGTTGCACGATCAGGGGTGGGCGCTGACGGTCCTGCCCGTCGACACGTTCGGCCGGATCTCCCCCGACCAACTGGCGAACGCCTTGAGGCCCGACACGGCACTGGTTTCGGTCATGCATGCCAACAACGAGGTGGGCACGTTGCAGCCGATCGCAGAGATCGCCGAGATCACGCGCCCGCGCGGCATCATGCTGCACACGGACGCCGCGCAGTCGGTCGGCAAACTGCCCGTCAATGTCGACGCACTCGGCGTGGACCTCTTGACCCTCGCTGGGCACAAGTTCAGTGCCCCGAAGGGCGTCGGCGCCTTGTACATCCGCACCGGGACGCCCATCCGATCCATTCTCCACGGCGCGGACCAGGAGCATGGCCTGCGGCCTGGCACCGAGAACGCGGCCCTGATCGTCGCGATGGGCGCTGCGGCCGCGTTGGCCGCGGCGGCTCTGCCAGGCCTGTCTGATCGGCTGCGTTCGCTGCGCGACCGGCTGCACGCACAACTCGAGGCCGGTGTGCCCGCACTTCGCCTCAACGGCGATCCGGAACGCCGGTTGCCGAACACCTTGCACGTCTCGTTCCCCGGCGTCAGCGGTCGCGCCCTGCTCGCGGCAGTGTCCGACACGGTGGCCGCGTCGGTCGGCTCGGCCTGCCACTCGGAGCAGGACGCGGTCAGCGGTGTGCTGGCCGCGATGGGGTTCGGTGCGGCACGCGCGAGCGGCGCGGTTCGGCTGTCGGTCGGGCGCGTGACCCAGCCCGAGGACATCGACATTGCCGCAGCAGCGCTCGTGGCCGCGTGGCGCCGCCTGACGGGTGCATGACCTGAGCTCGACCACAGTACCGGCAGGTACGGACGCGCACCCGACTGGGTGCGATAGGTCGCGTGGCAGGCGACGAGGGTCTGCAACACCCTGGCCAGCGCGACGAGGCTGCTGCTGCCGACGCCCCTGACTTTCGCGGCTGCGTCGAACTGGCTTGCACGAGGCTGTGAAGTTCGCCGCTACATAGCCTGCGCTGCCCACAGAGTGCGATCACCTCGCACGCGGCAACTCCAGAATCGCGCGCAGCCCTCCACTGTCCCGGTTCTCCAAGACGACGGTCCCGCCGTGGTACGCCGCTGCATCGCGCACGATCGCCAGACCCAGGCCCACCCCACCGGTGTCAAGACTTCGCGAGGCGTCCAGGCGAACGAAGGGCTCGGTGACGCGGACCAGGTCGCCCGCCGGAATCCCCGGGCCGTCATCCTCGATGAGCACGCGCAGCGCGGTCGCGGAGTCCTCGATCCGCACGGCAACGTTCTGGCCGTGTGCCACCGCGTTGTCGATCAGGTTGGTGACTGCCCGTTTGAGGACTGACAGCTTGCCGGCGTAGGGCGCCGCCGCGCGCCCGGGTGCAGCTTCCGACAGGTTCACCTGGCGCCCGAGCGCCTGCTCGTCCTCGACGATGCTCGACAGCAGGGCTTCCATGTTGATCGGCTGGATCGGTTCGGCGTCCTCCAGCCCTCGCAGGTATGCCAGCACGCTGTTGACCATGCCCTGCATGGCGTCGATGTCGGCATTCAGTTTGCTCTGTAGCACGGGGTCGTCGACCAGTTCAGCGCGCAGCCGCATGCGCGTGAGCGGCGTGCGCAGGTCGTGCGAGACGGCGGCCAGCGCGCGCCCGCGCTCCACCACCAGCTGGCGCAGGCGCTGCTGCATGAAGTTGAAGGCTTCGGCCGCGCGGCGCACCTCGGTGGGGCCGCTCACCGGCAATGCCGGGGCGTCCAGGTCGTGCGCAAACGCCGTCGCCGCCGATGCCATCTGCTGCAGCGGCTTGGTGGCCCAGCGCACGGCGATCAAGGACACGATGATGACCGCCGCGAGCGTCAGCGACACGTGCCAGATGAAGCGCAGCGGCAGCGCATCGAGCGCCGGCATGCCCGGATGCACATGACCCGCGGCCAGCATCGCGGCGCGCTCCTGCAGGTGCAGCAGCAGGCTGGCGAATTGCGCGGCCAGCAGGCCGAGCACCAGGATCAGGGTCATGCGGCCCGACAGTGAGCGCGGCAGCAGTTTGGCAAGCATCAGTCGCATGACGGCAAGCCCTCCACGGCAGCGGCCAGCACATAGCCTTCACCACGCACGGTCTTGATCAGCCCGGACTCGCGCCCCGCGTCCTGCAGGCGCTGGCGCAGCCGGCTGATCTGCACGTCGATGGCGCGGTCGTAGGGCTCGGCCTCGCGCCCGTGGATCAGCTCGACCAGTTGATCACGGTTCAGCACGCGGTTGGGGTGGTCGAGCAGGATGCGCAAGAGCCGGTACTCGGCACCCGACAGCGGGGTGGCGACACCATCGGCCCCAGTCAGTACGCGGGTGGCGGTGTCCAGCTTCCAGCCGGCGAAGGCCAGGCAACGCTGGGTGTCCGGCTTCAGGTTGGGCGGCAGTGAACGCGTGCGCCGCAGGATGCCCTTGATGCGTGCCAGCAGCTCGCGTGGGCTGAAGGGCTTGACCAGGTAGTCGTCGGCACCCATCTCGATGCCCAGGATGCGGTCGGTCTCTTCGCCCCGGGCGGTCAGCATCAGTACCGGCAGGTTGGACTTGCCGCGCAGGTCGCGGCACAGCACCAGGCCGTCGGTGTCGGGCAGCATCAGGTCCAGCACCACCAGGTCGATGGCGTGCTTGTCCAGCACCTGCCACATCTCACGGCCACTGGCGGCCGGCTTGGCATCGAAGCCGTTGCGCGCCAGATAGTCCACCAGCAACTGGCGGATCTCGGGGTCGTCGTCGACGATCAGGATACTGTCGTTCGGGTCCATGGCCGTAGTGTGAAAGTCGACGTCGCCGAGCGCGGTGCCCGGGCACCGCGAGTTTTGTATCGCAGTGTTGCATGCGGCCCCGACGCAAGCTGGCGATGCAAATCCCTCGGCCGCCGCAAACTGGCAGCCAGCTTCTGCAGGTTCAATGCTGGCAGGTCAATACACCCCGGGGGGAACCCAGCATGCCTGCCATCTTCTCCTTCGGCGAGCGCCTCGAAGGCTTTGCCGTTCCGGTGCTCAACGAGCGTGCCGTTCGCGCCGCCGCCGGCATCGTCTTCTTCTTCGCCATCGTCTCCTTCATGAACGCCTGGCTGATCGGCAACTTCCAGCCGACGCGGGTCTTCGTGGTCGCGTTCCTGATCGACTTCACGCTGCGCATCTTCGTCAACCCGAAGTTCGCGCCCAGCCTGATCCTGGGGCAGTGGATGGTGCGCAAGCAGCAGCCCGAATGGGTGGGCGCGCCGCAGAAGCGATTCGCGTGGGCGATCGGCTTCGTGCTCGCGGCGGTGATGCTGTACCTGGTGGTGATCAAGCACGTCATCGGGCCGATCAACCTGATCGTCTGCGCGGCCTGCCTGGTGCTGCTGTTCTTCGAGACGGCTTTCGGCATCTGCATCGGCTGCAAGGTCTACAACTGGTTCAACAAGGACCAGGCGCAGTTGTGCCCGGGCGGCGTGTGCGAATTCGAGCCTGCGCGTGGGGCGGGCGGCAACTGGGCCCATGCCGCCGTGGTGCTGGCCTTCGTCGGCGTGGTCGGCGCCTGGACCAGCCATGTGGTGGCCAACGACCCCTACGCCAAGGCCGTCGTCCCCGCTGTCGCAACCGCCGCAGCCTCGCCGCCGGTCGATGCCGCAGAAGCCGAGCGCTGCAAGGTGCCCGATTTCGCCAAGGCCATGGGCCATGAAGAAAAGTGGAAGCTCCACAACAACTGCCAATGAGAACGACTGTCATGACCTTGCTGACCCTGACCTTGCAGCGCCGCCGCTGGCTGGCCACCCTGGCCGCATCCAGTGCGTCACTGCTGCTGGCCCCTGCTGCTCACGCGGCGTCACCCGTGGTCGAGATCATTGCCTTCGCCCACCCACCGGTGCAGTCCGCGCTCAAGCCGCTGCGCGACTGGCTCGCCGCCCAGGGAGCGCGACTGAAGGTGATCGAGATCGACATGGAGACCGCGGCTGGTGAGAAGCGCGTGCAGTCGGTGGGAGTGACGGGGCACGTGCCGGTGGTCGTGCTCATCGACGGTCAGCACCTGCACAAGCGCGCCGATGGCAGCCCGGTCGATCTGGTGAGCTTCCCTGCCGGTCCGGGGACGCCGCCGGGTGTCAAGGGCACCTGGTCCGCCGCGGACGTCGAAGCCATCCTGAAACCTCGCCTGAAGTGAACTGACCATGTCCTTCTCGACGTTCCCCAAGTGGGCCGCTGCCCCAGTCGCCGCCGCCCTGATGGCCGGCTTCGCCGCCGTGGCGGCCAGCCTGCCGTTGGACTTCATCCACTTCGGCAACTTCACCCGCATGGTCGAGTCGGGACACTCGGGTGGCCAGGTCCGACTCGCCGACCTGCCGCAGCGCAAGGGTGACTGGGGGCTGGGTGCCACGGCCGGCTTGAAGGGCGAGATGGTGCAGATCGACGGCCGATTGCTGGTCAGCCCCGGCAGTGATGCGCAGGGCCGCGTCCAGGCACCCCAGCAAGGAGAAGAGGCCGTCCTGTTTGCCGGCGCCCGCGTCGCCGCCTGGACCGATGTGACGGTCCCCAGCGACATGAGCCAGGCCCAGCTGGGGTCGTTCGTGCGCGAACAGGCCACAGCGCGCGGCCTGTCGCTGGAACAGCCCTTCGTCTTCCGCGTGGAAGGACGCTTTCCGCACCTGATGTGGCATGTGGTGACCGGTGAGCCGTCGGCCGGCGGGCAGGGGCCGCAGGGTGGGCATCGTGGGCATGGCGCCATGATGGCCGGCGGTCACGTCAACCAGCAGTCCGGCATGAAGGTGTTCCATGCGCCGGGCGCGACCGGGGCGTTGGTGGGGGTCTACAGCGGCGCCGGCCTGGAGGGCGTGGTGTCGCATGCCGGCGAGCGCTTCCACCTGCACTACGTGGATTCGACTGCGACGGTCTCGGGTCACGTGGACCGCTACGCCGTGGCCGCAGGCGCGGTGCTGAAGCTGCCTGTCCCATGACCCTCCGACTGCCTGTCGCCGCGCTGGCGGCCCACCTGGGCCACACGATGAAGCAATGCACGGCGTGCCTGCCACGTTCAGGGTACGTTGACATGACAACTGTTCTCGCTCGACTGTGGATGCGGTCTGTCGCCTGGCCCCGTGGCGAGAGCTCGCTCGGGTGGTGCGTCGTCCTGCTGGCGCTGGCCGCCCCGGTCCAGGCGCAGGACGTGCGCTTCGAGCGTGTGGCCGAGGGGGTGTACGCGCACATTGGCGACCTCGGGGGGCGCACGACAGCGAACCAGGGGCTGAATGCGAACATCGGCCTGGTGCTGACGCCGGGCGGTGCCGTGCTGATCGACAGCGGCGCCACCGCCCGCAGTGCCCGACGCATCGCCGAGGCGGTGCGGCAGGTCAGCTCGCTGCCGATCAGGTGGGTCATCAACACCGGTGGGCAGGACCACCGCTGGCTCGGCAACGGCTACTTCAAGGCTCAGGGTGCCCAGCTGATCGCCCACGCACGGGGCGAGGCCGACCTGCGCAACCGGGGCAACGACCATGTGGAAGCCCTGCGCGCGGCGCTGGGCGACGGAGTGGACGGCACCGTGCCGACGCTGCCGGAACGCTGGATCAGGGGCACCGACGAAAAGTTGGACCTCGGTGGCGTGACATTCGAGTTCAGGCATCGAGGCGGCGCACACACGCCGGGCGACATGCTCGTGTGGCTGCCGCAGTCTCGTGTGCTGTTCAGTGGCGACGTGGTCTACGTCGACCGCCTGCTTGGCGTGATCCCGGTGAGTCGGACGCAGACCTGGCTCGCCAGCTTTGCCGAGATCGAGCGCCTCGCGCCGGCGCACATCGTGCCGGGGCACGGTCGCGTGACTGACCTGGCGACGGCACAGGCGGACACCCGCGACTACCTGGTGGCGCTGCGCGCGCACATGAAGAAGGCGGTCGACGACGGCCAGGACATCAGCGCGGCCTACAAGGCCTTCGACGCCCGTCCCTGGCTGCGCCTGCTGAATGCGGCTGAGCTGATGCCGGGCAACGCCAGCCGCACCTACCTCGAACTCGAACGGGAGTAATGCCGAACCATGTTGCGCCGCCTCGATGCCCGCGTCTTGATGTCGATCACGTCACTCGCCGGCGTTCGGCCGCACTGTGGGGCCGGCCTTTGATGGCTCCCGTGACCATGACTGCATCCGAGCCCGCTGTTGTCCGCATGCCTGCGCTCGTCGCCGATGGCCTGACGCGCCGCTTTGGCGATCGCGTGGCGGTCGATCACGTCAGCTTCAGCGTGGGCCAAGGCGAAGTATTCGGCTTCCTGGGCCCGAACGGCGCGGGCAAGAGCACGACGGCGCGCATGCTGACCGGCTACGTCGCCCCGTCTGAGGGCCGTGCCATCGTCGCGGGCTACGACGTGGCGCTTTCGCCGAGCGCCGCGCGGCGCTACATCGGTGTCGTGCCCGAGGAGGCCAACGCCTACGCCGACCTCACGGTGCGCCGGAACGTGCTGCTGATGGCCGAACTGCATGGCGTGCCCAAAGCAACGCGCGAGCAGCGCTGCACCGAACTGCTGCAGACCTTCGATCTCGAAGCGCGAGCCACTCAGAAGGGCCGCGAACTGTCCAAAGGCCTGCGCCAGCGGCTGATGCTGTGCATGGCGCTGGTCAGTGCGCCGCAGATCCTGTTTCTGGATGAGCCAACCTCCGGCCTGGACGTTGCCAGCACGCGGATGATTCGCGAGGTCATCACGCGCATGAACCGCGAGCACGGCATGACGGTGTTCCTCACCACGCACAACATGGAAGAAGCCGACCAGCTCTGCCACCGCGTGGCGATCATCGATCGAGGACACCTGGCGGCCATCGACACACCGGCGGCGCTGCGCGGCCGGGTCGAATCCCGCCGTTCGGTGGTCGTGAAGTTCGGCGGGACCGGCGCTGCACCTGTAGACCTGCTGCCTCGGGCCGACCTCGAAGTCGAGACGCTGGTCGATGGCTGGCGCGTCTACAGCCCCGAGCCCGGTCCGCTGGCGCAACACATCGCCGCCCGCGCGGACGCGCTGGGCCTGCGCATCGAAAGTCTGAACACCTTGTCGCCGACGCTCGAAGAAGTGTTCGTCTCGATCACCGGGGGTGCCCATGGCCGCGCCTGACAACGCTCGCGCCACCGGCACGGAAGGCGGCGAAGAAGGTGCAATGGCCGAGTTCCTGCGCCAGGTGCGCTGCGCGTGGGTGATCGCCAAGAAGAACGCGAGGGTCTACTACCTGAAGGGGCCCGTGGTCACCTTCGGCATCGTGTTCCCGCTGTTCTTCTACCTGTCTTTCGCGGCGGGCCACGACGCGCCGGTGTCGGTGATGGTCCCCGGCATCGCGGCGATGGCGCTGTTCTTCACCGCGTCGGCTGTAGGCCCCTTGGTCACGCCCTGGGAACGGCAGGCGCGCACCTTCGAGCGCCTGATCACCTCACCGGCGTCGCTGTCGGCGATCCTTGCCGGCGACATCGGCGCCGGTGCAGCCTTCGGTGCCGCGCTGGCGCTGCTCCCGCTGGGCGCTGCGCTGATGCTGACCACCGCGCAGGTCAGCGCGCCGCTGCCGCTGGTGGCGGGCTGGCTGCTGGGGGCCATCGCCTTCTCGTCGCTGGGCGTGCTGATGGCCGCGCCGGCCACCGACACGCCTTCGCAAGTGATGATGTTGTCGAACCTGGTGCGGCTGCCGCTGATCTTCGTCAGCGGCGTCTTCGTGCCCCATGCGCAGATGCCGCCATGGGGCCAGTGGCTGTCGCCCTTGTCCCCGCTGTCGTACTGCGCCGACCTGATCCGCGTCGGCTTTGGCGGCGCTTCCTACTTCGGCGTGGCCACCGACGTTCTGGCGCTCGCGGGCATCAGCACCGCCTTTGCGGTGGCGGCGCACTTCTTCCATCGCCGCACTCGCAGCCGCTTGGCCTGAGCGCTGCCGCCCCGTACACCCCAAGGAGTTTCCATGAGTCTTGTCGTCGCACAGGGTCTGACCAAGACCTACCGCGCTGGTGATGTCGAGGTACCCGCCATCAAGGGCGCGGATTTCGTCATCGAGCCGGCGTCCTTCGTCGCCTTCGTCGGCCCTTCGGGCAGCGGCAAGAGCACGCTGCTGAACATGATTGGCTGCCTCGACCACCCCACCGCCGGCAAGCTGAGCGTGCTGGGCACCGACATCTCCACGCTCGACCGCCGCGCCGCGGCCGACTTCCGCGGCCAGAACATCGGCTTCATCTTCCAGGATTTCAACCTGGTGCCGGTGCTTACCGCCTACGAGAACATCGAGTACCCCTTGATCATGGTGCAGCAATGGCCGGTGGAGAAGCGGCGCGAACAGGTGATGCGCCTGCTCAAGGCCGTGGGCATGGAGTCGCAGGCCGATAAGCGGCCCGATCAGATGTCGGGCGGCCAGAAGCAACGGGTGGCCGTGGCGCGCGCGCTCGTGAGCAACGCCAAGATGGTGCTGGCCGACGAACCCACAGCCAATCTCGACCACGATACCGCCCATCACGTCATCGACCTTATGAAGCAGATGCGCGACGAGTTCGGCACCACCTTCATCTTCTCGACCCACGACCCCAAGATCATGGCCGAGGCCGAGACCACCTACACGCTCGAAGACGGCCGCGTGCTGTCCCGCAGCAACCACGCGGAGGCCGCCCATGTTTGACATCCTCAAGATCGCCGGGCGCAACCTCTCGCGCTACCGCCGGCGCACGCTGCTCACGCTGCTGCTGATCATCATCGGCATGGTCGCAGTGCTGCTCTTCATTTCCGTCACCGGCTCGTTCAAGTCGATGATGGTCGGACAGATCACCGACTCGGTTCTCGGCCACCTGGAGGTGCATCGCAAGGGTTACGTGGCCTCCATCGACACGCTGCCGCTCAACCTCAACATGAAGCCGTCGGCCGTTGCCAAGGTCGAAGAAGCACTGAAGCAGGACAAGGCAGTCGAAGCCTGGTCGCCGCGTGTCAAGTTCGGCGGCATGTTCAGCAACTTCACCGAGACGACCAGCATCCGCATCAACGGTGTCGATCCTGCACGCGAAGCGGCCACGGTGCCACTGTTGCCAGGACGCATGCTTGAAGGGCCCAAGACCGGGCCGCTGGTCGAGAAGGGCCAGATCGTCATTCCCTTGCTCCTCTCGCGCGGCATGAAAGTGAAGTTGGGCGACACCGTGGTGCTGGTGGCCACCAACCGGGACGGTTCGGTCAACGGCAAGACCTTCGTCATCCGCAGCATCACCGAGGGCATCTCGGGCCCGGGTGGTCGTGATGGCTACATCCACATCGACGACGCGCGCGAGTTGCTCCGCTTGAAGGAGGCCGAGGTCAGCGAAATTGCGATTCGCCTGAACGACCCGGCGCAACTCGACCGCGTTACCGAATCGCTCAAAGGCGCACTGGGCGTCACTTCAGGCAAGGCGCCGGATCCGATGGCCGCTGCCAGCGCCATTCCAGGTGACGGTGCCGGCGCGGGTGCAGGCAGTGGCAAGCCCCAGTTGGAGGTGCACACCTGGGCCGACCTGTCGCCCTTCGCCAGCCTGGCCCGCATGATCGACCTGATGACGGTGTTCATCAAGGTCGTGCTCGTGTCCATCGTGCTGGTCAGCGTGATGAACGTGATGGTGATGGCGGTGTACGAGCGCATCCGCGAGATCGGCACCATTGCCGCCATCGGCACGCGGCCTTCGCGCATCCTGTCGCTGTTCTTGGCCGAGGGCCTGTTGCTGGGTGCTATCGGTACCGTGCTGGGCACGGTGCTCAGCCTGGTGGCGATCTACGGTATCAACCTCTGGCAGCCCCACTTCGCGTTCGGCCAGCAGTCCGACCTGGTGATGGCGCCGACGATCGGTGTGGGCCAAGTGGTCACGGTGGCGCTGCTGGTGATGGGCGTGGCCGTGCTGGCCAGCCTGCAGCCGGCGTGGAAGGCCTCGCGGCTGGATCCCATCAACGCGCTGCGCCATGTTTGAGCGAGCGCTGGAGAACAACGTGAAGAAACTGACGTCCCTGATACCACTGGCGTGGCTGCTGTTGGCTGCCCCCGCCTTCGCCATCGACGGCACGGCCCTGCTCAAGCAGCTGGACCGCAAGATGGAGCCCGAGACCTACGAGATGGTGCGCAAGCTCGTCAACATCGAACCCGACGGCACACGCAAGGAGTTCGTGCTGTATTCGGTGAAGAAGGGCAGCGACAAGATCGTCGCGCTGTTCCTCGACCCGGCCAGCGAGCGCGACCGCGCCACGCTGCGCCTGGGCGACAACATGTGGCTGTACATCCCGAGCGTCGGCAAGCCGGTGCGCATCACCAGCCTGCAGTCGGTGACCGGCGGCATCTTCAACAACGCCGACATCCTGGCGCTGGAGTTCTCGGTCGAATACGCGGTGGAGAAGGTGGACGAGGATGCGGCCGTCTACACGCTGTCGCTGAAGGCGCGCACCGGCGACGTGGCCTACGACCGGCTGACGATGAAGGTGGACAAGAAGACGACGCTGCCGCTCTCGATCGACTGCTTTGCTGCCAGCGGCCTGCTCATCAAGACCCTGACCTACAAGGACATCAAGGACTTCGGCGGCGGTATCAAGCGACCGGCCACGCTGGAAACCGAAAGCCCGCTGCACAAGGGCTACAAGTCGCTGATGCTCTACGGCTCGATCAAGGCGCGCAAGGTGCCCGACGAGGCCTTCACGCTGGAGTACCTGCCGCGGCTCAAGGAACTGCGGTGAGCCGGATCGCGGCGCTGTCTTTCTTGCTGCTGGCCGGGATGTCATGTGCCCGGGCCGACGAGACCTTCGATCCTTCGGCCTACGACAAGAAGGCCTTCGAGTGGACGGGCTTTGTCGAGGCGCGGCCCGAACGCCAATGGCTTCGGCAGGACTCTGCCGGCTACCTGCTGCAATACCCGGGCGAAACGCGGCGCACCGCGAACCGCCTGGGTGGCGCAGCCGAGCTGTCGGGTGTGCTGCGCCATCGAGCGCTGAGCTTCAACTTCACGGGACACGCAAGCTGGATCGACGAGCCCCGGGGTTCCGACGACGACAGCCGCATGTACGAGGCTTACGCAGGCTGGCAGGTCGACGAACGTACCAATCTCGAGATCGGCAAGCGTGCATTGCGCTGGGGCAAGGGCTACGCATGGAGTCCCGTCGCGTTCCTGGAGCGCCCCAAGGATCCGACTGATCCAGAACTCGCGCGCGAAGGATTCCTGATGGCCACGGCGGCGTGGGTGCGCAGTTTCGAAGGGCCGGTGAAGACCTTGTCGCTGACGGCAACCATCGTGCCCACGTCTTCGAGCGTGAATGCGGATTTCGGCGGTGGCACACCGGTGGAACACACCAACCCCGCGCTCAAGCTCTACGGCCTGGTCTACGACACCGATATCGATCTGATCTGGGCGGCGCGCGGCAGCCGGGCGCCGCGTTTCGGCGTCGACTTCTCGCGCAACCTGGGTAGCCAACTGGAGGTGCACGGTGAATGGGCACGCATCGCGGACGCGCCGCGCGCCGTGCTGGCGGCGGGTAACACCCTGCAAACTCAGACGCGCACCTACGACAGCGCACTGATCGGGCTGCGTTACCTGACGGAACGTGACACGACCATCATCTTCGAGCTGTACCGCAACGGCGGCGGCTACAGCACCGAAGAATTGAGTGCGTTCTACGACCTGGTGCGCGCATCGGCCACCAATCCGGCGATGTCGCAGCCGGCCAGCCGCGCCGCCACTCAGGGCTACAACCGGCCCAATGCGGCACAGCGCTACGCCTACCTGCGCGTGAGCCAGAAGGAGCCGTTCGACATGCTCGATTTCACGCCGTCGGTGAGCCTGATCGCCAACACCGGCGACCACAGCTGGTCGCTGATTCCCGAAGTGCTGTACACGGGCATCAAGAACGTCGAGTTGCGGGCGCGCGTGGCGCTGAACCGCGGTGATGTCGGCAGCGAGTACGGCGAAAGGGCCGTGCGGTCGCGTGTCGAGGTTCGCGCACGCCTGTACTTCTGACATGGAAATTGATCGCGCACGAAGGCGGTCGCGGTCAGACCCCACTCACTTCACTCACACACAAAGGAGTTGCACATGACCCCGTTTCGCTACGCCAGATCCCAGGTGGGCGTTCATTGGCTCGCCGCCGCGCTGATCATCTTCATGCTCGCCACGGGCAGCCTGGTGCTCGCGGAAATGCCCGACACGGCAGCGAAGATCGGCAACCTGCGAGTCCACATGATCCTTGGCGCAATGGCCGGACTCCTGGTGCTCACGCGCATCGTGTTGCGGCGCCGCCGTCCCGTGCCGGCACCTGCCGCCAGTGAACGGCTCGGGCGCATCGCGCATGTGCTGCTCAACGTCGTGGTGCTGCTGATGGTGGCCAGCGGCGTCGGCCTGGCGCTGCAGAGCGGGGCCCAGGACGCCGTGCTTTTCGGCGGCGCCTTCCCGGCGGATTTCAAGGCCTACACACTGCGACAGGTGCACGGGCTGCTTTCCCGCATCGCGATGGGTTTGATCGCACTGCACGTGCTGGCGGCGCTCTACCACCAGTTCGTGGTGAAGGACGGCCTGCTGGCGCGCATGTCGTTGGGCCGCCGCTGAAGCGCTGCCGCCCCCGGGGTCGTGTCGCGCCTTGCGCTACAGCAGGTCTTCGGGCGCGACCAGACCCAGCAGGCGCGAGAACAGGCGCCGCCAGAAGCCTACCAGCGGTTCCTCGTCATAGAGCACCGACTGGCCGTTCTCTTCGGTTGCCCAAAGCAGATCTGCTGACGGGGTCTGGGGGTTGGCCAGACTGACCCGGAACGCGCGCGTCGGCTGCACGGCGTCATCGAAGAGGCGGCCGATGGTGGTGCCCAGTTCCGGGCTGTCGGCCAGCAGGCCGATCTCGGTGTTGGACCGGCGCGATCGTGGATCAAGGTTCATCGAACCCACCACCACATGCCGCCGGTCGATCACGATGGCCTTGGTGTGCAGGTACGCGCCTGACGACTGACCGAGGCGGCTGCGAATGGTCTCCAGACGCTCCGGGCGCATCTCATGAAGTTCCAGCCCGGCCGTCAGCATGCTTTCGCGGTGGCGTGCGTAGCCCGAGTGCGCGAGCGGGACCACATCGGCTGAAGCGAGCGAATTCGTCAGGACACGGACCTTCACGCCGCGACGGGCCAGTGCCCCCAGGACCGCCAGTCCTTCGGTGCTTGGAATGAAGTACGGCGAAATCAGGATCAGTTCCTGGCTTGCCGCCGCGATGAGGGGGCGCACACGCTCAGCGAAGACAGGCCTGCTCCCCGCCGTTTCGCTCCCGGCCGCAACCTTCTCGGGCAGGTCTGCAATGGCCTCGACGGGTGCCATCGTGAGCGTGATCCGGCCCGAGCGCAGAGTGGGCCCCAGACCCCCTTCGCGCAACGCCCGCGCATAGTCGGTGTCGCGAAACCCTTCGATGCGCTTGTGCAGGTCCTGCTCGAAGCGGGCCAGCGTCTCAGGCGCCGGCACAGGGGCCACGAAGGCCTGAATCGGCACCGCCCACTCACTGTTCCAGTAGGCATCGAAGCTGCGCGAGATCTCGGCCACCACCGGGCCGGCCACCAGCATGTCCAGGTCGCTGAAGTTGACCTCGCCGCTGGCGTCGAAATACTCGTCGCCGAGGTTGCGCCCGCCGATCACGGCCATCGCGTTGTCGGCCACCCACAGCTTGTTGTGCATGCGGCGGTTCAGGCGCTGTGAATCGCCGATGAACTCAAGCACCTGCGACAGGCCGAACGAACCGCGGCTGGTGAACGGATTGAAGACCCGCACCTCGATGTTGGCGAACCCTGCCAACGTGGCCAGGTCGAGGTCCTTGCCGGCGGCATCGAGATCGTCCACGAGCAGGCGCACGCGCACCCCCCGCTGCGCCGCCCGCAGCACGCGGGCCATCAGCAACTGCGTTGTCGTGTCGCCGCGCACGATGTAGTACTGCAGATCCAGCGTTTGCTGCGCGGCTTCGGCCAGCGCAGCACGCGTGCCCAGCGCCTCCATCCCGCTGGGCAAGGCGTGCAGGCCGGACTTTCCTGCGTGGCCGGCCAACTGCGCGGCGTAGGCCTGGCCCAGAGGCGTTGCGGCAGGCTGGGTCCAGGCCGATGAGACGGGACGTGGCACGTCCAGCCGCGTCACGCTGCAGGCTGACAAGGCGAGTGCCAAGGCGCAAGCCAGCGTGAATTGAACGCTGCGCGTCAGGGTGCGAACTGTGCGTGCAGGTATGGCGCCATGTTCATCACGAGAGCGGATCATGGGGTCATCGTAGAGCGGTTCATGAACCGTCGTGACGGCGATTCGAATCCATCGGCGAGGGCAAGCTGCCGGACGCACTGGAGAGGCTTCGCCTCGATCGAGCCGTGGCGAGGGCGGACTCCCGCGCCTGTGCCAGGCGCGCCTGGACGGCTGTCGGCAGTTGTTCCAGCCCTCGGTTCAGGTGCTGCACGATGCGCCGTGCGACTTGAGCCTGCAAGGCATCGCGCATATCCGCTCCCAGTGCCACCGGTTCCAGCCTTCGGTGTACGAATCACCGAGGTGGCCGGACTTCGGTAACGCGCCATGACCGGTGCAGCGCTGCCTGGTCGGGCAGTGAACCGCACCGGCATGGCGTTCATCAGCCGCCGCGCGGGCCGAAAGGCATGCCATGGCTGCCAGGGTGGCCTGCGCCATGGCCGAAGCGCTGATCGGCCACCACCTTCTGCTCGGGCGTCAGCACGGCATACAGATCCTTCATGGCCGCGGCCATCGAGTCCATGCCAGCCATGCGCTGCTTCATGAACTCGCTGCGCTGCGCCATGCGGTCGGGAGCCTGTCCGCCGGCGTCCTGCATCTTGGTGCGGGTGGCCTGCATGGCCTGGGCCTGCTGCTTGGCCTTGCCCGTGAACGCCTGCCAGGCCGGCTCCTGCGCGGCGGTGATCTTCAACTCGGTCTTGAGTTCTCCGATGCGCTGGTCGGCGAAGGCGCTCAGGTCGGTGCCCGTGGCGTGCGCGCCAGGCCCGAAACCGCCGTGACCCCGACCCATCGGGCCGAAGCCGGAACCCATGCCCGGACCGGGGAAGGCGTAGGCCGCGGAAACCGCCGCGATGGCGAGCGTCGCCACCGTGGCCGCGATGAACTTGGTGCTGCGTTGCATGATGAACTCCAATCAATGTCGGTCGTTTGACCTGCGGACCCCGCTGGTCAGTGGCCTGGTTGACCACGACACCATTGAAGCGCCACCGCATGTGCGCTGCGTTTCCGGGCAAGGCCGGTTTTGCATCGCCACGTAGCATCGGCTGGTGTTGTCACTCTGCGCAACACGGCTGTGCCGAAACCCGTGGTGGGTCAGCTCCGCTCAGTCTTGCGCAGCAGCAGGATTTGAAGGAGCAAACCGACGCCGAAGCCGATGCCCACGTTCCACATCGATAGACCTGCAGTGACGAGCAGCACCGTCGACTCATGGCCCAGGCGGGCCTGGTCGAACTGGCCGCTTGCCAATTGCACGCCGGTCATGAAGAGGATCGTGCCCAGCACGGCCTGAGGGATGACCTCGAACAAGGCGACGACCGAGGTGCTGAAGCCGATGGCCAGCACCAGCAACAGTCCGCCGAGGATGACCAGCGAGCCGCCGGTTCGTGCGCCGAATGCCACGTGGCCGGCCATGCCGCCGGCGCCGTGGCACATCGGCACGCCGCCGACCGCCGAGCCGAACACGTTCATCACGCCAGTCGAGACCGCGACCTGGCGGTCGGTCACAGGACGATCCGGGAAGAGGCGGTTGTTCTCCTCACGCACGCCGATGATCGCGTTGCCCAGCGTGAGTGGCACCTGCGGCAGCGCCAGGAACAAGGTGCCCAGCACGATGTCGTTCCAGCCGATGCTGGGCCAGGCCCAGGTTGGCCACCGGAGATCCAGGCGCACTTCCTGCAGCTCGTGCAGCAAGGCGGGCTGCTGCACCGCGGTCCAGGCGATGCCCAGCAGCAGCAACACGAAGATGCCGGGCACGCGACGGCTCTTCGCCAGCAGCACGACCACCAGCAGCCCGACACCCGCCAGCACCCATTCGTCGGCCATCAGGCGAGCGCCTTGCCACATGAACGCCATGCCCAGACCGAGCACCACGCCCTGGGCCACCGGGCGACTGATCCAGCGGGTGAGGCGCTCGGCCAGGCCGGTGCTGCCGAGGACCAGCCAGATCAGGCCGGTGACGAGCCCGGCCCCGTAGACCGCGCCCGGGGTGATGATGGCCGACTGGGCCGCCTGCGTGGTGGCCACCGCGCCCGCCGCCTTCATCGGTTGCACCGGGAAGGGTGTCTTGTAGACCCATCCGCACACCACCATGGACAGGCCGAATCCGAACAACACGCCAAATGCGTCGAGCTTCATGACGCTCACGTAGGCGATCACAAAGGGCATGAGCGTGCCGAGGTCGCCGAAGGCACCGGCCCATTCGAGGCGGTCGTAGCGGTTGACTGACGCTGGCTTGGGCGGGCTGGACGGCGGTGACTGGAGGGACACGGTTGCGGGATTGCGAAGGCAGACTTTCAGTCTACCCGCGGCGAACGCGGTGCTTCATCGGGGCCGAGAAGGACAGTGCTTACGTCATGCGGCGCGGGGTCATGGATTCATTCGTCGTGTGACTGGTTTCGGGAGCCGTGCCCTTCACCCGCTACGACCGCAGTGGGTCGGTGCTGCGAGTTCGAGCAGAGGACAAGCAGTCACCGGCATGGCCCTGGCGCCTGGACTGCCTCGCGAGAGCCCTACGGCCGCTGTACCTCGTACACGTGTCACTTGCGCAGCCCGCGGCCGCCAGACCCAGCGACTGCTTGGTGTCACAAGCCGTCGGTCGCCAAGGCTCCACATTGCTGACATTCGACGCAGGAGGTCTTGGTCACCGTTTCACCCGTCGTGCGACGAGCGTTTGGTGAACCTACTCCACCAAGAAGCTCCTGTACACCGCTCAGTACATCAACTACGCGGTGGGCGCAACGATCGCGAGTCCGGGTGCGGGTGCGGGAGGTCCTCGAGAACTTCCCGCGTCAGTTCACGAATGCGCTCCTTGAGCTGGTCGAGCACCCGCTTGCCGAGCGCCGTTGCCCTGTAGTACTTGCGCGCCTTGCCGTCCACCACGGCGTGCTCGCAGCGCAGGTAGCCCGCCTGTTCCATGGCGTGAAGGATCGGATAGAGGGTGCCCGGGCTCAGCTCATAGCCGTGTTCGCGCAGCTCCTCGATCATCTCGAAACCGAAGATGCGGCCCTTCGTTGCGTGGTACAGGATGTGTACCCGCATGAAGCCCAGAAAGGTGTCGCGGAAGATGTCGCCCAAGCTGCCGTCCTGCCTCGCGCCCATTCAAGCCGCCATGACGCGCTAGATGTACGGCGCAGTCTAGCGGGCCGACCCGCCACCGGTACCGGGCGCAACAGAAGCTCCACTGACGGCAGGTGCAGGTCGGTTAATATCGTAAACCGATAACATGATTCCGGCGCCCGACGCGGCTCGTGCGGCCGGGGTGCGAGTTGCTCAGCATGTCGAACCCGCCAGACCACGTACCGCCGAACCCGGACGCATCGTCCGGGCTGGCCATCGTGCCCGGCTCGGGCCGTCTGGGGGAGGTCCTGCTGGCCTTCCTCAAGCTCGGCCTGACCTCGTTCGGTGGCCCGGTCGCGCACCTGGGCTACTTTCGCACCGAGTTCGTCGATCGCCGGCGCTGGCTGGACGACCGCAGCTATTCCGACTTGGTCGCGTTGTGCCAGTTCCTGCCGGGCCCGGCCAGCAGCCAGGTCGGCATGGCGCTGGGCATGCAGCGCGCTGGGTGGCCGGGCGCACTGGCGGCATGGTCCGGGTTCACGCTGCCGTCGGCACTGGCCCTGATCGCCTTTGCCTATGGCATCGCCCAGTTCAGCGGGCTGGCCGCCTCCGGGGCCGTGCATGGCCTGAAGGTGGTGGCCGTCGCGGTGGTCGCGCAGGCGGTGTGGGGCATGGCCGGCAGCCTGTGCCCCGACAAGCCACGTGCGGCGCTGGCGGTGCTGGCCGCGCTGCTCACGCTGGTGCTGCCCTCGGCAGTGGGGCAGGTCGGTGCGATCGTGGTCAGCGGGCTGATCGGCTGGCGCTTGTTGAAGCTGCCGCATCAGGAGCCGGTGCCCCACATCGGCTACGGCGTGTCTCGCCGCACCGGGGTCTTGCTGCTCGCGATCTTCTTTGGGCTGCTACTCGGCCTGCCGCTGGCGCAGTGGCTGATGCCGTCGGCCACGCTCGGGCTGGTCGAGGGCTTCTACCGCGCCGGCGCGCTGGTGTTCGGTGGCGGCCACGTGGTGTTGCCGCTGCTGCAGTCGTCGGTGGTACCGGCCGGCCTGGTTGGCAACGCCGACTTCCTGGCGGGCTACGGCGCTGCGCAGGCGGTGCCAGGCCCCTTGTTCACCTTCGCGGCCTACCTCGGTGCGGTGATGGACGGTCCGCTGATGGGTTGGATGGGCGGACTCGTGATGCTGGTGGTGATCTTCGTGCCCGCTGCGCTGTTGGTGCTGGGCGCGCTGCCGTTCTGGGACGCCTTGCGCCAGCGCGACGCGGTGCGTTCGGCGATGGCCGGCGTCAACGCCGCCGTGGTGGGCCTGCTGCTGTCGGCGCTTTACGACCCGGTGTGGACCAGCGCGATCCACGGCCGGGCCGACTTCGGGCTCGGGCTGGCGGCCTTCGGCCTGCTCGTCTACGCGCGGGTTTCGCCGGTGATCGTGGTCGTGCTCGGCGCAGCGGCGGGCTGGGTGCTGAACTGAGGACCACGCGCCAATGGAACTCGTTCTCATCGGCCTCGTCTCGCTCTTCGCGGCCGGGCTGACGCTGTTCTCGGGCTTCGGCCTGGGCACGATCCTGACGCCGGTGTTCGCGCTGTTCTTCCCGGTGCCGGTGGCCATCGCCGCGACGGCGGTGGTGCACCTGGCCAACAACCTGTTCAAGTTCGGCCTGATGGCGCGCGATGCCGACTGGCGCGTGGTGCTGCGCTTCGGTGTGCCGGCCGCCGTGGCGGCACTGTTCGGGGCGGCGCTGCTGACCTGGGTCGATGCGATGCCGGTGCTGTTCGGCTACCGGCTCGGCGGACGCCTGTTCGAGATCACGCCGGTCAAGGCGTTGATCGGCCTGCTGATCGCCGTGTTCGCGATCCTCGAGCTGTCGTCGCGCTTCCAGGCGCTGGCCTTTCCGCCGCGCCTGCTCGGCCTGGGCGGTGCGATCTCCGGCTTCTTCGGGGGTCTGTCGGGCAACCAGGGCGCCTTGCGGTCGGCGTTCCTACTCAAGGCCGGGCTGTCCAAGGAAGCCTTCGTGGCCACGGGCGTGGTGGCGGCGGTGATCGTCGATGCCGTGCGCCTGGTGGTCTATGGCGCGGGTGTTGTCGGCGAGCATGTCGCGCGCTCGTCAGGCGTCGTGTGGCCCGTGGCCGTGGCTACGGTCTGCGCCTTCGCGGGCTCGTTCCTCGGCAAGCGCGTGTTGCGCAAGGTGACGCTGCGCGCGGTGCAGGTCACCGTTGCGCTGGCCATGTTGCTGATTGGGGCTGCGCTCGCGCTTGGCCTGGTCTGAGCTGGCAGGACTCACGGACCGGATGAACGCGCGAAGGCGACGCCGATGACGGTGCCGCCACCGGCGGCCTCGCCGATCTTCACGCTTGCGCCACAGCGGTCGGATCTCCTTGACGATCGCCAGCCCCAGGCCGCTGCCGCCCGCGGGCGCGCCCGGCGCACGCCAGAAGCAATGCCTGCAACGCTTGCCACGCGGTGGAGAAGGTGCCATTCATTCGCGTCGGCTTCGCCTCGATCAAGCAGACCCCGCTGGCGAACACCGATTGAGCGCTGGCGTGGTCGCCGTCACCCGGTTCCGCCCACCGTCGGCGCCAGCACGAGCCGAGGCAGCGGCGCCAAACCCAGCGCCAACGGTTCCGTCATGTTTGGTGGGCGCAGGGATCGTCCAGACGACGTCGAAAGTGGGCGTGCTCGCTTTGATGACGATCACGCCCGGGCCGCGGCTTGAACGTCGTATGCCCTGGCCTTGGCCCTGGCACCCCACAGCCCGATGGCCACCAGGGCAATGGCTGCAGCTGCGATCGCGACCAGCGTGAATGTGGGCACGTAGAAGGTCCTATAGACCTCCCAGCCGAACAGGCGAAGAACCTCCGAGACCTCGGTATAGACGCCGACCAGATGGCCGCCGAGAGTGCCGGTGATGCCGAGCAGCGCGCTGCCGAGCAGCGCCAGTGCGGCCATGATCCAGCGCGCGGCTCCATGCCACACGGCTTCTCCGTGGAGCCACCGGGTCACCAGCACAAGGGCCCAGCTGCGAGCGGTCACCGGTATGGCCGTGGGCTACGTCTTCCCATCGCTGTGCAGGCGTTCGGTCCCATTCGCGGACGTCACGTTGAACCACCTCTTCAAGCGGCTCGACTTCGGCGTCGACGACTTCGCTCCGCACGGCCTGCGGGCGACGGGCGCGACGCTGCTGCGTGAGCACGGCTTCAGCCGCGACGTGGTCGAACTGCTGCTGGCCCACAAGGAACGCAACCCGACGACGGCGGCGCACCACCATCACTAACCGGCAGAGGAGCGGAGGAGGGCGCTGCAGTACCTGTCAGACCAGATTCATCACTTGGCCGAAGTGCACGGGCGGCAGGTGCCAAGCGCCGAGAGCAGCGTCCCGGGCTCGCATCGCGAACCGGCCAACTGCTAGAGTTCTGTGGTCGAGGTCTGGCGTGAGACGTTCTGAACCGGCGTGAGACTGCTCGTTTTCAGTGGGAAATGGATTGGGAAACGAGCAAACCTCTAGAGGGAAGAATCGTTATGCGACAACGGCTTGGACGCGGTTTCCATGTATTGATCGAACATGTGATCTCGTTTCACGGCGTCTCATGACGTCCCGCAAGCCCTTGACGCCCGGCGGCCCAGGCATGAGCGCCGCACGGCCCGCGCGCTGTATGTCGAGATCGAGGCGGCAGGCTACGACGGCGGCTTAGACGATTTTCTCGTCGGCCGCGGTGATCTTTTTCATAGGCGGAAAGCGTCCCGACGGTGCGCGCAGCGGGTGGGCGGCAACGCCTGCGTCGGTTATGTCCCATTGCGGGTCGTCGATGCCCTCGAAGACTTCGCGCAGGCGCTGGCCCCAGGTGCTGCGGATCATCTGAAAATACGGGTTGCCCTCGTCGATACAAACAAAATCTTCGCTTTGTAGCGCGCCGGCGCGATAAACCAGCAGGTCCAGCGGCAGTCCGACAGAGAGGTTGGATTTCAGGGTCGAATCCATCGACACCAGCGCGCACTTGGCGGCTTCGTCGAGCGGCGTCGCCGGTGTGATCACGCGATCCAGGATCGGCTTGCCGTACTTGCTTTCGCCGATCTGGAAGTAGGGCGTTTCGCGCGTGGCTTCGATGAAGTTGCCGGGCGAATAGACCAGGAACAGGCGCATCGCCTCGCTGCCGATCTGGCCGCCGAGAATGAAGCTGGCGTTGAAGTCGATCCCCGATTGCTTCAGCGCCGGGCCGTCCTGCGCATAGACCCGGCGCACCGCGCTGCCCAGGATGCGCGCGGCGTCGAACAGGCTGGCGCAGTTCCATATCGTGATCGGCTCCCGGCCCTGACCGTCATTGGCGCCGTCGATCTTCTCGACCTGCAGGATCTCGCGCACCGATTGCGAAATCGACAGGTTGCCGCCCGACAGCAGCACCATGAAGCGATCGCCGGGCTTTTCGTAGATCATCATCTTGCGAAAGCTGGCGATGTGGTCGAGGCCGGCGTTGGTGCGCGAGTCCGACAGGAACACGAGGCCGGCGTCGAGGCGAATGGCTACGCAATAGGTCATGGTTGGGTCTTGCGGGTGAGTTGCTTGAGGTGGTACAGCGCTTCGAGCGCTTCGCGGGGTGTGAGGCTATCAGGGTCGAGGTCGCTGAGGGCGTCTTCGATCGGCGAGGGCGTGGCCATCGCCGCTGGCAGCGCTGCGGCGAAGAGGTCGATTTGCAGATCGGTCGCGCGCTGGTTGGCTTCCAGCGCCTCGAGCGCACCGCGCGCCTGGCGCACCACCGCTGCCGGCATGCCGGCCAGGCGCGCCACCTGCACGCCATAGCTGCGGCTGGCGGGGCCGGGCTGCACCTCACGCAGGAAGACGATGTCGTGGCTGCCGCTCTCGACCGCCGAGACATGCATGTTGACGGCGCCGGCGTGCTTTTCTGGAAAGGCCGTCAACTCGAAATAATGGGTCGCGAACAACGTGAATGAGCGGTTGCGGTCGTGCAGGTGGCTGGCGATGGCGCCGGCCAGTGCCAGGCCGTCGAAGGTCGAGGTGCCGCGCCCGATCTCGTCCATCAGCACCAGCGATCGTTCGGTCGCGCCGTGCAGGATCGCGCTGGCTTCGGTCATCTCGACCATGAAGGTCGATTGCGCATTGGCCAGGTCGTCGGCCGCGCCGATGCGGGTGTGGATGGCGTCGATGGGCCCGAGGCGGCAGGCTACGGCCGGGACGTAGGAACCCATCGCGGCCAGCAGTACGATCAAAGCCACCTGGCGCATGTAGGTGCTCTTGCCGCCCATGTTCGGGCCGGTGATGACCAGCAAACGCGTCTTGGCGTCGAGGCGGCAGTGGTTGGCGATGAACTCGCCGGCACCTAGCTCGGCCAGGCGCGCCTGCACCACCGGGTGGCGGCCGGTTTCGATGTCGATGCAGGGGTGCGCCACGAAAGCCGGCCGGCACCAGCCGAGTGTCGCGGCGCGCTCGGCCAGCGCGGCCAGCGCATCGAGCGAGGCCAGCGCGCGCGCCAATGCCGCCAGCGTCGCCAGGTGCGGCTGCAGCGCATCGAGCAGCCGCTCGTAGAGCCACTTCTCGCGCGCCAGCGCACGGTCCTCGGCGGCCAGGGCCTTGTCTTCGAAGGTTTTCAATTCGGGCGTGATGTAGCGCTCGGCGTTTTTCAACGTCTGTCGGCGTTGGTAGTCGGCCGGTACCTTGTCGATGTGCGACGCCGTGACTTCGATATAGAAGCCGTGCACCTTGTTGAACTGCACGCGCAGGTTCGGGATCGCGCTGCGCGCGCGTTCGCGGGCTTCGAGTTCGAGCAGAAAGGCGTCGCAGTTCTGCGTGATGGACAGCAACTCGTCGAGCTCGGCGTCATGGCCGCGTGCGATCACGCCGCCGTCGCGCAGCAGCACGGCGGGTTCCTCCGCAATTGCCGAGCTGAGCAGCGCGGCGTTGGCTGGATCGGGTTGCAGCGCAGCGTGCAATTCGGCCAGCAGTGGCGACCCGTCAGGCACCGTGCTGCGCAGCGCGGGCAAAGCCTGCAACGAGTGCCGCAGCCCCGCCAGCTCACGCGGGCGCACCTGGCGCAAGGCGATCCGCGAGACGATGCGCTCGACATCGCTGACACCGCGCAACCCATCGCGCAGCGGCGCGAAGCCCTGCGCGATCAGCGCGGCGATGGCGTCATGGCGCGCACTGGCCTTGCCGCGCGCGCGCTGCGGGTGCGTCAGCCAATGGCGCAGCGCGCGGCTGCCCATGCCGGTGCGGCAGACATCCAGCAGCGACAGCAGGGTCGGGTCGCTTTCGCCGCGCAGGGTCTGCGTCAGCTCGAGGTTGCGGTGCGTGGCCGGCGGCAGCTCCAGCAGGTCGCCGGCGCGTTCGACGCTGAGCGTGCGCACATGGGCCAGTGCCCGGCTCTGGGTGTGCTCTGCAAAGGCCAGCAGTGCGGAGGCGGCGGCGTGGGCCAACGCCAGGTTCTGCGCATTGAAGCCGGCCAGGCTCGCGACCTGCAATTGCGTGCACAGCTTGCGCACACCGAGCGCAGCGTCGAACTGCCACGCCGGCCGCTGCGTGATCGTGATGCCAGTGACGGCCACCGCGGCGGGCAGCGCGTCGCGGTCGGCGCACAGCAGCTCGGCGGCGTCCAACCGCGCCAGCCAGGCCGGCAGTTCGCGTTCGCTGCATTCGGTCAGGCCCAGGCGGCCGCTGGCCAGGCCGAGCCAGGCCAGGCCGAAGCTCGCGCCGCGGCCTGACCCACGCGTGATCGACAGCAGCAGGGCATCCTGCCGCTCGGCGAGCAGTTCGTTGTCGGTGATCGTGCCGGGCGTGACCACGCGCACCACCTTGCGCTCGACCGGCCCTTTGGCGCTGGCCACGTCGCCGACCTGCTCGGCGATCGCCACCGCCTCGCCCATCTTCACCAGCTTGGCGAGGTAGCTTTCGAGTGCATGCACCGGCACACCGGCCATCACCACCGGCTCACCGGCCGACGCGCCGCGCGAAGTCAGCGTGATGTCGAGCAGGCGGTTGGCCTTGCGCGCGTCGTCGTAGAAGACTTCGTAGAAGTCGCCCATGCGAAAGAAGACCAGCGCATCCGGGTGCTCGGCTTTCAGGCGCAGGTACTGCGCCATGACGGGCGTATGGGCGGCGAAATCCACGGTCGCTGGCGTCGGCGCTTCAGGATTGCGGGGTGTCGGCCTTCTTGATGCGCACCGAAGGGCGCTTCGGCGCGGCCGGCTGCGAACTGCTGTCAACCAGCGCTGCGGCCAGCGCGGTTTCAGGTGTGACCGCAGCGACTTCGGCCACTTCGCCGCCGTCCTTGATGACCCGGGTGTACGGCGACAGAATCTGTACCAACTGGCCATAGATCTTCGGGCAACCGGCGACCACTTCGCGTTGGTACAGAAAATCCGACTCGCCGGTGAAATTGCCGATCAGGCCACCGGCCTCGGTAATCACCAGCGAGCCCGCGGCGATATCCCATGGGCTCAAGCCGGTCTCGAAGAAACCGTCGTACCAGCCGGCCGCCACGTAGCACAGGTCGAGCGAGGCAGCGCCCGGGCGGCGCAGGCCGGCGCACTGCGACATCACCGTTTCCATCATCTTCAGGTAGCGCGCGAGGTTGTCGCCCTTGCGAAACGGGAAGCCGGTGCCGATCAGCGCTTCGGCCAGGCGGATGCGCTTGGATACGCGCAAACGCCGGTCATTGACAAACGCGCCGCGACCCTTGCTGGCGTAGAAGAGATCGTTGCGTGACGGGTCATAGACAACCGCCTGTTCGATTTTGCCGCGAAACACCAGTGCGATCGACACCGCATAGACCGGCAACCCGTGGATGAAATTCGTGGTGCCGTCGAGCGGGTCGATGATCCACAGGTACTCGCTGTGCTGGGCGCCGTGCTGGCGGCCCGACTCTTCGGCCAGGATGGCATGGCCGGGGTAGGCGGTGAGCAGGGTTTCGATGATCGCCTGCTCGGCGGCCTGGTCGATCTCGGTGACGAAATCGTTGACGCCCTTGGCGGTGACCTGCAAGCGCTCGACATCGAGCGCGGCGCGGTTGATGATCGATCCGGCTGCGCGGGCCGCCTTGACGGCGATGTTGAGCATCGGGTGGAGAGTTTGCGACATGGCTGTAACTTTGCAGGCAGGGGCAGGGGTCGATCGGCGGTTGGAAAGAGCGGGCGGCGACAATCGGCACCGCGCCTGACGCGGCTTGCGCTCAGGCTCCGGCCATTTTACCGGCCATGTATTCCACTCCATGCGAATGACCCGCTTCGTGCTCGTCGATACCAGCCACCCCGGCAACGTGGGCGCCGCCGCGCGTGCGATCAAGGTGATGGGTTTCGACGAACTGGTGCTGGTGACGCCGCGCTATCACGACGTGCTGGGCCACGACGAGGCGCTGGCGATGGCCAGCGGCGCGACCGATGTGCTGGCCCGCGCGCGCGTGGCGGCCACGCTGGCCGACGCCCTGGACGGCGTGACCCACGTTTGCGCCACGGCAATGACGCCGCGCGACTTCGGCCCGCCGACGGCGGCGCCGCGCGAGCACTTCGCCGCCTTGGCCGCTGCGCCGCCGAATATCGCCTTCGTCTTCGGCGGCGAACGCTTCGGCCTGGCCAACGACGATGTCTATCGCTGCCACCAGTGCCTGTCGATCCCCGCCGCACCCGGCTACGGCTCGCTCAACCTGGCGCAGGCGGTGCAATTGATCGCCTACGAATGGCGCCAGGCCCTGGGCGGCTACGACGTGACGCCGCGCACGGCCGCGCCAGTCGTCGCCGATGCGCGGGCCGTACAAGGCCTGCTCGATCACTGGCGCGAAGCGCTGGTCGCTATGGGCTACCTCGACCCGGCTGCGCCGAAAAAGCTGATGCCGCGACTGAACCAGGCGCTCAACCGCGCCCAGGTGACCGAGGAAGAAGTGCACATCCTGCGCGGCATCGCGCGAGCCCTCGGCGCCGGCAGAAAATAGCCCACCCCCTACACTGGCCACTGGCCCGACCCTGCCCACATCCACCACCATGTTCAGCCGCCTGCGTGAAGATATCGCCTGCATCCGCGAACGCGACCCCGCCGCGCGTTCGACGTGGGAGGTGCTCAGCTGTTATCCGGGCCTGCATGCGCTGGTACTGCACCGCTGGGCGCACGCCTGCTGGCGCGCCGAGTTGCGCTGGCTCGGCCGTTTCATTTCGCACCTGGCGCGCTTTTTCACCGGCATCGAAATCCACCCCGGCGCCACGGTCGGCCGGCGCGTCTTCATCGACCACGGCATGGGCGTGGTGATCGGCGAGACGGCCGAAGTCGGCGACGAGTGCACGATCTACCAGGGCGTCACGCTCGGCGGCACCGCGTTCGTCAAGGGCGCGAAACGCCACCCCACGCTCGGCCGCGGCGTCATCGTCGGCGCCAATTCGCAGGTGCTCGGCGGCTTCACCGTCGGCGACGGCGCGCGCATCGGCTCGAGCGCCGTGGTCGTCAAACCGGTGCCACCCGGCGCCACGGCGGTCGGCAACCCGGCGCGCATCCTGCAAGCGCAAGTCGAAGCCGCCCGCGAAGAAGCCGCCTCGCGCATGGGCTTCTCGGCCTACGGCGTGACCCAGGGCGACGACCCCGTTGCGCAAGCGATGAAAGGCCTGATCGACAACGCCAGCGGCCACGAGCACCAGATTGCCTTGCTGTGGCAGGCGATCGAAAAGCTGGCGCAGCGCTCGCGCGAGTTGACCGACGAGGCCTGCGTGCCGCAGGATGCGCAGACCAGCGAGTCCTTCGACGCGGAGCGCTTGAATCGCTTGGTCAAGTGATACCCCGCCCGATGCCCGAAGCCCTCCAATTCCTGCTCGACTTCGTCCTCCACGTCGATGGGCATCTGCAGACCTTCGTGCAGACCTACGGCGCCTGGGTCTATGCACTGCTGTTCCTGGTCATCTTCGTCGAGACCGGCGTCGTGGTGATGCCCTTCCTGCCCGGCGATTCGCTGCTCTTCGTGGTCGGCGCGCTGTGCGGCGTCGGGCTGATGAGCCTGCCGCTGTCGATGGGGCTGCTGATTGCCGCTGCGGTGCTCGGCAACCAGACCAACTACGCCGTCGGCCGGCATTTCGGCCCGCGCGTCTTCCAGTGGGAGCACAGCCGCTTCTTCAACAAGCGCGCTTTCGAGCAGGCCCATGCTTTTTATGAACGCTATGGCGGCGTGACGCTGATCGCCGGGCGCTTCATGCCCTTCGTGCGCACCTTCGCGCCCTTCGTGGCGGGGGTGGCGCAAATGACCCGGCGGCGCTTCACCTTCTTCGATGTCACCGGCGCTGCGCTGTGGGTGGTGAGCCTGATCGGCGCGGGCTATCTGTTCGGCAATATCCCCTGGGTCAAGCACAACCTCACGCACATCGTCTGGGCGATGATCTTGATCCCCGGCGTGATCGCGGCCTACGGCACCTGGAAGGCGAGGCGCCGGCCATCAGCCGCCGTTGCCGACGGATTGGGCTAAGGCAACAAATTCGGCGACCGGCACTTCTTCCGCCCGGCGCTGCACGTCGAAACCACCGCCGTAGCGGCGCTCTTCGAGCCAACGGCCCAAGGTATGGCGCAGCAACTTTCTGCGCTGCGAGAAGGCTACCTGCACCAATTCCTCGAGCAAGGCCGCGTCCAATGCAGCCGGCACCGGCCAAGGAAGCATCCGCACGATCGCCGAAAGCACCCGCGGCGGCGGCTCGAAAGCCTCGGGCGGCACGCTGAACAGGGCCTCGATGTGGTGGCGCCATTGCAGCATCACGGTCAGGCGTCCGTAGTCCTTGTTGCCGGGCGCGGCGGCCATGCGTTCGACGACTTCCTTTTGCAGCATAAAGTGCTGGTCCTGCACCAACGCGGCTGCCGGCAGCAGGTGGAACAGGATCGGCGTCGAGATGTTGTAGGGCAGGTTGCCGACGATGCGCAGCTTCTGGCCACGTTGACGGGCCAAACCAGCGAAATCGACGCTCAGCACATCGGCCTCGATCACTTCCAGCGCCGGGTTGCGCCGCAGCCTGAGGGCCAGGTCGCGGTCGAGTTCGACGGCGGTCAGGCGTTCGCAGCGTTCGAGCAGCGGCAAGGTCAGCGCGCCGAGCCCGGGTCCGATTTCGACCAGCGCCTCTCCCGGTCGCGGATCAATGGCTGCGACGATGTCGTCGATGACGCCGTGGTCGGCGAGGAAGTGCTGGCCGAAGCGCTTGCGCGGCTGGTGCTTCACCGCGCAACCAGCTTCACAGCGGCGCTTCGCGCAATTCGACGTAGGCGCGGTCGCGCATCTCGCGCACCCACTCGGCGTAGGCGGCGTCGAACTTGCGCTCGCGCAAGGCGTTGCGTGCCTGCTCGCGCAATTGCTTGGCGTCGAGCGCGACGCTGCGCCGTTCCACGAGCTGGATCAGGTGGATGCCAAAACGCGAGGCCACCGGCGGCGACACGCCGCCGGTGGCCAGGCCATTCATCGCGGCTTCGAATTCGGGGACGAACTGGCCCGGTGTCGCCCAGCCCAGGTCGCCGCCGGCCGGCGCGCTGCCGTCCAGCGAGTGCTCGCGTGCCAGGTCTTCAAAGCGCCGCGCACCGGATTCGATCTGCTGCTTGAAGTCGGCCAGGCGGGCCTGCACGGCCTGCGCGCTCAATTGCGGCGAAGGCCGCAGCAGGATGTGGCGCGCGCGCGTTTGTGCCACGCGAAAGGCGCTGCCTTCGCTGCGCTCGATGAGCTTCAGGACGTGAAAGCCCGCGCCGCTGCGCAGCAGGGTCGGCGCCACGTCGCCATTGGCCAGGGCGCGCACGACCTCGAGAAACACTTCGGGCAGGCGGTCGGCGGGCTTCAGGCCGATCTCGCCGCCGTTGTCCTTGTTGGCGTCTTCCGACACCGCCTTGGCCACCATGGCAAAGGCCTCGCCGCCGCGCACCCGCACCAGCGCGGCCTCGGCGCGCGCACGGCGCTCGGCGACCACGGCTTCGCTGGCGCCTTCGGGCACCGTGACCAGCACTTGCGCGATGTTGTATTGCACTTCGCCGGCCGCCGCGCCGCGCTGTTGGTCGATGAACTCGTCGATCTCGCTGTCGGTGATGCGGATGCGCTGCGCCACTTCGCGCTCGCGCACGCGCTCGATCAGCATCTGGTCGCGAACGTTGGTGCGAAAGTGCGCCATGTCCAGGCCATCGCGGGCGAGCTGTTGTCGCATCTGCGCCAGGGTGATCTGGTTCTGTGCCGCAATGCTGGCCACCGCACGATCGACTTCGGCGTCGTCGACACGCACGCCGCTATTGCGGGCGTGGCCGAGCATGGCGCGGTCTTCGATCAGGGACTCGAGCACCTGGCGGCGCAGCTCGGGCTCGGGCGGCAGGCGCTGGTTGTTGCGCTGGGCTTCGTCGCGCGCGCGGGCCAGGCGCTGGCCGACCTCGTACGCGGTGACCAACTCCTGGTTGACGACGGCGGCAATGTGATCGCCCGGGCGCAGCGGGCTGGTCTGTGCGGCGGCCGCGTTGGTGCGTGCCGGTTGCGCCAGGGCCGGCAGCAGTGCGCAGCAACCGAGCAGCGCGGCAAGGGTCGGAACACTCAGGGCAGGCTTCATCGGGGGCGTCGGAATCAGTGCGTGTAGTCGCGCAAAGGCGGGTCCGCGCGATCCTCGCGCAGCAGCTTGTAGCCGGGGATATTGTCCTTCAAGACCTGCAGCGGGTTGGAGCCCAGGCGCGACAGGCCTACCAGTTCCAGTTGCAGCAGCAGCCGAGTGGTGGCTTCGGTGCGACCGGTCGAGACGCGCTCGGCGACCACCCGGCCGATCCAGCAGCCGGTGTCGTACTCGAAGCCGACCAGCGAATCGGTGATGCGGCTGTCCTTCATCGAATAGTTGATCCGGCCCACGCTGTACAGCGTGCCGCGGCAGATTGCACCGCTGCCGCCGGTGGCATTGGGATCGCCACGGTACACCGGCCACTGCCAGCCCAGGTCGAGGTGTTCGCTGGCACCGCGCGCCAGGCGGTAGCTCGCGGCCAGGGTGTGCATGGCGCCGGGCGAGTAGCGCGCGCTCAACACCGAGCGCGTCGCACGGTCGATCTCGGGGCTGTATTGCAGGGCGGCGTCGAAGGTCCAGCGTGGCGACAGGTGGGCGCTGCCCACCAGCAACAGGTCGGAGAAGCGCTGCGTCAGGGGCTTGCCGTCGGGCGTGATCTGCTGGTCGCGCAGCAAGTAGCGCTGGGCCAGGCCCAGGCGCAAGGCTTCGACGCCGTGGCCGGCGTCGAGCAGGCGGGTGGTGACGCCGGCGGTGATCTGGTGTGCATCGGATACGCGATCGACGCCGGAGAAGGCGTTGTCGCTGAACGCCGAGACGGTGTTGAAATCCTTGGCCGCGGTGTCGAACAAGGGCAGCGTGGCTTGCTGGCGCAGCGGCGTGTTGACGTACAGCAAGCGCGGTTCCAGGGTTTGCCGCAGGGTGCGGCCGAACCAGGAAGTTTCGCGTTCGAATACCAGGCCGCCGTCGATGCTGAACGTGGGAATCGCGCGCGCTGCGCTGCGGCGGCCATCGCTCATTGGCGTGTCGGTTCGGTAGCTGGCCAGGTTGAAGGCCAGTCGCGGCGCGAGCCAGGCTCCCGGTGTGCGCCAGGTCTGGCTGACGCTGGCCAGCGC
Source organism: uncultured Burkholderiales bacterium (assembly GCA_902825995.1). Classification (GTDB taxonomy): domain Bacteria; phylum Pseudomonadota; class Gammaproteobacteria; order Burkholderiales; family Burkholderiaceae_C; genus CADEEN01. The sequence goes on from CADEDE010000012.1 coordinate 42,757, forward strand.
ATGAGCGCGCCAGCCGTCGGGTCGGGCCGCGCCGGTGTCGTTGGCGGGGAGCGTGAAACGGTTGATCTCGGCCTCGAAATCGACGCCGAGCCCACTGTTCCAGCCTGGCAGGCTCCCTGCGCCGCGCCAGCCCAATTGCGGCAGGCGGTGGTAGGGCGCCGATATCAAGGCCTGCGGGTCGGCGTCTTGCAGCACCTGCCAATGTTGGGTGCGGGCGTAGAGCGTGCTCTGCAGGCCGCCGACGACCCAATCGCGCTCGATCTGCGTGGCCAGCGGCAGCAGGCGCGGCGTCAGCGAGCGCAGCACGCGCGGAAAGTCCTTCCAGTAAGTCTCGTCGGACACGCGCAGGCCCTCGTGGCCCCAGCGCAGCGCATCGGCCTGCGTTTTGCCGAAGGCGAACCCTCGCTGTTGCCATTGCAGCGCGTAGCGCGGATCGCCGAACACGCGGTCGCTCGGCAGCCAATGCGATTGCAGCTCGCCGCGGTGGCGCGGTTCGAGATAGCGGAACTCGCTGTCCAGGCCCAGGCCGCGGCGCGAGTAGATCACCGGGGTCAGCGTCGCGTCGCGCTGCGGTGCGATGTTCCAGTAGTAGGGCACCTTCACTTCCAAGCCGCCTTTGTTGTCGAGGTCGATCGACGGCGGCAGCCAGCCCGACTTGCGCGCGTCGCTGAGCGGAAAGCTGAGCACCGGTGCGGCCAGAATCGGCAGGCCCAGGAAGCGCAGCACGGCACCCTCGGCAACGCCTTCGTTGGCCTCGAAGTCGAGCTTGACGCGGTCGGTCGTTAGCAGCCAGGCCGGGGTGCCGCCACCGTCGGCGCTGCAACTGGTGTACGTCGCGCCGCTCAGTTGCGTACGGTCGCTGTCGAGAAAATCGATGCGCGCGGCGCGACCACCGGCGCCGGTTCGGGCAAAGAAATATTCGGGTTGCAGGAAATAGCCCTCGAAGCGCTGCAGCCGCAGGTTCAGCTCGGGGCCCGAGAAGCGGTCGCCTTCGGCCGTGAGAACCTGCACCCTGCCGCGTGCGCGGGCGCGGTCCTCGACGTTGTCGTAGCTCAGCCGGTCGGTGCGGATCGTGACGCGCCCGCGCTGCAGTTCCACGTCGCCTTCGGCAATCACTTCCAGGTCGGGGCGGCCGCGGATGTCGATGGCCTTCAGGATCACCGGCGCATTCGAGGCGGCAGCCCCCTGGGCTCTGGCGCCGGCAGGCGACAACAGCAGGGCGGCGGCCAGCGCGAGGGGATGGAGGTGGGACATGAAACGTCGCACAAGGCAGCGACCGTCGCGGTTTGTAGAATGAAAATTATCCATGACCGGGTCCGCTGCGCTCGGTGTCCATGTTTCTAGGCAAGCCACCGATGACTGTTAACGATCCTTCCGGCGCGCGCAACGCGGCCGCACCGATGGTCGCCTGGGGCGACCTCGATCGCCATGCCGCCTTCGAGCGCTGGCTGGCGCCCTTGGCTGCGGCGCATGGCTTGCGCGTCGAAACCCTGCGCCCGGCTTCGGCCGACGCCAGCTTCCGGCGCTACCTGCGCATCGACGCGAGCAGCGGCCCGAGTCTGATCGTGATGGACGCACCGCCGCCGCAGGAAGACGTGCGGCCCTTCGTGCACGTGGCCACGCTGATCGGTGCTGCCGGCCTGCACGGCCCCCGCGTGCTGGCCAGCGATGTCGAGCGCGGTTTCCTGTTGCTCGACGACTTGGGGCATACGCTCTACCTCGACGCACTGCGCGAAGCCTCGGCCGCTCAGGCCGACGCGCTGATGCGCGACGCGATCCGCGCCCTCGTGCAATGGCAACTGCAGGTGCCCGCCGCTGCGCTGCCGCCCTTCACCGACGCTTTGCTGGAACGCGACCTGGCCCTGTTTCCCGAGTGGTGCGTGCAGCGCGAGTTCGGCGTGAACTGGACCAGCGCCCAGCAAGACGCCTGGCAGCGCGTGTGCCAGCAACTCGTGGCCAGAGCGCAGGCGCAGCCGCGCGTGGCCGTGCACCGCGACTGGATGCCGCGCAACCTGATGGTGGCCGACCCCAACCCGGCGATTCTCGACTTCCAGGACGCCGTCGCCGGCCCGATCGCCTACGACATGGCCTCGCTGCTGCGCGATGCCTTCATCTCGTGGGACGAAGAACGCGAGATCGACTGGGCCGTGCGCTACTGGGAAGCGGCGCGCCGTGCCACGCTGCCTGTCGCCGACGATTTCGGCGAATTCTGGCGCCAGCTCGAGTGGATCGGGCTACAGCGGCATTTGAAAGTGTTGGGCATCTTCTGCCGCTTGAAGCACCGCGACGGCAAGGCCCGATACAGCGAAGACCTGCCGCGGTTTTTTGCCTATGCGACACGGGTGGCGACGCGCTATCGCGAGTTGCAACCCTTGTTGGCGTTGATCGAGCCGCTGTCGGGGATAAAGCCCGTGCGGGCGTTTTCCATGCGCTGATGTCGCGCCTCGTTATTCAGCGTAGGCCGACAGCGGTACGCAACTGCAAAACAAGTTGCGGTCGCCATAGACATTGTCGACACGCCCGACCGGTGACCAGTATTTGCTGCGGCGCAGGCCGGGCATCGGGAAGGCGGCCTGCTCGCGCGTATAGGCGTGCGGCCAGTCGCCCTTCAGCAAGGCCTCGGCGGTATGTGGCGCATTCTTCAGTGGGTTGTCTTCGCGCGGCCAGGCGCTGCTTTCCACTTTGCGAATCTCCTCGCGGATGGCGATCATCGCGTCGCAGAAGCGGTCGAGCTCGACTCGCGGTTCGCTCTCGGTTGGCTCGACCATCAGCGTGCCGGCCACCGGAAAGCTGAGCGTCGGGGCGTGGAAGCCATAGTCGATCAGTCGCTTGGCGACGTCTTCGGCGCTGATGCCCGAGCTGTCTTTCAGCGGGCGCAGGTCGAGGATGCATTCGTGCGCGACACCGCCGCCCTTGAGGCCGGGCACTTCGCCGCTGTAGTGGATATCGTAGTGGTCGGCCAGTCGCGCGGCCACATAGTTCGCCGACAGGATCGCCACCTCGGTGGCCGCGGTCAGACCCGCCGCGCCCATCATGCGCAGGTACATCCAGCTGATCGGCAGCACCGCGGCATTGCCCAGCGGCGCAGCGCAGACGGCGCCGACGGCGGTCTCGACACCGGTTGCCGTGGCGTGACCAGGCAGGAAGGGCACCAGGTCTTGCACCACGCACACCGGCCCGACGCCGGGGCCGCCGCCGCCGTGCGGGATGCAGAAAGTCTTGTGCAGGTTGAGGTGGCTGACGTCGCCGCCGAACTCGCCCGGCGCCGCCACGCCGACCAAGGCGTTCATATTCGCACCATCGACATAGACGCGGCCGCCGTGGCGGTGCACCAGCGCGCACAACTCCTTCACGTGCGGGTCGAAGACGCCGTAGGTCGAGGGGTAGGTGATCATGGTTGCGGCCAGGTTGGCGCTGTGCTGTTCGCACTTGGCGGCCAGATCGGCCATATCGACATTGCCGAGTTCATCGCACTTGACCGCCACCACGCTCATGCCGGCCATCTGCGCGCTGGCCGGGTTGGTGCCATGCGCCGACTCGGGGATCAGGCAGACAGTGCGATGGCCCTGGTTGCGCGAGGCATGCCAGGCGCGGATCGCCAGCAGGCCGGCGTACTCGCCCTGCGAGCCGGCGTTGGGCTGCAGGCTGATGCCGGCATAGCCGGTGGCCTGGCCCAGCCACGCGCAGAGCTGATCGTTCAACTGGGCATAACCCGCGAGCTGATCGGCCGGCGCAAACGGGTGCATCTGTGCAAACTCGGGCCAGGTGATCGGGATCATCTCGCTGGTGGCGTTGAGTTTCATCGTGCACGAGCCGAGCGGGATCATCGTGCGGTCGAGCGCGAGGTCTTTGTCGGCGAGCTGGCGGATGTAGCGCAGCATCTGGGTTTCGCTGTGGTGTGTGTTGAACACCGGGTGCGTCAGGAAGGCACTCGTGCGCCGCAGCGCGAGCGGGATCAGCGGCTCGATGCCCTTGGCGTGCTCGGCCAGCGCCGGTCGAGGAACGCCTTGTGGCGCGAACCACGACCACAGAGCCTCGATGTCGGCGCGCGTCGTCGTCTCGTCGAGCGCGACGCTCAGGTGGCTTGGCGACAGGCGGCGCAGGTTGGCGCCGTCGGCGACGGCGCGCCCGGAGATGGCCTCGCTGCGATCGCCGGTTTCGACCGTGATCGTGTCGAAGGCCAGGGGCGTGACGACATTCAGGCCCATCGCCTTCAGGCCCTGCGCGAAGATCGCGGTGTAGCTGGCCACGCGCCGCGCAATGCGTTTCAGGCCCTGCGGCCCGTGATAGACCGCGTACATGCCGGCCATGACCGCCAGCAGCACCTGCGCGGTGCAGATATTCGAGGTCGCCTTCTCGCGCCGGATGTGCTGCTCGCGTGTTTGCAGCGCCAGGCGGTAGGCGGGGGCGCCATGCGCATCGACGCTGACGCCGACCAGGCGACCGGGCATCGAGCGCTTGAATTCGTCGCGGCAGGCGAGAAACGCGGCGTGCGGGCCGCCGGCCCCCATCGGCACACCGAAGCGCTGTGAGTTGCCGACCACGATGTCGGCGCCGAACTCGCCCGGCGGCACCAGGAGTGCGAGCGCCAACAGGTCGGTGGCGACGATGAAAGCGGCCTGCCTGGCGTGGGCCAGCTGGACGTAGGGCCGCATGTCGTGGAGCATGCCGTCGGTGGCCGGGTACTGTGCAATGACCGCGAAGTAGTCGTGTTGTTCCATCAAGGTCGGCGCAAAACCGACCAGCACTTTCAACCCCAGCGGCACGGCGCGCGTGCGGATCACCTCGATGGTCTGCGGATGGCAGTCGCCGGCGACGATGATCGTGTCGGACTTGGACTTCACGCTGCGCCTGGCCAGGGTCATCGCCTCGGCTGCGGCGGTGGCTTCGTCGAGCATCGAGGCGTTGGCCATGGCCATGCCGGTCAGCTCGCAGACCATCGTCTGGAAATTCACCAGCGCTTCCATGCGGCCCTGCGAAATCTCCGCCTGGTAGGGCGTGTAGGCGGTGTACCAGGCCGGGTTCTCGAGGATGTTGCGCA
>CADEDE010000013.1 GCA_902825995.1 uncultured Burkholderiales bacterium
GCGGAGCATAGCAGGATGAGTCATACTACGTTAGCGCTTATGCCCCTCGGGGGGCAGCGAGCGCAGCGAGCGTGGGGGCGGACATCTCAGTGCGCCAGCGCGGGCAGGCCGCGGCTGCTGTCGAGTTGCAAGGCGCCGGCGGCTTTGCCTTTACCGGCGCGGGCCGGCGGGTTGCACAGGCCGCAGACATAGTGCTTGGCGATTTCGTGCAGGTGGGTCACGAAGTGGCCGCGGCACGAGGAGCATTGGGTCATCGTCAACATGCCGTTATCGACGAACTTGACCAAGCGCCAGGCCCGCGTCACCGAGAGCATCGGCTCCAGACCCTGCGCCTGGGCCTGTTCCAGATAGAGCTTGTAGGCCTTGATGACGATATCGATTTCATCCAGTGCGCTGGATTTGTTCAGGTACTCGTGGATATTCAGGAAGAGGCTGGCGTGGATATTCGGCTGCCAGGTCATGAACCAATCGGTGGAGAACGGCAGCTGGCCCTTGCTCGGGCTCTTGCCCGCGACTTCCTTGTACAGGCGCAACAGGCGCTCGTAGCTCAGATCGGTTTCGCTTTCCAGCACCTGCAGGCGCGCGCCGAGCTGGATCAGCGCCACCGCGCGCTCGATCTGGCGGGCTTCGGTCAGGATGCTCTTGTTGCGGGCCATGCCGTTCTCCTCGATGTGTTGTTATGGTTACTCAGAAGCTCAAGCGGCTTCTTGATGGCGGCCGGCCAACAGGATCGCGGCATGCAGGCGGCCGACGCTCTCGTTGGCCGCGCTCTTGCCGTGGCTGGTGATCAGGTTCCACACCAGCTCGTCGTCCATGCGGAAGCGGCACAACAGGGTGCTGCCCTGCGCCACCTTCAGGGTCTGCGCCGGCGTCAATGCGCCGATGGTGTTGGCGGTGTCCTCGCTGATGCCCAGGCGGTACAGGGCCTGTTCGCGGTCGCTGCGGATCAGCGTTTGCGCCAGCATCAGGTACGACAGGTTGGCTTCGCGGATCTCGGCAAGAATCTGTTCGGTGTTCATGTCTTCAAGACTCCTGGGTTGACGTTCGGTAGTGGCATAAAACGAACTGTAGAAGCCTGTCTGTTCGCGGGACAGTGGGCGCGAACCATGCCTGGAGTCCGCATTCTTCGGTGCCGCTTGTAGGGCAATTTCCTACACGCTTGCGCAGACGTGCCTTGCATCACGTTTGCGCAGCGGCGTCAGCCCACCAGCCGGGAAAACGCTAGGCCAGCACCGGTTCGGGCTCCAGGCGAATGCCGAAGCGGCCATAGACGCTCTCCTGGATCGCCCGCGCCAGCGTCAGCACCTCGGCGCCCGAAGCGCCGCCCCGGTTCACGAGCACCAGCGCCTGCTTCTCATAGACGCCGGCGCGGCCGATCGACTTGCCTTTCCAGCCGCAGGCGTCGATCAGCCAGCCCGCCGCAAGCTTGACGCTGCCGTCGGGCAACGGGTAGTGCGCCACCTCGGGGTCGCGCCCGATGATGTCGCGGCATTGCTCGACGCTGACCACCGGGTTCTTGAAAAAGCTGCCGGCATTGCCAACCAGCGCCGGGTCGGGCAGCTTGCCGCGGCGGATGGCGCAGACCCAGCCGAATATCGTTTGCGCATCGGGCGCGGCGTTGCCCGTCTCGTGCATCTTGCGTTCGAGCTCAAGGTAGCCGAGCACCGGCTGCCACGGCCGCGGCAGGCGCAAGCGCACCCGCGAGATCACGCCCTTGCCGGTCAACTCGCGCTTGAAGACGCTGTCGCGGTAGCCGAAATGGCACATCGATGCATCGAGCGTAACGCTGCGGCCGGTGACCAGATCGACGATATCGAGCGAATGAAAGCGATCTTTCAACTCGACGCCGTAGGCACCGATGTTCTGCACCGGCGCCGCGCCCACCGAGCCCGGGATCAGGGCCAGGTTCTCCAGCCCGGGCCAGCCCTGCGCCAGCGTCCAGGCCACCGTATCGTGCCAGTTTTCGCCGGCACCGGCTTCGACGATCCAGGCGTCAGGCTGCGCCTGGACCAGGCGCAGCCCGCGCACCTCGACCTTGAGCACCACCGCCTCGGGGTCGCGCGTGAAGATGATGTTGCTGCCGCCGCCGAGGATGAACTTGGGCGCCCGGCCCAGCGCCGGGTGGTCGATGACGCGGCGCAAGGCCGCGTCGCTGTCGATGCGCACCAGCGTGTGGGCCGTTGCCGGCAGGCCGAAGCTGTTGAGCGTGCGCAGGTTCACACCCTGTTCGACGTGCAAAACGCTTGTTGAGGCCGTGGGCATGGCAGAATTTTGACCGATCAGCGCCATGCGCTTCCTGAGAATCGTCATGCCCAGCTTCGACACCGTTCTCGAACCCGATTTCGTTGAATTGCGCAACGCCGTGGAGCAGAGCAACAAGGAAATCAGCACGCGCTTCGATTTCAAGGGCTCGGCCGCCCGGATCGAGCTGATCGAAAAGGGCGCCAGGGAGCGCGATTTGATGCTGCACGCCGACAGCGATTTCCAGATCGGCCAGGTCAAGGACATCTTGCTGGCCAAGCTGGCCAAGCGCGGCGTCGATGTGCGCTTTCTCGACGCCAGCGCCAGGATCGAGAAAGCCGGCGGCGACAAGGTGCGCCAGCCGGTGGGCGTGAAATGCGGCATCGACAGCCAACTGGCCAGGAAGATCCAGGGCCTCGTCAAGCAGAGCAAGCTCAAGGTCCAGGCCGCGATCCAGGGCGATACGGTGCGCATCAACGGCACCAAGCGCGACGAGTTGCAGGGCGCGATCGCGCTGCTGCGACGCGAGATCACCGACGCGCCCCTGAAGTTCGACAATTTTCGCGAATGACGCTCATGCCCCTGAAATTCCCGATCCTGGCCGCAGTTCTGACGCTTGCCGCATCGGCATCGGCGCAAACCGTCACGCTCAACGGCAGCATGGGCGCGCGCCAGGCGCTGCTGGTCATTGACGGTCAGCCACGGGTGGTCGAGATCGGCGCGACGGTGCACGGGGTGCGGCTTTTGTCGCTGTCGGCCACGCAGGCCGAGGTGGAAATCGGCGGCCAGCGCCGGCTGCTGATGGCCGGCGCTGGCCCGGTGCGCGTGGGCGGCGTTGCAAGCAGCGCCAGCGGCGGCAACGAGATCGTGCTGACGGCCGGCACCGGCGGCCATTTCAGGACCGAAGGCAAGATCAACGGCAGCGCAGTGAACTTTGTCGTCGATACCGGCGCGACCAGCATCGCCATGAGCCAGATCGACGCCGACCGCATCGGCCTGAACTACAAGAACGGCCGCCGCGGCTTGGCCAATACCGCCAACGGCAGTGTGCCGATGCATACGGTGACCCTGTCGTCGGTGCGCATCGGCGATGTCGAGATTGCCAACGTCGAAGCCGCCGTGCTGCCCACGGCGATGGAGCACATCCTGCTCGGCAACAGCTTCCTGACGCGCTTTCAGATGAAGCGCGACAACGATACGCTGCGGCTCATCAAGCGTTGATCGCCTGGAACGGCGCAGGCGGCGCGGTCCAGGCTTGCAGCCGCGGGTTCGGGGTTTCGTTGATCGAAGGCTTCCCCCTCACTTGCCGGCCTTGACGGCCGTCTCGTCGTCTTCGCGGTAGGGGCGGTTGGCGCACTCGTTGAGCCACAGCACACGCCCGTGCTGGTGCTTCACCGAGGCCTCGACGGCGGCGACATTGCGCGCATTCCAGTCGGTAACCTTGGCGTCGCGCGCCCCGGCGCGCTCGTTGTAGGTTTTGGCGCTGGCCTGGTACACGGGGATCAGCCTGGCCTCGTCGGCGCCCAGCGTGTCGCGCGACTTTTGCAACGCCTCGCGCTGGAGCTTCAGCTCGTCGATGAGCTTTTCCTGCTGGCTGCGCGGCGCCTCGGCGGCCGCCGCATTGCGCTTGTTGAAGGTCTCGATATCGGCTGCATGGACGCGCATCGCGCCTTCCCATTCGCGCACCACGGCGAGTTGACGATCGACTTCCGCGCGCTCGTCCTTCAGCGCCTCGCCCGCGGCCCTCAGCTCGTCGCGCTCGCGGTTGAGCGTCGAGCGCAGGGTATCGAGATCCTTGCCGCCCTGGTTCAGATCGTCCAGGCGCTTCAGGCAACTGCGCAGTTCGTCGCGCGTCATCAGCTGGCCGCCGGCGGCCTTGCCGCTGAGCGTTTTGGCGGCGGGCTTGGTGATGATCCGGGCCGGTTGGACCGGTGCCGCCTGGGCCACGGCCAGCGTGGCGGCAAGGGCCAGCAGCACGCTGGCGGCGCAGAGGGTTCGCTGGTTCATAGTCTTGATGCAGTCCTCGTGGGTCTTGTTGGGCCGGCTTGCAGGCGCGGCAGCGGATCGCGCGCGCAGCGCAAGGCCGCGATGATGCCCGCTTGTCGGCGCCGATCGCGTGCCAGCACGTCACGGCCAGCCACGCGGCGCAGGGGCCGCGCGGACCTGAAGGCGTTCGCACGCCTGCTTCGGGGCCAGGGCGGCGAGACCCCACGCGAGGGCGACGAACGCTGAGGCTTTCGCCTTCGGCGGGCGAGCGATTCGCAAGCTGCGCCGCCCGTCGGTCACTCGCCCAGGTACGCCGCCCGCACCCGCGGATCGGCCAAGAGCCCCTTGGCCTCGCCGCTCATCGTGATTTCGCCCGACTCCATGACATAGCCGCGGTCGGCCAGGGCCAGCGCGCGGCTGGCGTTTTGCTCGACCAGCAGGATCGTGGTGCCCCGCTGGTGAATGTCGGCAACGACCTCGAAGATCTTGTCAACCAGGATCGGCGAAAGGCCCATCGAGGGCTCGTCCATCAGCAGCACCTTGGGCCGGGCCATCAATGCGCGGCCCATCGCCAGCATCTGCTGCTCGCCGCCGCTCATGGTGCCGGCGAGCTGTTTGGCGCGCTCTTTCAAGCGCGGGAAGAGGGCGAAGACCTTGTCGATGTCGGCGTCGATCTCGGCCTTGTCGTTGCGCACGAAGGCGCCCATCTGCAGGTTCTCGGTGATGCTCATGCGCGCGAATACGCCGCGGCCCTCGGGCACCATCACCAGGCCCTGCTTGACCAGCTCCCAGGCGCCCTGGCCACGGATGCTCTTGCCCATAAATTCGATCTCGCCCGCCGCGACCGGCTGGATGCCGGTGACGGCCTTGAGCGTGGTGGTCTTGCCGGCACCATTGGCGCCGATCAGACTGACCAGTTCGCCTTGCTGGACTTCGAAGCTGACGCCCTTGACGGCCTGGATGCCGCCGTAGGCAACCTTGAGACCGGTGACTTTGAGCAGAGTGGGGGCCATCGCCGCTCCTCAATGCGCGGTGTGCCCGGCGCCGAGGTAGGCCTCGATCACCTTCGGGTCGCGCTGCACCTCGGCCGGCGTGCCCTCGGCGATCTGCTTGCCGTAGTCGAGCACGGTGACGCGGTCGCACAGGCCCATCACCAGCTTCACGTCGTGCTCGATCAAGAGGATGGTGCGGCCGTCCTTGCGGATGCGGTCGATCAATTCGCGCAGCACGACCTTCTCGGTGGTATTCATGCCGGCGGCCGGTTCGTCGAGTGCGATCAGCTTCGGGTCGGTGGCCAGCGCGCGCGCAATTTCGAGGCGGCGCTGGTCGCCGTAGGACAGCGTGCGCGCCTTGTACTCGGCGAATTTGGCGATGCCCACGTACTCGAGCAGTTCGCCTGCGCGCTGCGCGATCGCCGCTTCTTCGGCTTTGAAGCTGCCGGTGCGAAAGACCGCACCGAACAGGCCCGAGTGGGTGCGCACATGGCGCCCGACCATCACGTTTTCCAGCGCCGTCATCTCGGCAAAGAGGCGGATGTTCTGGAAGGTGCGAGCAATGCCGGCCTTGGCCACCAGGTGCACGGCCTCGGGCTTGTAGGTTTCACCGCCCAGCTCGAAGCTTCCGGAGTCGGGGGTGTAGAGCCCCGTGATGACGTTGAAGAAAGTCGTCTTGCCCGCGCCGTTGGGACCGATCAGGCCATAGACCTGGCCCGGCTGGATCGTGATGCCGACATCCGACAGCGCCTGCAAGCCACCGAAGCGCTTGGAGACACTCTTGACCTGCAGGACCGCATGGCTCATGCCGTGCTCCTCACTTGGCGGGCACGGGGGGCCGGCGCCGCCTTGCCATGTTCGGGCGATGTCCACAGGCCGCGCGGGCGCACCAGCATGATGGTGATCATTGCCGAGGCGACCAACAACTGGCGCAGGATGGCCGCATCGATGCGCCCGCCGGTCATATTCTGCACATCGCCGGCGACGTAGCGCAGCACCTCGGGCAGCGCCGCCAGCATTACTGCGCCGAGGATCACGCCCGGCAGGTGGCCGATGCCGCCGAGCACGACCATGGCCACGATCATCACGCTCTCCATCAGGCTGAACGATTCGGGCGAGACGAAGCCCTGGAAAGACGCGAACATCGAACCCGATACGCCGCCGAAGGTGGCGCCCATCGCAAACGCCAACAGCTTCATGTTGCGCGTATTGATGCCCATCGCCTTGGCCGCGATCTCGTCTTCGCGGATCGCCATCCAGGCGCGACCGATGCGCGAGGTTTCGAGACGGTGGCAGATCACCACGCTGAAGACCACCAGCGACAGGAAGAGGTAGAAGTACAGCGTGACCGACGGGATCCTGAAGTCGCCGATCATGATGCCCTTGCCGAAGTCGAGCACGCCGAAGAGGTTCATCGAGTCGATGCGGTCCAGGCCGCGCGGCCCGTTGGTGATATTGAGCGGTTGCTCGAGGTTGTTCAGGAAGACGCGGATGATTTCGCCAAAGCCGAGCGTGACGATGGCCAGGTAGTCGCCGCGCAGTTTCAGCGTCGGCGCGCCGAGCAGGGCGCCGGCAAAACCGGCGAACGCCGCGGCCAGCGGAATCACCAGCCAGATGGGTGTGTGCAAGCCCGCCGGAAACGCGACCTTGAAGGCTTCGAAATTCTCCACCAGGTGCGGCGACGCAAGCAGCGCGTACAGGTAGGCGCCCAGCGCGTAGAAGGCGACGAAGCCCAGGTCGAGCAGCCCGGCATAGCCGACCACGATATTCAGGCCCAGCGCCAACAGCACATACAGCAATGCCAGCGCCATGATGCGCACCCAGCCCTGGCCGAACTGCTGCGCGAACAGGGGCAGCGCGATCAATGCGACCGCGGCGAGCAGGAAGACGACATATTTGTTCTTCATGGCCAGTCCCTCACGCGCGATCGGCGACGCGCTCGCCGAGCAGGCCCGAGGGCCGCAGCGTCAGCACCAGGATCAACAGGGCGAACGCAAAAATATCGACATACTGGCTACCCAGCACACCGCCCGTCAATTCACCCAGATAGCCGGCTCCGATGGCCTCGACGAGCCCGAGCAAAACGGCACCGACCACCGCGCCAGCGAGATTGCCGATGCCGCCCAGCACCGCCGCGGTAAAGGCTTTCAGGCCAGGCAGGAAGCCCATCGTGTGCTGCACCGTGCCGTAGTTGGCGGCCCACATCACGCCGGCCACCGCGGCCAGCGCGGCGCCGATGATGAAGGTGGCCGAGATGACCATATCGGGGCGCACGCCCATCAGCGCGGCCACTCTGGGGTTCTCGGCCGTGGCCCGCATCGCGCGCCCGAGCTTGGTGCGATTGACCAACCACAACAGGCCGGCCAGGATCGCCACCGTGAGGCCCAGGATCAAACACTGCACGACGCCGATCACCGGGCCGTCGGCCCAGAGGAAGATCGGCTCGTTCGGCAGCAGGATCGGATACGGTTTGGGGTTGGGCTTCCAGACGATCATCGCCAGCGTCTGCAGCAGCAGGCTCATGCCCATCGCGGTGATCAGCGGCGCCAGGCGCGGCGCATTGCGCAGCGGCCGGTAGGCCGCCTTCTCGATCGTGAAATTCAGCGCCGCACAGACGACGATGGCGCAGAGCAACGAGATCAGCAGGATCAGCCAGCCCGGCAGGCCCGACTCGGCCAGCAGCGTGACCACGGTCCAGCTCGTCAGCGCGCCGACCATCAGCACTTCGCCATGCGCGAAATTGATCAGGTTGATGATGCCGTAGACCATCGTATAGCCCAGGGCCACCAACGCATACATGCTGCCCAGCACCAGGCCGTTGATGATCTGCTGGACGAAGGTTTCCAAGCGCCGCTCCTCGTTCGTCTTTTGCCAACGATTGTAGGCAAGCGAAATGTGCGTCCCGCGCAAGGATTACCCTCGCGAAAAAGGCCCTGCCGCAGGCGCATCGGGCGCCTCAGGCAAGCAATGCGTTGAGGGCAGTCCAGGGCTTGCCCAAGCTCCTCGCCACGGCTTCGTGCATGATCGCACCAGCATGCACCGTCAGGCCCGCCGCCAGGTGTGCATCGTCGCGACAGGCACGCTGCCAGCCCTTCGTCGCCAGTGCCAAGACAAAGGGCAAGGTGGCGTTGTTCAGGGCAAAGGTCGAGGTGCGCGGCACGGCGCCCGGCATATTGGCCACGCAGTAGTGCACGATGCCATCGATCTCGTAGGTGGGCTCGGCGTGCGTGGTCGCGCGCGACGTCTCGAAGCAGCCGCCCTGGTCGATGGCCACGTCAACGATCACGGCACCGGGTTTCATGCGCGACAGTTGCGCGCGCTTGATCAATTTCGGTGCCGCGGCACCCGGCACCAGCACCGCGCCGACCACCAGGTCGGCGTCGAGCACCGCAGCTTCGGTGGCGTCGAGCGTTGCGTACAGCGTCGTTGCGCGGCCGTCGAACAAGTCGTCGAGTTGGCGCAGTCGCGACAACGAGCGGTCGAGGATCGTCACCTTGGCGCCGAGTCCGACCGCCATGCGTGCCGCATGCGTGCCGACGACGCCGCCGCCGATAACCACCACCGTGCCGGGTGCGACGCCCGGCACGCCGCCGAGCAGCACGCCGCGGCCGCCGCCGGCCTTTTGCAAGGCCACCGCGCCGACCTGGATGGCCATGCGGCCGGCCACTTCGCTCATCGGTGCCAAGAGCGGCAAACCACCGCGGTCATCGGTGATGGTTTCGTAGGCGATCGCCGTGCAGCCGCTCTTCAGCAAGCCCTCGGCCTGCACCGGATCGGGTGCCAGGTGCAGGTAGGTGAACAGCAACTGGCCCGGGTGCAGCATCGCGCATTCGGACGGCTGCGGCTCCTTGACCTTCACGATCATGTCGGCCGCGGCGAACACGGTGGCGGCATCGGCCACCACCCGCGCGCCGGCCTGTGCGTAGCGGGTATCGCTGCAACCGATGCCCGCCCCGGCGCCAGCCTGCACCAACACCTCGTGACCGTGGTGCACGGCCTCGCGCACCGCCGACGGCGTCATGCCGACGCGGTACTCGTGAACCTTGATTTCCTTCGGAATGCCGAGGCGCATGAAATGTCTCCTGGTGTGCCCGCAGGGTGACGCGCGAGGCGTCGAAGAGGCTTTCAAATCCGCCTCGGGGAAACCCCATTCTCTTGCACGATTCTTCGGAAGTTCCGGGGGAATCGATCCTTGCCTTGCGTGGCGACGGCCGACATGCGCGACGACGAACGCGTGCCCCGTCAGCCGGTGGCGGCGTTCCCGCATGTGGCGCGCATTCGCACGGCGTTTGCCATGCGCTCGGTGCTCGGGCGGCGCGGCTACGCGCTCCGATCGGGCTGGTCGGTGGCCGCGGCGTTGGCGTCATGCAAGCGCGCCAGCTTGGCGGCAATCTGTGCCTCGAGCCCGCGATCCGTCGGCCGGTAAAACTTCTGTGCGCCCAGGCCGTCAGGGAAGTAATTTTCCCCGGCCGCAAACCCGCCGGCTTCGTCATGCGCATAGCGGTAGCCGCGGCCGTAGTCGAGCTGTTTCATCAATTTCGTCGGCGCATTGCGCAGGCGCAGTGGCACCGGCCGCGTGCTGTCGGACTTGACGAAGTCGCGGGCCTCGTTCCAGGCCGTGTAGATCGCGTTCGATTTCGGTGCCGCGGCAAGAAATACAACCGCTTGCGCCAGCGCCAGTTCGCCTTCGGGCGAGCCGAGGCGTTCATAGACTTCGGTCGCGTCCAGGGCCATGCGCAATGCGCGCGGGTCGGCCAGGCCGATGTCTTCGCTGGCCATGCGCAGCACGCGCCGCGCCACGTAGCGCGGATCGACGCCGCCGTCGAGCATGCGCACCAGCCAGTACAGCGCAGCGTCCGGATCGCTGCCGCGCACGCTCTTGTGCAGGGCCGAGATGGTGTCGTAGAACTGCTCGCCGCCCTTGTCGTAGCGGCGCAGTTGCTCGCCGAGTGCGCGCTCCAAGAAAGGTTCGTCGATCTGCGTTGCGGCGCCCGCGACGGCCGCCAGGTTCTCGACGGCGTTGAGCAGCCGGCGCGCGTCGCCGTCGGCGTAAGCGACGAGCCGATCCCGTGCCGACTCGGCCATCGGCGGCAGCGACACGGCCGCACGCGCACGTTCGAGCAGTTGCGCCAGTTCGTCCGCCGCCAGCGGCTGCAGCACATGCACGGTGGCGCGCGACAACAGCGCCGAATTGACCTCGAACGACGGGTTCTCCGTGGTTGCGCCGATGAAGGTGAAAAGGCCCGATTCGACATGCGGCAAAAAGGCGTCCTGCTGCGCCTTGTTGAAGCGATGCACCTCATCGACGAAGACGATGCTGGCGCGGCCAGCGCGTCGTGCCGCCTGCGCACGCTCGACCGCCTCGCGAATGTCCTTCACGCCGCCGAGCACCGCGGAGATGACGATGAATTCGGCGTCGAAGGCGCCCGCCACCAGCCGCGCCAGCGTGGTCTTGCCCACACCCGGCGGGCCCCACAGGATCATCGAATGCAGCCGCCGGGCCTGGAACGCCGCCGCCAGCGGCTTGCCGGGGGCGAGCAGGTGGCGCTGGCCGATCACTTCGGCCAGCGCGCGCGGGCGCAGGCGCTCGGCGAGTGGTGCATTGTCGGCACTGGCTTGCAGCGATGCGCCGGGTGCGTCGTCGTCAAAGAGCGAAGCAGACATGGTGCGCCGATTGTCGCAGCGGCCGATGAGATGATCGCCGCATGAACCGCCACCTGCTCCTGCTGGCCTTCTGCCAGGGTCTCTTCCTGACCAATAACATCGTCTTCACCGCGATCAACGGCCTGGTCGGGCTGTCGCTGGCGCCCGTGGCGTGGATGGCCACGCTGCCGATCACCGGCTACGTGGTCGGCGGCGCGCTGTCGGCCGGACTGGTCGCGCGAACCCAGGCGCATTGGGGCCGGCGGCGTTCGTTCCAGCTCGGCCTGGTGGTCGCTGCGTTGTCTGCTGCGCTGTGTGCGTACGCCGCGGTGACGAAGAACTTCTGGCTGCTGGTGGCCGCCACGCTGTTCGCCGGCTTCTACAGCGCCAACGCCGCGCTGTACCGTTTTGCCGGGCCGGAACTGGTGGCACCCAGCTTGAAGGAGCGTGCGATCTCGTTGGTGCTGGCCGGCGGTATCGTTGGCGCTTTCGTCGGGCCGAATCTGGCCAACGCCACGCGCAATCTGCTGGCCGTGCCATTTGCTGCGGCGTATTGGTCCTTGGTGGGCGTTGCACTGCTGTCGTTGGCCGCGCTGTCGCTGATCCGCTTCCCGGCGCATGTCGCACCGCAGCCCGGCACTCGCAGCGGCCGGCCGTTAGGCGAAATCGTGCGTCAGCCGGTATTCATCGTCGCCGTGACGGCCGCCGCACTCGGCTACGGCGTGATGAACCTGCTGATGGCGGCCACGCCGATCGCGATGGAGCGCTGCGGCCTGCCATTTGCCGACACCGCACTGGTGCTCGAATGGCATGTGCTCGGCATGTTCGTGCCGAGCTTTTTCACCGGCCACCTGGTCAAGCGTTTCGGTGCGCTGCCGGTGATGGCGGTGGGCGTCCTGCTCAACCTCTTGTGCATCGCGGTGGCGCTGTCGGGCATCGAGTTGATGCAGTTCCTGCTGGCGCTGTTGACGCTGGGTGTCGGCTGGAATTTTCTGTACATCGGCGGCACCACCCTGCTAACCACGGCCTACCGGCCCGAAGAAAAGAACAAAGCCCAGGGCGCCATGGACTTCTGCGTCTTCTCAACGATGGCGCTGACTTCGTTTGCGTCGGGCGCGCTGGTCACGACCCAGGGCTGGGCCTGGCTCAACTTCGGCGCCCTGCCCGCCGTGGCATCGATCGGCGTGGCCCTGCTGTGGCTGGCCGGTGTGCGCCGCCGCGCCGCGCCGGCCGCTGCCTAGCGCCGCTATTGCGTCAACACTTCGACACCCTTGACCGGAACGAACCGAAAGGCCTCGGGCGCCAGCGCAACATTGGTCACCAACTCATTGAAGCGCAACAGCGAGCGCTGCCCAAAACCATCGACCAATTCGATCGCCGCCAGCGTCTTGCCCTTGAAACCGACACGCAGCGATTGCAGGTTCGCCGCATCGTCTTTTTCACGTGGCGCGGCCTCGACCCAGTCGAGGCCCTGCGCTGCCGGCAAGGCGCGCAGCTCGAAGTCCTTGTCGAGCGACGCGCCGGCCAAGAGCGCCGCGGGCGTGGCGCCAAGCGCCTTGTCCATCGCACGCACGCTGGCCTGCTGCAAGTCGACGTCGTAGATCCAGACCTTCTGGCCGTCGCCGACGATGAGTTGCTCAAAAGGCTTGGTGTAGGCAAACCGAAAGCGGTTCGGCCGCGCAAATTCGAAACTGCCGCTCGAGGTTTTTTTCTTCACCCCGTCGGGCAAAGTCACCACCTGCGTGAACATGGCGCGGCCGGTCTTCGCATCGCGCGCGAACTCGCGCAGGGCATCGGCCGCGTCGGCGCACGCAGCCGTCGCCGCAAAGCACAACAGCGCGGCGAAAAGGGTCTTCATTCGTCGCGCTGCGGCACCAGCAGATCGCGGTTGCCGTTGGTGGCCATCGCCGACACCAGGCCCGACTTTTCCATCTGATCGAGCAGGCGCGCGGCGCGGTTGTAGCCGATGCGCAGGTGGCGCTGCACGAGCGAGATCGAAGCCCGCTTGTGCTGCAACACGATCGCCACCGCCTGGTCGTACATCGGATCGGCCTCGCCATTGCCTTCGCCCGGCGCGCCGGCTTCGCTGCCGGCCTCGCCGTCGAGCGTGCCACCCTCGAGAATGCCCTCGATATAGTTCGGCTCGCCCTGGCTCTTCAGGTAGTTGACAACGCGGTGGACCTCTTCGTCGCTGACAAAGGCACCATGCACACGGATCGGCTGCGCATTGCCGGTGGACATATAGAGCATGTCGCCCATGCCCAAGAGGGCCTCGGCGCCCATCTGGTCGAGGATGGTGCGGCTGTCGATCTTGCTCGAAACCTGGAAGCTCAGGCGGGTCGGGATGTTGGCCTTGATCAGGCCGGTGATCACGTCCACGCTCGGCCGCTGCGTGGCCAGGATCAGGTGGATGCCCGAGGCGCGCGCCTTCTGCGCCAGGCGTGCGATCAATTCCTCGATCTTCTTGCCGACGACCATCATCAGGTCGGCCAGTTCATCGATCACGACCACGATCTGCGGCAAGCTTTCGAGCGGCTCGGGCTGCTCGGGCGTCAGGCTGAACGGGTTGCCGATCGCTTCGCCGCGCTCCTTGGCCTCGTCGATTTTTTTGTTGTAGCCCGACAGTTGGCGCACGCCGAGCTTGCTCAGCAGCTTGTAGCGGCGCTCCATTTCGCCGACGCACCAGTTGAGCGCGTTGGCGGCCTGCTTCATATCGGTGACCACCGGGCAGAGCAGGTGCGGGATGCCTTCATAGACGCTCATCTCGAGCATCTTCGGGTCGATCAGGATCAGGCGCACATCGCGCGCTTCGGCCTTGTACAGCAGCGACAGGATCATCGCGTTGATGCCCACGCTCTTGCCCGCGCCGGTGGTGCCGGCCACCAGGCAATGCGGCATCCTGGCCAGGTCAGCCACCACCGGCAGGCCGACGATATCCTTGCCCAGGCCCATCGTCAGTTGCGAAGCGGCGTCGTTATAGACCGTCGAGCCGAGGATCTCGGCCAGGCGGATCATCTGCCGCTTGGCGTTCGGCAACTCGAGCGCCATCGTCGTCTTGCCGGGGATGGTCTCGACGACGCGAATGCTGACCAGGCTCAGCGAACGCGCGAGATCCTTGGCCAGGCCGACGACCTGCGCACCCTTTACACCGGTGGCCGGCTCGATCTCGTAGCGCGTGATCACCGGGCCGGGCGAGGCCGCGACCACGCGCACCTCGACGCCGAAATCCTTCAGCTTCTTCTCGATCAGGCGCGAGGTCATCTCCAGCGATTCGGAACTCACGCTCTCGACGCGGCCCGGCACAGCATCGAGCAGGTCAACCTGCGGCAACTGGGTGTCGGCCAGTTCGCTGAACAGCGGCTTCTGGCGTTCCTTGGCCACGCGCTCAGACTTGGGCAATTCGCCGAGCGGCTTGTCGATGACGATCGGCAACTGGTCTTCGACGGCATGGCGCTCGACTTCGACCCCGTGCTCGCGTTCGCGCTGCGCCGCCAGTCCCAGGCGCACGTCTTCTTCGCGCTCGCGGCGCTCCTCGCGGCGCTCCTTCATGGAGTCGATGCGCTCTCCGATGGCCTCGGCCACACGCAACCACGAGAAGCGCAATGACAGCGCCATGCCCGCCAGCAGGGCGGCGATCCACAACACCCCGGAGCCGGCGAAGCCCAGCCACCTGGCAGACAGCGGCCCGAGGGTGTACCCGAGCACGCCACCGGCATGGCCGGGCAGGAAACTTTCGAAGCGGTACAGGCGTGTCGATTCGAGTGCCGTGCTCGCGGCTATCAGCAAGGCCAGACCGAACCAAAAGGATGCGGCGTGGGTTGCAGGCGGTGGCTCGCCGCGCAGGCTGCGCGCCAATGCCGAGAGCCAGGCGCGCGCGCCCACCAGCGGCAGCCACCCCACCGAATGGCCAAGCAGGAACATGGCGAAATCGGAGATCCAGGCGCCGATCTGGCCAGCCTTGTTGCGCAACGCCTCACCGGTCCCCGAAGTCGAGAAGCCGGGATCGGCGGCGTGGTGCGTGACCAGGGCCAGCATCGCCAGCAACCAGATCACGGCGCCGACCAGCAGCCAGATCTGGCGGCGCATCGGCATGGCGGCGCCGGCGCCAGGATGGCCGGCGGTGGCAGCGCCACTTTCGTCGGCGCGCAGGGATCCCAGAGGAAAGCTCATGCCGGAATTGTCGCCCACCGGGGCGACCGTGCCGGATCTGGCAATCAATCGTTGTGCAGACGTTCCTTGAGGATCACCGAGCCGTTTTCCTGGGTCTCGATGACACCGCGCTGTTCCAGATCCTTCATCACCCGGCTGACCATTTCACGCGAAGCACCGACCACCTTGGCCATGTCCTGGCGCGACACCTTGTTGCGGATCAGTTGCACGCCGTTCACATCCTCAGCCATGTCGAGCAAGGTGCGCGCCACGCGGCCATAGACGTCGAGCAGGGCCAGCGACTCGATCTGCCGGTCGGCCGCGCGAAGGCGCGCCACCAGCCCGCGCAGGATGCCGTAGGCCAGGTCGGAACTGTCGGGCAGGCATTTCGAGAATTCGAGCCGGCCCAGCACCAGCATGTCGGTCTGGATCTCGGCGCGCACCGTGGCCGAATGCGGCTCGTTGTCGATCAGGCTCATTTCACCGACGTAGGAACCAGCCTCGAGCACGGCCAGGATCACCTCGCGGCCACGGGCGTCGGCGGTGAGAACACGGGCACGACCGTTGAGCAGGATGAACAGCGAGTTGCTCTTGCGCCCCTGCTCAACCACGATCTCGCCGCGGCGAAAGCGCCGTTTGACGACGCTGTCGGCCACCTGCTGGGCCTGCTCGTTGGTCAGCATCGAAAATAGCGGCACGCGGCGAATCAGATCGAGATTCGAGAGCATCGACATCGGCGGTTCTCCTTCCAGGTCGCGGTTGTTGTCCGGGAACAGCGCCCGCTGCAACACGCCGCGGGCAACTGCCTACAATTTCACTATTGTGCCCATGGATGCGCTCGACGCCACTGGGCTCCTACCCCCATCTAGTGTCGCCTGTTGGCGCACCACGACGAATGTAGCCCCCTACCCCACCATGACCCAGTCAACCCAACACGCCAAAGTCCTCATCCTCGGTTCCGGCCCCGCCGGTTATACCGCCGCCCTCTACGCCGCACGCGCCAATCTGAAACCGATGCTGATCACCGGCCTGGCCCAGGGTGGCCAGTTGATGACCACGACCGATGTCGATAACTGGCCCGCCGATGTGGCCGGCGTGCAGGGGCCCGAGTTGATGCAGCGTTTCCTGGAACATGCCGAGCGCTTCAACACGCAGATCGTCTTCGACCATATCAACCAGGTCGATCTCAGCGGGCGTCCCTTCAAGTTGGTGGGTGACAACGGCAGCTACACGTGCGACGCCCTCATCATCGCCACCGGGGCCAGCGCCAAATACCTCGGCCTGCCCAGCGAAGAAGCCTTCATGGGCCGCGGCGTCAGCGGCTGCGCCACCTGCGATGGCTTCTTCTACAAAGGCCAGGAGGTCTGTGTCGTGGGTGGCGGCAATACGGCCGTCGAAGAGGCGCTGTATCTGTCCAATATCGCCAGCAAGGTGTACCTGATCCACCGCCGCGACAAGTTCCGCGCCGAACCGATGCTGATCGACAAGCTGCACGCCAAGGTGGCCGAAGGCAAGATGCAGTTGCACCTGTGGCAGACGCTCGACGAAGTTCTGGGCGACGCCTCCGGCGTGACCGGCGTGCGCATCAAGGGCACGCAGGACGGTGCCACCCGCGAGCTCAAGGTGCAAGGCTGCTTCATCGCCATCGGCCATCAGCCCAACACCGACATCTTCAAAGGCCAACTTGAGATGAAGGACAGCTACATCGTCACCCGCACGGGGCTCAACGGCATGGCCACGATGACCAGCGTACCTGGCGTATTCGCGGCCGGCGATGTGCAGGACCATGTCTATCGCCAAGCGATCACGAGCGCCGGCACGGGCTGCATGGCCGCACTCGACGCGCAGCGCTTCCTGGAGCAGCAAGCCTAGGAGCGTGTCCGGCTCCGGGTCGGGCTCGCGTTGTCCAGTCCGCACCTGGCGCGTCGAGTGAAGTTGGACTTGACCCCGGCATGCCGAGCACGCTGGTGAGCCAGGGCCACCGCGGCAGCGGCAATCCATCCAGCATTGACTGTCGCGATTCGGTGAGCTGGGCGACCACCCGTTCCGGGGCCTCGTGCATCCGTGAACAATTCCTCACAATTGACCGGTCGGACCCACGGGGTGGCAGTCCGCTCGGAGGAAAGGAATGCTCAGCAGTGCCTGGTTCCGGTTCGGCTTGTTGCTGGCCGCCGTGGGCTTGTTCATGGCGGCGACCACGCCGGCCCTCGGCCGCGACCCGCGCGCCTACGGGCAGCGACTCGTCGCGCAGTACCAGTTGCCACCGGACACGATCGCGCGCTACACGGCCCTGGCGGCGGGCACGGCCGTCAACGCATCGCCTCGCGAAAACTCGATGTTTGCCGATCGATCGCCGTGGGTCGGCCCGGATCAGCGCGCGGGCGTCGGCCACAACCCCTACACCCTGGTGTTCACGGTCAGCGGGGTGGTCTAGGCCGCGGGCGAGGTCCACGCGCAGTGGCAGGCAGGCTGGCAGATCCACGAGTCGCCGATCGCCAGCCGCGAATTGTTGATGGCGGTGCCGCGCATCGTCCGCACGGGCATGGCTGGCGGTCAGGCCCTGACCCTGACCGCCAGCAGCGCCCGCGTGAGTTTCCGCGGCGAGCGCAGCGTCGCGCCGATGTTGGGTTTGGTGCAAATGCGGAATCTGGATATCAACGATGTCCAGCTTCAGGTGTGGTCGGGCGCCGCGCCGCAGGCATGGGCCGTGCCGCCGTGGTCGCGAGCGGCGCTGCTGGCACTCGTGATCTACCTGCTGGTCGGATTGGGTTTCAAGTACTGGCAGCGCACCGTGCATGAGCCCGCCGGGCCGCCCCAAGGGCGAATACCGGAGCGCGCAGCACGAAGGTACTCTGATGAGCCCGCCGCGCAGCCTGCGCGCAGTCGCGAGCAACCGCGCAAGAGGCCGGCCGGCCCTAACGCCGCCGGAGGCGACGAAGCCGTCGCCGCACTCGATAGACCCATCCCGGCCGCGCCGAACCATGAGGCGCGGGTCATCGCAACTCTGCATGAGGTGCTCACGGTCGGCCTGACGGTGCATACGGTGCTGGACGAGGTGCGCATGCGAAAACGCACGGCCCCGTGAGAATCACGCGGCGGCGGCGCGTTGCCGTGCTCGACCCTCGCCAGTGGCGCACTTCAAGGTCGATGAGAAACAGCGCTCAATAGATATCCACCTCGACCGCGTCGCCGCGCAGTTCCATCAGCTCGCGCCGCGCCGCGGCCTCGCCCTTGCCCATCAGCTTGGTCAACGCATCGACGGTGCCGGCGTGGTCGAGCTGGCCGTAGGCCACGGGCAGCAGACGCCGTGTGTCGGGGTTCAGGGTGGTGTCCCACAACTGCTCGGCGCTCATCTCGCCCAGGCCCTTGAAACGGCTGATGGTCCAGGCGTTGTCGCGTGCGCCTTCCTTGCGCAGCTTGTCCAGCGCCGCGTCGAGCTCGCCCTGGTCGAGCGCGTAGATCTTGGCCACGGGCTTCTTGCCGCGCGCCGGGGCGTCGATGCGAAACAGCGGTGGCTTGGCGACATAGATGTGGCCGCGTTCGATGAGTTTGGGGAAGTGGCGGAAGAAGAGCGTGAGCAGCAGCACCTGGATATGCGAGCCATCGACATCGGCGTCAGAGAGGATGCAGACCTTGCCGTAGCGCAGGCCGGAGAAGTCGGGCGCGTCGTTGGCGCCATGCGGATCGACGCCGACGGCGACCGCGATATCGTGGATTTCGTTGTTGGCGAAGAGCCGATCGCGCTCGACTTCCCAGGCATTCAGCACCTTGCCGCGCAGCGGCAGCACCGCTTGCGTCTCCTTGTTGCGGCCCATCTTGGCGCTGCCGCCGGCCGAGTCGCCTTCGACGAGGAAGACTTCGTTGAGCGCGAGGTCGCGGCTTTCGCAATCGGTCAGCTTGCCGGGCAGCACCGCCACACCGGAGCCACGCCGCTTCTCGACTTTTTGCGAAGCGCGCTGGCGCGTCTGCGCCTGCTTGATGACCAGCTCGGCGAGCTTCCTGCCGTGCTCGACATGCTGGTTCAACCACAGCTCGAGCGCTGGCCGCGTGTAGCCCGAGACCAGGCGCAGCGCATCGCGCGAATTGAGGCGCTCCTTGGTCTGGCCTTGAAACTGCGGGTCGAGCACCTTGGCCGAGAGCACGAAGCTGGCGCGCGAGAAGACATCGTCGGGCATCAGCTTGACGCCCTTGGGTTGCAGCGCGTGGACTTCGATGAAACCCTTGATCGCCGCGAACAGGCCGTCCTTCAAGCCGGCCTCGTGGGTGCCGCCAGCCACCGTCGGGATCAGGTTGACATAGCTTTCGCGTAGCGTGGCGCCGTCTTCGGTGAAGGCCACGCACCAGGCCGCGCCCTCGCCCTCGGCATTGTTTTCGCTGTCGCCTTCTTCGGCGTAATGTGCGCCCTCGAACAGCGGAATCAGCGGGTCGGCCGGCAGGCTCTGCATCAGGTAGTCGCGCAGGCCGCCCTGGTACAGCCAGGTCTGCACCTCGCCGCTCTTCTCGTGCGTCAACGTCACGCTCACGCCGGGCATCAGCACGGCCTTGCTGCGCAGCAGATGCAGCAGTTCCGCGCGCGGCAACTCGGCGCTGTCGAAGTATTTCGGGTCGGGCCAGACACGCACCGTGGTGCCCTGCTTTCGATCGCTTGTGGTGGCCTTGCGCAAGGCCTGACCCTCGACCATGTCGCCGCCGGAAAACGCCATCGCCGCGACCTGGCCCTCGCGCCAGACCGTGACTTGCAAGCGCTTGGCCAGCGCATTGGTGACGCTGACGCCCACACCGTGCAGGCCGCCGGAAAAGCTGTAGGCGCCGCCGCCACCCTTGTCGAATTTGCCACCGGCGTGCAGGCGAGTGAAGACGATCTCGACCACCGGCACGCCCTCCTCCGGGTGCAGGCCGAACGGAATGCCGCGCCCGTCGTCCTCGACGCTGACCGAGCCATCGGCGTGCAGCGTCAACGCGATGCGTTGGCCGAAGCCGGCGAGCGCTTCGTCGGCGGCGTTGTCGATGACTTCCTGGATCACGTGCAGCGGCGTCTCGGTGCGCGTGTACATGCCCGGCCGCTGCTTGACGGGCTCGAGGCCCTTCAACACCCGGATCGAGGCTTCGGCGTATTTCGATATCCTGGTCGGCATGGCGGCGGATTCTAGGAGCCACGACGCCCTGCAGGCGCGGCTGGGCCGCGATGGCCTTTGCCGCCTTGGGCCAGCGCGAGCGCGCGTGCGCGCTGCTGGACCTCATCAACCCGGTGAATCGTGCGCGTGATGCGGTGGGCGTCGCGACCTACAAGGTCGAGCCTTATGTGATGGCCGCCGACGTCTACGGCGTCGCGCCGCACATCGGACGCGGCGGCTGGAGTTGGTACACCGGCTCGGCGGGCTGGATGTACCGCCTTGTCGTCGAGTCTGTGCTCGGTCTGCGCCTGTCGACCACGCCCGAGGGGGCACGGCTGTACTTGACGCCCTGTCTGCCAGCCGGCTGGTCCGGCTTCACGATCGATTACCGCTACCGTGAAACGCCGTACCACATCGAAGTGACGCAGGGCAGCGTGCATGACGGCGTTGCCGGCGTGGCCGTGGATGGTGTCGCGCAGCCGGACGGCGCGGTGCCGCTGGTGAATGACGCGCGGGCCCACCAGGTGACGCTGCACTTGCTGCTGAGCGCCGCCTGAGGCTGGCGGTCGGTCGGCTGCGCAGACGTCCCGTGGCACATGCCGACGCGCGCTTTGCGCAATGCGCGGGTTTGCGCGTTTTTGCTACAGTTCGCATATGGTCGCCCCGACCCAGTCCGCGCCGCAACTTTCGATCGCCCAGGTACTGCTGTGCGGCGGTGCCATCGTGACTCTGTCGATGGGCATCCGCCACGGCTTCGGGATGTGGCTGCAACCGATCACACTGGAACGGGGCTGGCCACGCGAAACCTTCGCCTTCGCGGTGGCATTGCAGAACCTGGCCTGGGGCATCGCCGGGCCATTCGTTGGCGCCCTGGCCGACCGCTTCGGCACCTTCAAAGTCTTGCTCGGCTCGGCGCTGATGTACGCCGCCGGCCTGACGCTCATGGCCTTCGCAACGTCGGGGCTGGCCTTCGCCAGCAGCGCCGGTATCCTGATCGGCTTGGCCCTGGCCGGTTGCACCTATGCCGTGATCTACGGCGTGATCGGCCGCAACGTACCCGCCGAGCGGCGCTCCTGGGCGATGGGCGTGACGGCCGCGGCCGGCTCGTTCGGCCAGTTCCTGGTGGTTCCGGTGGCCAGCGGCCTGATCGGCGCCTTCGGCTGGCAAAACGCACTGTTGATGCTTGGCTTGGCCGTGCTGATGGTCATGCCGCTGGCCTTCGGTTTGAGAGAGCCGGCCCGCGACACGGTGGTGCATGGCACGCACCAAAGCGTCTTCGAGGCCGCGCGCGAAGCCTTCGGCTATCGCAGCTTCCAGTGGCTGATGACCGGCTACTTCGTCTGCGGTTTCCAGACCGTGTTCATTGCCGTGCATCTGCCCAGCTACCTCAGGGACCACAATTTGACGCCGCAGGTGGCCACGACGGCGCTGGCGCTGATCGGGCTGTTCAACGTCATCGGCACTTATGCCGCGGGCTCTCTCGGGCAGCGCTTTCCGAAGCGGCGCATCCTGAGCACGATCTACATCCTGCGTTCGGTCACCATCGTTGCCTTTCTGGCCGCACCGCTGACGCCGTGGTCGGTATATGCATTCGCCGCCATCATGGGCCTGTTGTGGTTATCGACCGTACCGACAACCAATGCGGTGAT
This sequence comes from uncultured Burkholderiales bacterium, assembly GCA_902825995.1. Lineage (GTDB taxonomy): Bacteria > Pseudomonadota > Gammaproteobacteria > Burkholderiales > Burkholderiaceae_C > CADEEN01. The sequence goes on from CADEDE010000013.1 coordinate 21,775, forward strand.
CGCGCAGATGTTCGGCCTGCGCCATTTCTCGATGCTCGGTGGCTTCGTTTTCCTGGGTCACCAGATCGGCTCCTTCCTCGGCGCCTGGCTCGGCGGCCGGCTCTATGACGCCACCGGCAGCTATGACGTGGTGTGGTGGATCGCGGCGGCATTGGGCGTGCTTGCGGCCGTGGTCAACGTAGCGGTGCGCGAGACGGCGATCCAGCGGCCAACCGTCGCCGCCGCCGCCGCCGCCGCATGATGGCGCGGCCGGTCGGGCCCCGGTGGCGCTCGCGCAGGCTCTGGCATCTGGCCTCGCTGCTCGCGCTGGCGCTGGTGTTCGTGGCCTATCTGCAGCCCGACCTGATGTTCGATCTGGCCAACTTCGTTTGGAGCTGTTTCTGAACGCCCACGCAGGTCTCGAACCTTCGGCCTGGGTCGTGCGCTGGTCGCGCTTGATCGCACCGGCCGGCAGCGTGCTCGACGTGGCCTGCGGCAGCGGCCGGCACCTGCGCTGGCTGGCGGCGCAGGGCTTTGCCGTCACCGGCGTCGATCGCGACGCGGCGGCCCTGGCAAGCCTCTCGCAATACGGCCGCAGCGTGGTCGCCGACCTCGAGAACGCCCCCTGGCCGCTGCCAGGCCAATGCTTCGACGCGGTGGTCGTCACCAACTACCTGTGGCGACCGCTGTGGCCGGTGGTGCTGGCCAGCCTGGCCGATGGCGGCGTGCTGATCTATGAGACCTTTGCACTCGGCCATGAAGCCTTCGGCAAGCCGTCGAATCCCGACTTCCTGCTGCGCGCGGGCGAATTGCTCGAGGCCTGCCGCGGCCTGCATGTGGTGGCTTTTGAAGACGGCACGCTCGACGCACCGACACGCCGCGTGCAGCGCATCGCGGCCATCAGCAGCCCGGCAGCAAACGCCCGCCATCCGCTCTAGCGGTGGCGGGCCCCCGCAGCGGCTAAAATCAACCGCTTGCAGGAAACCCGAACGCCCATGAAACCGATTGTTGGCAGCATCGTCGCCCTGGTCACCCCGATGCATCAGGATGGCAGCGTCGATTACGCGGCGTTGCGCCGCCTGATCGACTGGCACATTGCCGAAGGCACGGCCTGCATCGGCGTGGTCGGCACGACCGGCGAATCGCCGACCGTCGATGTGCAGGAGCATTGCGAGATCATTCGCGTCGCCGTCGAGCACGCGGCGGGCCGCGTGCCGGTGATGGCCGGGGCCGGCGCGAACTCCACCCGCGAAGCGATCGAGCTGTCGAAATTCGCGCTCGACGTCGGTGCCGATTGCACGCTGCAGGTGGTGCCTTACTACAACAAGCCGACGCAGGAAGGCATCTACCGGCACTTTCGCGCCATTGCCGAAGCCGTCGATGTCCCCGTCGTGCTCTACAACGTGCCCGGCCGCACCGTGGCCGATGTGCAGCACGAAACCGTGCTGCGGCTGGCCCGGGTGCCGGGCATCGTCGGCATCAAGGAGGCCAGCGGCAATATCGATCGCGCGGCCTGGCTCATCAAGCAGGCACCACGCGGTTTTTCGATCTACTCCGGCGACGACCAGACCGCCATCGCCCTGATGTTGCTCGGTGGCCACGGCAACGTCAGCGTCACCGCCAACGTGGCACCGCGCGCGATGGCCGAGCTGTGCAAGGCGGCGATCGCCGGCAACGCCAGGCAAGCCGGTGAAATCCATCTGAAACTGCTGGCGCTGCACAAGCAGCTGTTTGCCGAGCCGAACCCGATCCCGGTCAAGTGGGCCCTGGCCCGGCTCGGCCGCTGTGGTCCGGCGCTGCGCCTGCCGCTGGTGGATATGTCCGAGGCGCTGCAGGCCCCGCTCGAAGTGGCCCTGCGCGAAGCCGACTTGCTGTGACGGGCGATCCCTGCCAACCGGCGTCGGCGTTCTGCGTCCCCCCCCTTCCCGATCGTCGGCCGCTGCAATGCGGCGCACCACCCATGCACCCTGTAACCGCCTCCCTGCTTCCGACGCTGCGCAGCGCCGCTGCAACTGCGGCTGCCATTGCCGCCGCGCTCGCACTCGGTGCCTGCTCGACGATCGACAGCTTCCTGTCGGGCGACAAGATCGACTACAAGAGCCAATCGGCGAAGACCGCCCCGCTCGAGGTGCCGCCCGACTTGACGCAACTGCAACGCAATGGACGCTACACGCCGCAGAGCAGCGGCGCAGTCAGCGCCAGCAGCTTCGGCTCCGCCGCTGCGGCCACGGCCGCCACCCCGGCCAACAGCACGGTCGCACCGACGAGCATTGGCGAAATGCGCATCGTGCGCGAAGGCAACCAGCGTTGGTTGTCGGTGCCGATACCCGCCGAACAGCTGTGGCCACAACTGCGCTCGTTCTGGCAGGAGCGTGGCTTCTCGCTGGTGATCGACAACGCCGAGACCGGTGTGATGGAAACCGCCTGGGCCGAGAACCGCGCCAAGATCCCGCAGGACGTCATCCGTCGTACTGTCGGCCGCGTACTCGATTCGCTGTACGACACCGGCGAACGGGATCGCTTTCGCGTGCGCGTCGAACGCACGGCCAGCGGCAGCGATGTGTTCCTCAGCCACCGCGGCATGGTGGAGGTTTACACCGGCGATCGCCGGGAGCACACCACCTGGACCCAGCGGCCCAGTGATCCGCAGCTCGAAGCCGAATTTCTGTCGCGCCTGATGGTCAAGCTCGGCTCCAAGGAGGAAGTCGCACGCACGCTGGCCACCAACCCGGCGACCAGCGCCCCGCGGGCGCGGGTGCTGACCGGCCAGCCGGCCGCAACGTTGCAGGTCGATGAAGGCTTCGACCGCGCCTGGCGTCGTGTCGGGCTGACGCTCGACCGCAGCGGCTTCACCGTCGAGGACCGCGATCGCTCGGGCGGCCTTTACTTCGTGCGCTACGTCGATCCGAAAGACGCCGCGACCGCCGAACCGGGCTTCTTCGCCAAGCTGCTCAACTTCGGCAAGTCCGACCCGGCGCAGGCCCCGGGCCGCTATCGCATCGCGGTCAAAGCCGATGGCGGGCGCACCAACGTCTCGGTGCAGACGGCCCAGGGCGGTCCGGAGAGCGGCGCCGTGGGCCAACGCATCGTGAGCCTGCTGGTCGAAGACCTGAAGTAGCCAGACGCAAGCCCGGGGTGCTGCGCTTCACCAGCCTGGGCAGCGGCAGCAGCGGCAACGCGACACTCATCGAGGCCAAGCCGTGCGACGGCGCCCCGCCGACGCGTGTGCTGGTCGATTGCGGCTTGCCGCCGCGCCAACTGGCCACTCGTTTGGCCGCACGCGGTCTGTTGGCGGGCGACATCGACGCCGTATTCGTCACCCACGAACACAGTGACCATGTCGGCGGCGTGCTGGCCCTGCAACGCCGCCACGGCACCCCGGTGTGGGCCAGCGCAGGCACCTGGGCCCAGGCGACAGCCAGGCACCAAAACGCACCCGCCTGCCTTGTCGCACGCGACGGTGAATTGATCGTTATCGGCTCGATCTCGCTTGCGCCCTTTGCGGTACCGCACGACGCTGCCGAACCCTTGCAACTGAGCTGCAGCGACGGCGAGCACCGCGTCGGCATCCTGACCGATATCGGCGAGCCGACCGACGCCGTGGCGCTGGCCCTGCAAGGCTGCGATGCGCTGCTGCTCGAAACCAACCACGACCCGGCGCTGCTGGCGGCTGGCGCCTACCCGGCCTGGCTCAAGCGGCGCATTGGCGGTGATCGCGGCCACCTGGCCAACGGGCAAGCGGCGGCCCTGCTCGACGCCTGCCGCCACGACGGGCTGCGCCACGTGGTGGGTGCCCACCTGAGCCGGCAGAACAATCGGCCCGAGCTGGCGCTCGCGGCACTGCGCGGCGCGATCGGTCAGGGCTGTGCCTCGGCCACACAACTCACGGTCGCCGACGCTGCCAACGGCTGCACCTGGATCGAGATCGACTGAGTGCGTGAGAGTCTTTCGACCCCCGTCGTACTTGCTCCCTCGCCCCTTTGGGGAGAGGGTTGGGGTGAGGGGCTGCGCCGGGCACAGTGGTGTTTCTCGGGCCCTCACCCCCACCCTCTCCCAGAGGGAGAGGGGGCCAATTCAAAAAACTCTCAGTCTCTGAGCACTCCGAAGCAAAAGCCGCCCGAAGGCGGCTCTTGCAGAAAATCGGCGAACCGATTACTTCTTGACAGCGTCGACCGCCTTGCCAGCAGCGTCCTTGGCGGCATCGACTGCCTTGCCGGCAGCGTCCTTGGCGGCGTCGGCCACGGCGCCAGTGGCAGCCGAAGCAACACCCGCCACTGCCGAAGCGGCGGCGTCAGTGGCGCCAGCGGCACCCGCCATCGCGGCGGAAGCAGCATCAGCCACAGCGGCCGAAGCCGCGGCGGCCACCGGGGCGGCAGCCGCCGCGGCGGCCGAAGCAGCGGTGGCAGCAGCCGATGCGGCGGCGTCTTCCGCCTTTTTGCCGCAGGCGGCCAGGGCGACGGCAGCAACCAGGGAGGCCAACAGGAGCGATTTGTTCATAAGAATGATCCTTGCAGTTCAATGAGTCGAACGATTACCGTAATTGTTGGATTCAGGAAGAATCCGCTTCGATCAAGGACAAGAAACGCTCGAATCGCTCTTGTGCCTAGCTTTTCAGTATAGCGCTGCTAGGGATTTGCCCTAGAGTCCAAGCGTATTGGCAGGGAAGTCAGCGTCCGAGCGTTGCATAAGTACATCAACCACTTCGCGCCAGGCGCTGATCTCGCTGTCGTCGGCCAGCCAGTGGCCGCGCCATTGCAGTCGGTCGGCCAGATGCAGGCTGTGGGCCGTACCGGCCAGCAGCAAGGTCGGCACCTGCGAAGCTTCGACTTCGGTGGCACGGCACTCGACGACATGGGCCCAGTCACGGCGCCAGGCGGTGAAGCGAGGGCAGCGCCGCGGCAACTCGTCGAAACGGCAGGCGATCATGAGCAACTGGCGCTTGGGCAGCCGCGCCCAAGCCGTCAGTGCCCCCAAAACCTGCGGGTCTTCGAGCGGCCAGGCCTCGAAGTCGGGATCGACAAAACACAGTTCACGAGCGCGCTCTCGCGCAGCCATTGACAGCGCCCGGCGCAGCGCGGCTGTGAATTCGCTGCGGTCGTCAATGTGGGCAGAACCGGCGCAAGCATCGGGCGTCATGGAACCTCCTGTTGCAGATCAAGGGGCTGCTTGCAGCCAGCCACAGGCCAGCCACTCGTCGAGCATGGTGCGCGCCTCAGGGCCGGCCCTGCGGACGGCTCGCGCGTCGAGCCGGCACTGGTCGGCCAGCGCGCGCATCAACCGCGCATCGCGGCCCGCGGCGCGCATCGATTCGCCGTTGATGAAGATGTACCGTGCGTCGTAGGCCATGCGCGAGCGGCGGTCGAGTTGCACCCCGCGCTCGGCATTTTTCGCCGCGCCCGCCTCGAACCAAACCTGGGCCTTGGGCTCGGTAAGCCATTCGCCGAGCGTGCGTTCTATCGCTTGCGGTTCAGACAGGGCGCGCGCGAGCGCCCAATGGGCAAAGCGCTGCAAGGCCTGCGGCACTTCACCGGAGGCGGTGGTCGCGGCCTGCCCCGGATCGCGGTAGTGCGGGACACGATCGCTCGCCTGCGATGCGTCGGCCAAGCGCGCGAGCAGGGCCTGCGCCAGCTCGTCGGCGCGGGGCGCCCGAAAGCCGATCGAGGCCGTCATGCAGTCGCCGCCGACGGCTATGCCGTCGTGGGCCCAGCCGGGGGGCAGGTACAGCATGTCGCCGGGTTCGAGCAGCCAGTCCTGTTGGGGCGTAAAGCTGGCCAACATTTTCAGCGGCACATCGTCGCGCAGCTGCACATTCTCGACACGTCCAAAGCGCCAGCGCCGCCGGCCCTGCACCTGCAGCAGGAAGACATCGTAGGAGTCGATATGCGGGCCGACGCCGCCGCCCTCGCTGGCATAGGACAGCATGAGGTCGTCCAGCCGCGCGGCGGGCACGAAGCGAAAGCGCGCCAGCAGCTCGTGCGCCGCATCGACGTGCAGATCCAGGCCCTGCACCAGCAGGGTCCAGCCGGGCCGCGCCAGCGGCGGCAGCGCACGCCGCGGCAGCGGGCCGTGGCGCAATTGCCAGGCGTCGCCGCCATCGCGCTGGATCAGGCGCGATTCGACATCCTCACGCGCGGCGAGCGCGAACATCGCGGCTCGTGTGACCGGCGGCACCACACCGGCGATCGCCTGTCGGACCAGCAAGGGCTTCCTGTGCCAATGGCGACGCATGAACTGCGTCGGGGACAGGCCGCCGAGGAGCGACTGAGCTTGCGTGAGATCCATCGCCTGATTGTGTCGTTATGCCATCATTGTTTAATGCTGATTCAAAAACCCTGTGTGCTTGCCCTCACCTGGCAACTGTCGAACGCGCAAAACCAAACCATCGACCAGCTGACCGATCCGATCGAGTTTTATTTCGGCGGTAGCGACCTGCTACCCAAGGTGGAAGAGGCATTGGCCGGCCAGACCCTCGGTTTCGAGACTCACCTGCACCTCGAACCCGAACACGCCTTCGGCGCGTACGACAGTGCCCTGGTGTGCTTCGAAGATCGGCGCCTGTTCCCCGTCGGGTTGGAACCCGGCATGCGGTTCGAAGGCCTGCCCGAGGGCAGTGCCACGCCGGACATGCCGCCCGATACGCTCTATACCGTGACCGAGGTCTATCCGTCGCATGTCGTGCTCGACGGCAACCACCCCTTGGCCGGCCTGGCGCTACGCCTGCACCTGACCGTGCGCGGCGTGCGCGAAGCCACGGCAGCCGAGATCGAAGCCGGCAGTGTCGGTGGCAGCGTGCTGGATGCGCTGGAAGTGCTGCCCGCCGCGCACGAGACTCACTGACAGCAGCGCTACCGCGCGCAGCAACAGAGCGCCTGGCGAGGCCGGGACTTCGATCAGGCCACCTGGCGGGCACCGAGCAGGCGCAACAGCAACTCGACGCGCGCCTGGACGGCGCTCAGCGCACCCGCGCCCGGCAGTTCGTCGGCGTCGCCGCCGATCACCGGGCCGCTCGCACAGCGGCTCGCCCGCAGCACACGCACCCCCGCCTGCGCGGCGCGACGCAATGAGGCTTCGAGGGCCGCACTGAGCCTGCCGTTGCCGGTGCCGGCGACCACCAGGCCGCTCACCTGTTGCGCGACCAGCGCATCGACCAGCGCCCCGTTGGCACCGGCGTGACTGAGCACGATTTCGACGCGCGGCCAAGCAGCGCTGTCGGACGCTATCGCCGCCATTCCAATCGGCGCGTCGCACGGCCGCGGCACGGCCAAGCAGCGTACCTGCCCTTCTTCGATCGTCGCCAACGGACCCGCATCGCCCGCATCGAAGGCATCGAGGCGGTAGCTGTGCCGCTTGCGGACCTCGGCGCCGGCCCACGCCCGGCCGGCGACCACGACACTGACGCCGACCACGCGGCCGTCTTGCGCGAGCCTCACCGCATCGAGCAGGTTCTGCGGCCCGTCGGCCTGCAATGACGTGGCCGGGCGCATGGCAGCCGTCAACACCAGTGGTTTTTGCGGCGCCAGCACGCGATGCAGAAAGTAAGCTGTTTCTTCGAGCGTGTCGGTGCCGTGGGTGACGACGATAGCGGCCACCTCCGCGCATCCGAGATGGAATGCTGCGCGCTGTGCCAGCCGCTGCCAGGTGGCGAAATCCATGTCCTTGCTGTCGATTTGTGCGACCTGTTCGCACTCGATCGGCAGTTGCGCCAACGGCGGCACAGCGGCCACCAACTGCGCCACGCCGATCCGGGCAGCGCTATAGCCGACGCCATCGACGGCGCTCGCCGCGGTGCCGGCGATCGTGCCGCCGGTGCCCAGGATCACGATTTTGGATTGCATTGCTGCGTTATCTGGATAAAAATACAGCTACTGGACAAACCATCAGGTTCACACCCAACAGCGACCATGATCGAAGACCGCCCCAAGCTTACCGACCGGCAGCAGCAGATTCTCGATCTCGTGCAAAGCGCGATCCAACGTACCGGCGCGCCACCCACGCGCGCCGAGATTGCCGCCGAACTCGGTTTTCGCTCGCCCAATGCGGCCGAAGAACATTTGCAGGCGCTGGCGCGCAAGGGCGTGATCGAACTGGTCGGCGGTACCTCGCGCGGCATCCGCCTGCGTGCCGAGACCTTGCGTTTGGTGAACGAAGCGCGCGGCAAGCAGTTCAGCCTGCCGGGCCTGGCGCAACTGGCGCTGCCACTGGTGGGCCGCGTGGCCGCGGGCAGCCCGATCCTGGCCCAGGAACACATCGACCAGACCTACATCGTCGAAGCCAGCCTGTTCGCGCGCAAGCCCGACTACCTGCTCAAGGTGCGCGGCATGAGCATGCAGGGTGTCGGCATCATGGACGGCGACCTGCTCGCGGTGCAAAAAACCAAGGAGGCCAAGAACGGCCAGATCGTCGTCGCGCGCCTGGGCGACGAGGTCACCGTGAAGCGTTTCAAACGCGGCCGCCACGGTATCGAGCTGATCCCGGAAAACCCCGATTTCGAGACCATCGTGGTCTCTGCCGGCGAAACCCAGTTCGAACTGGAAGGCCTGGCGGTCGGGCTGATCCGCAACAACATGATGATGTGAAATGGCCGCCACCTGCATCAAGCAGCCCAAGGCCGCGCACCCTGGTGCGTGCCAGACACTCGAACAACGGCCCAATATCGGGCCCGCGCTGGCGACGGACCTGCGCCTGATCGGCATCCGCAGCCCGCGCGCGTCGGGATCGTGATCGCGCGGCCTTTGCTGCCGTCGATCTGCGCAGCGGAAAACGACTTGACGTAGTCCGATCGCTGGCGATCTGCGCCTGCCGGTTCAGCGGCAGCCTGTTCGACAGGTGTGTCTCCTTGTGAACGGGCGCGATCCCGGCGCGCAAGGCAGAATCGCATGCGAAGCTGAGCCGCCATGAACATCATCATCCTCGACGACTACCAGGACGCGGTGCGCAAGCTGCAGTGCGCGGCCAAGCTCGAACATCTCAACGCCAAGGTCTTTACCAATACGGTCAAGGGCATCGGCCAGTTGTCGATCCGGCTGCGCGACGCCGAGGTGCTGGTGCTGATCCGCGAGCGCACGGCCTTCCCGCGCCAGTTGCTCGAGAAGCTACCCAAGCTGCGGCTGATCGCGCAGACCGGGCAGGTCGGGCCGCACATCGACCTCGACGCCTGCACGCGGCTGGGCATCGCAGTGGCCGAAGGTGTGGGCTCGCCGGTGGCGCCTTCGGAACTGAGCTGGGCCCTGATCATGGCCGCGATGCGGCGCCTGCCGCAGTACATCGGCAACCTGAAGCACGGTGCGTGGCAGCAATCGGGCCTGAAGTCGGCGTCGATGCCGCCCAACTTCAATATCGGCATGAAGCTCGAAGGCAAGACGCTCGGCATCTGGGGCTACGGCAAGATCGGCCAGCGCGTGGCCGGCTACGGCCGTGCCTTCGGCATGAACGTCACCGTGTGGGGCAGCCAGGATTCGCGCGACAAGGCGCGCGCCGACGGCTTCCTGCCCGCCCCCGCGCGCGAGGCCTTCTTCGAGGTCTCGGATGTGCTGTCGATGCACCTGCGCCTGGCGCCGGCCACGCGCAGTTTGGTCACGCTCGACGACCTTTCGCGCATGAAGCCCACCGCACTCTTCGTCAATACCTCGCGCGCCGAGCTGCTGACCGAGGGCGCCCTGGTCTCGGCACTCAACCGCGGCCGCCCCGGCATGGCCGCGGTCGACGTCTTCGAGAGTGAGCCGATCCTGCAGGGCCATCCACTGCTGCGGCTGGAAAACGCGGTCTGCACGCCGCACATCGGCTATGTCGAGCAGGACAGCTACGAGCTGTATTTCGGCGCCGCCTTCGACAACGTGGTGGCCTTCGTCAACCAGGCCCCGACCCATATCGTCAACCCGGATGCGCTGAAGGTGATTCGGTGAGCGGGCCGGGCCCCCAAGCGCGAACGCTCCCGCTTGGAGGGGCGGCGCGCAGCGCCCAGGGTGTCCCATCGACACCGCACTCGCCGGGCGAGTTGCTGCGTGTATTCAGCGCCGTGGCAATCCAGGGGTTCGGCGGCGTGCTGCCTGTCGCGCAACGCGAACTGGTCGAGCGCCGCCAGTGGCTCACGCGAGATGAGTTCATCGAAACCCTGTCGATCGGCCAGGTGCTGCCGGGGCCCAATATCGTCAATGTCGGGTTGATCGTCGGCGACCGCTTCTTCGGCTGGCGCGGCGCCTTCGCCGCGCTCGCCGGCCTGCTGGCGCTACCGCTGGCGATTGTGCTGGCGCTGGCGGCGCTGTATGCGCGCTTTGCCGCCGAGTCGATGGTGGCCGGCGCGCTGCGCGGCATGGCCGCGGTGGCGGCAGGCCTGATCATCGCCACGGCCTTCAAGCTGCTGCCCACGCTGGCCAAAAACCCGCTGGGGCGCACACTGTGCGGGTTGGCGCTGCTGGCCACGCTGGCCAGCGTGGGTGTACTGCGCTGGCCGATGGCCTACGCCGTGATCGGCATCGGCGGCGCGTCGGTATTCGCGGCGTGGTGGCGCCTGGGGCCCCGACCATGAGCTTCAGCAGCGCCGACTGGTGGCCGCTGTTCGCCCATTTTCTGGCCATGTCGATGCTGGCCGTCGGCGGCGCGGTAGCGGTGGCGCCCGAAATCCACCGCTATGTCGTCGATGAACGCGGCTGGATCGACGATTCCCAGTTCAGCGCCGCGCTGGCGCTGGCCCAGGCCGCGCCGGGACCGAACCTGCTCTTTGTACCGGTGATCGGTTATGGCGTGGCCGGCCTGGCCGGCGCCATGGTCGCGTTGGTGGGCCTGCTGGCGCCGAGCACCACGCTGGCGCTGGTTGCGTCGCGCTGGGGCCGCCAGCGCCGCGAGCAACGTGGCGTGCGCGCTTTCGTGGCCGGCATGGCCCCCATCACCATCGGCCTGTTGCTGAGCACCGGCAGTCTGCTCGCGATGCCGATGGTGCATGTACCCGCCGCGTGGCTGCTGATTGCAGCCACCGTGGCGCTGTCGCTGAAGACGCGCCTGAACCCGGTGTGGCTGATCGCCGGCGGCGCAGTGGCGGGCGCGGGCGGGCTAACTTAACGCGGCTCTCAGCGCCGCCGCTGGCGCAGCGCCTCGTACAGGCAGACGCCCGCCGCCACCGAGACGTTCAGGCTCTCGACTGCGCCGGCCATCGGGATGCGCACCAGTTCGTCGCAGGTTCTGCGCGTCAATTGGCGCAGCCCGCTGCCTTCGGCGCCGAGCACCAGCGCCACCGGGCCGGCCAGGTCGATGTCGTAGAGCGTGCGCTGGGCATCGTCGCTGGCGCCGACGATGCGCATCTCGCGCTCCTTCATCTCGCCCAGCGAACGGGCCAGGTTGGTGACCATCAGGTAGGGCACCGTCTCGGCCGCGCCGCTGGCGACCTTGGCCACCGTGGCGTTCAGGCCGACCGCATGGTCTTTCGGCGCGATCACCGCATGCGCACCGGCGCCGTCGGCCACGCGCAGGCAGGCGCCCAGATTGTGCGGGTCGGTCACGCCGTCCAGGGCCAGCACCAGCGGCGGACCCTGCACCGCATCGAGCACCTCGTCGAGGGAGTGGCGTGCCGGCAAGGCATTGACGCGGGCGACCACGCCCTGGTGCCGCGCGCTGCCGGCCAGCTGCGTCAGTTGCGCATCGCTGCTGTCGATCAGCCGAGCGCCCGCCTCGCGCGCACGCTCGGCGAACTGGCGCATGCGCGCATCGCGGCGACTGGTATCGAGGTGGATCTCGAGCACCGACCCGGGCGCGGTCTTCAGGCGCACGGTGACGGCGTGAAAGCCGAACAAAATGCGGCCCCTCACAGGCGGCCTTTGCGGATCGCGTCATGCATGACGCGATGGTAGCTGCGCAATGCGCCTCAGGCGCTCAGGTTCAGCACGCTGCCGGCCGGCAGGGCCGAAGGGGCTTCGGGCATCAAGGCCTCGGACAGACGTTTCAGGAACGCGGCCAGATCGGCGCCGGTGGTCTCGGGTGCCGGCGCGTCGGTTTGATCGCCCAGTGCCTGGCGCAGCGCGGCGTAGGCCTCGAACAAGCGCGACGACGGCACCTGCATCAAATGCAGCGCAGCGCTGGTCGCCGTGACCGGATTCGGTGGCGGCGGCACCTCGGGTGTCGGCACCTCGGCGATGTCGGGCGCGATAGCCAAGGTCAGCGCTGCAGTCGGTATCGTCGGCGGGGTCGGCTCCACCGGTTCGGTCGGCGCGGCCGCGGCTCGCGTGCCCGTCGCGGCAGCGGCGGTGGCCAGTGCATCGATGCGTTGCGGCAGATCGCTCCACTGGCGCCGACCCCAGCCATGGCCGCGGCCATGGTGGCGATCATCGCCGTCGCCATGCTCGTGGGGGCGGCGTTGGCCATCCTGCTCACCACCGGCAGCCATGCTGCGCAGATCCTGCATCAGCGCATGCGCGAAGCGGAACATGGCTTGCTCATCGGACCGGTCCTGCCCGCCCGCGACGCCGAGCACTTCCTGCATGGCATCGACCAACTCATGGCGCCGCCCGCCGTCACGATGTGCGTGTGCAGCGCCGCGCGCCGCGGTGACGGCCTCGACCGGGGCAAGCGGCGCGCGTTCGCGCACGGCAGATACGAAACTCGATGCAATGGCGGCGATGGACATGGCGGCAACTCCCCGCGGGATCGACGGCCATCGGTGTGGCCCGCCTTGAACCCGTTGTCGCCGTTCTTCGGCCTTGCCGACGCAGACTTGAGCCGGCAGATGTGACAAAGCGCACCAGCGATGCTGTTGCGAACCGCCGTCAGCCAGCCCACCAGCGCCAGGCCAGCAGCCCGCCGATCAGCACCGGCTGGTGCAGCATGTAGAAGCTGAGCGACCAGCGGCCGAGCCGCGCCAGGCCTTGTGCGGCCTTGGGCACCGACCCGGCCAGCGCATCGCGGCGCCACGCCAGCAGCCACTGGCCCACGGCCAGGCCCCACAACATCACGCCCAGCCACGGCAGCAGCGGGGCATAGTCTTCGCTGACCGGTTTTCGGGTCACCAAGCCAACCCAGTTGGTCCAGCGGGTGTCGAAGACCGGGTGCTGGAGCCACTGCGGCAGCGCGATCAGCACCAGGCCCAGTGGCCACAGCCACCCACGCAGGGGCGCCGCCAGGCGTGCGCCGATCAGCATCAGTGCAATGCCGTGCAGGATGCCGAAGCTGATCCAGCTGTTCGGGAACATCAGCGCCGAGCCGGCCGAGACCAGCACCGCGCAGGCCGCTATCTGCGCCCAGCGGCGCCAGAAGCGCGGCCAACCCTGCCCGGCCTCGTGCGCCACGGCCTGCGACATGCCGGCTGTGAAGAGGAACAGGCTGACGATGACCGTGCGCTGCTGGGTCCAGAACGGGTCGGCGTAGAAATTCTGCTTCGGTGAAAGCATGCCGAAGTGATTCAGGTCGAAGCCAAAGTGAAACAGCGCCATCCAGACGATGGCCACACCGCGCAGGGCATCGATGCGGTCGAAGCGTGGGGGGGCATTCATGCGGCTGGAGGGGGCGCCGGCGGCGCGTCGAGTTTCTCGTAGATGTCGGCGAAACCCTGGCCATCCCAGGCGTACAGCAGCACGTCGGCCTGCACGCAGGTGCGTGCGCCGCGCGGCTTGAACAAGCCGACGCAATGCCCGCCGCGGCGGCGCACGCTGCGATAGACGACGCCAGCCGAACCGGCTGCGTGCAGGGTGCTGCCGAGTGCCTGCGCCCGGGCGTAGCGCTGGCTGTCGAACACGCCAGGCGGCACCGCACCCTCGGGCCGCAGGTCGTGCAGGCGGGCGTCGATGGCCACGTGGTACAGGCGCATCGGCAGGTGCATCGGCCCCTCGCCGGTGGCCGCCAGGAAACGTGCGTGGTGGTAGGCGGTTTCGGCGATCGCGGTGGCGCGGTCGCGCGCGGCGTAGAACACGCCATAGCGCCCATCGGAAAAGCGGCTGCCCAGCGGGTTCAGGTGCGTGAAGGCGGCCATGATCGGCCCGCTGCCGGGGCCATACACGCGGTCTTCTGCGGCAACCAGGTGCACCACACCGGCTTCGTCGCGCAGCCGCTCGTTGGTCAGGGCTTCGAGGGCGTAGAGCGCATCGAAATCCGCCGCGTCCGCGACACGGTCATACAGATAGACGCTGGGGTGGCGGGTGGGCACGATGCGGCAGGCCGCAGGCCATTGCACGCGGCGGACAGCCAGTGCATCGATCTCGGGGCGACTCAAGCCCAACCACCACTGCGAGCCGAATCGAGCAGGTAGCGCACACGGCTCAGGTCGCTGACATTGCCGGCCAGCATCTGCGCCAGCGCGCTCGCGCCAGCGAAGGCGGCATTGGGCTTGCGCACCCAGGCATCGGCCGCCGCCGCGTCGGGCAGCAGGATCTGCAGCGATTTGTAGATACCGAGCACATTGGACAAGCGCTCGAGCGTGTCGCGCGGCAGCTTGGCCTTGTCGGGTTGCTTGCGCCAGGCAAAAAAAGTCGAACGCGGCGGCTCGCCGAGCAGGCGCCGCTGCTCGTCGATCGACAGGGCCCAGTGCTCGGCGATGCGGGCATAGGCACGCAAGCCGGCAGCTGCCATCTGTTCGGCGCTTGGGGCACTGCGACGGCGGGGAGCGAGAACGGCACTCACGGTGTTTATCCAGTCACGGATTATTCTTGGATGATAATCCAGTTCAGGATGCATGGGCATCGCCCGCTACGATTCCGTCATGACCGTCCCCGCCCCGGCCCCGCGCCGCAGCCCCGAAGAACAGGCCTGCCTCGATGCCGCGCTGTCCGATCTGTTCCAGCGCCGCATCGCCTTCAACCAGACCTTGGGCCTGGAGATCGTGTCGGCGCGGGCGCCCGCGCCAGGGATCCGCTTCGCCATGCGGCCCGAGCTGATCGGCCATTACCTGTACGAACGCCTGCACGGCGGCGTGATCTCGGCCACGCTCGACGCGATGGGCAGCTTTGCCTTGATGGTGGCGATCGGCGAGCAGCACGCCGACGAAAATACGGCGCAGGTGATGCACCGCTTCGCCAAGATGGGCACCATCGACCTGCGCGTCGATTACCTGCGCCCGGGCGTGGGCACCGCGTTCGTTGCCAGCGCCGAAGTCACGCGACTGGGTGGCCGCATCGGCTCGACGCAGATGCGCCTCACGAACGACCAGGGCTCGCTGATCGCGACCGCCGCCGCGGCCTATGTGATCCGCTGAACTGACGACCCCAGGACGCCTGCGCCCTGTATCCCCGCGGGGATACAGGGCGCAGGCGTTGGGTCTGCTGGCGTTTTGCAGGGCCGGCTACAGGCTCTGCGCGAGTTGCTCCAGGATCGCAGGGTTTTCCAGCGTCGAAGTGTCCTGCGTGATCGCCTCGCCCTTGGCGATCGAGCGCAGCAATCGGCGCATGATCTTGCCGCTGCGTGTCTTGGGCAGGTTGTCGCCGAAGCGGATGTCCTTGGGCTTGGCGATCGGGCCGATCTCCTTGGCCACCCAGTTGCGCAACTCGTTGGCGATCTGCCTGGCTTCGTCGCCGGTCGGGCGCGAGCGTTTCAACACCACGAACGCGCAGATCGCCTCGCCGGTGGTCTCGTCCGGGCGACCGACCACGGCGGCTTCGGCCACCAGCCTGGTGCAGCTCACCAGCGCCGATTCGATCTCCATCGTGCCCATGCGGTGACCACTGACATTGAGCACATCGTCGATGCGCCCGGTGATGGTGAAGTAGCCGGTCTTGGCATCGCGGATCGCGCCGTCGCCGGCCAGGTAGTAGCCCTTCAGCTCGGCCGGGTAGTAACTCTTTTGGTAGCGCTCGGGGTCGCCCCAGATCGCGCGGATCATGCCCGGCCACGGCTGCTTGACGACCAGGATCCCGCCTTGGCCGTTGGGTACGTCCTTGCCGGCCTCATCGACGACGGCGACCTGGATGCCGGGAAACGGCAGCGTGCACGAGCCCGGCACCAGGGTTGTCACGCCCGGCAGCGGCGTGATCATGTGGCCGCCGGTTTCGGTCTGCCAGAAGGTATCGACGATCGGGCAGCGGCCGCCGCCGACGTGCTTGTGGTACCACTCCCACGCAGCCGGGTTGATCGGCTCGCCGACCGAGCCCAGGATGCGCAGGCTCGACAAATCGACGCTCTTCGGATGCACGGCATCGTTGGCTTCGGCCAGCTTGATCAGCGCGCGGATCGCCGTCGGCGCGGTGTAGAAGATCGAGACCCTGTGCTTCTCGATCGTCTTCCAGAAGCGGGCCGCATCGGGGTAGGTCGGTACGCCCTCGAAGACGAGCTCGGTGCCGCCCAGGGCCAGCGGGCCGTAGGCGATGTAGGTGTGGCCGGTGACCCAGCCGATATCGGCGGTGCACCAGAAGACGTCTTCCGGCCTCAGGTCGAAGGTCCATTGGGTGGTCAGCGCGGCGTGCAGCAAGTAGCCGCCGGTGCTGTGCTGCACGCCCTTGGGCTTGCCCGTCGATCCTGAGGTATAGAGCAGGAACAACGGGTGCTCGGCCTCCACCCATTCGGGCTCGCAGGTCTCGGGTCGGTCGTCCGTTTCTTCGTGCAGCCAGCGGTCGCGTGCCGGATTCCAGGCCACCTTGCCGCCGCTGCGCCGATAGACGATCACGTCCCTGACCGAATCGCAGCCACCCAGCGCGATGGCCTCGTCAACGATCGCCTTCAGCGGCAAGGCCTTGCCACCGCGCAGTTGTTCGTCGGCGGTGACGACCATCACCGCACCGGTGTCCTGAATGCGGTCGCGAACCGACTGTGCCGAGAAACCGCCGAAGACCACCGAGTGGATCGCGCCGATACGCGCACAGGCCTGCATCGCCAGCACACCCTCGACGCTCATCGGCATGTAAATCAGCACGCGGTCGCCCTTCTTGACGCCGCGCGCCTTCAGCGCATTGGCCAACCGGCACACCTTGGCCAGCAACTGGCGGTAGCTGACCTTGGTGACAGCGCCGTCATCGGCCTCGAAAATGATCGCCACCTTGTCGCCGAGGCCGCGCTCGACGTTGCGGTCCAGGCAGTTGTACGAGGCATTCAGCGTGCCGTCTTCGAACCATTTGAAGAAGGGGGCGTTGTCGCGGTTCAGGCCCTTCGTGAACGGCGTTTTCCAACTCACGAACTCGCGCGCCAGCCGCGACCAATAAGCCTCGTAGTCCGACGCGGCTTCGGCCACCAGCTTGTCGTAGGCCGCCGGGCCGGCGACGTGGGCCGAGGCCATCAAGGCGGCGGGAGGCGGGTAAAGAATAGCTTCGCTGCTCATATTTGTCTCCTGCGGGGTCGTGGATTTTGGCCGGCACGACAAGTTAGGGCCACGCGCTGACCGGTGCCTTACTCTGCCGCAAAAGTCGGCGCCGTGACCAGGCTCCCTACAATCCGGCGCATCCGGAATTGCCCTGAAACCACCCGCCATGGCCCAACGCTCCGATTCGCCGACGCCCGAAATGCGCACCCTGCCCAAGCTCATCTTCATGAGCCGCTGGCTGCAGCTACCGCTGTACCTGGGCCTGATCGCGGCGCAGGGCGTCTATGTCTGGCACTTTTTGCTCGAGCTGTGGCACCTGGTCGAGGCCGCTTTCGGCAGCCAGACGGCGATCGCGACGCTGGCCAAAAGCATCGGCTACGCCGGTGAAACCGTCGCGCTGAATGAAACCATCATCATGCTGGTGGTGCTGGCGCTGATCGACGTGGTAATGATCAGCAACCTGCTGATCATGGTCATCGTCGGCGGCTACGAGACCTTCATCTCGCGCATGAACCTCGAAGGCCACCCCGACCAGCCGGAGTGGCTGAGCCATGTCAACGCCTCGGTGTTGAAGGTCAAGCTGGCCACCGCGATCATCGGCATCAGCTCGATCCACCTGCTCAAGACCTTCATCAACGCCGCCAACTACTCGGACAAGGTGCTGATCGCGCAGACCGCGATCCACATCACCTTCCTGCTCTCGGCGATGGCGATCGCCTATACCGACCGGCTGATGACGCCCCCGAGGGCAGCGGTGCACGGCTGACTGGACTGGCGGCGACCAGGATTGCCGCACCGGCGAGGCCGGCGGCGAGTGAGCCGGACAACACGCCGAGCTTGAGCCTGGTTTCGAGCGCCGCGCCGAGGCCGTCGAAAGCCAGGCCGCCGATAAACAGACTCATCGTGAAGCCGATGCCGCAGAGCACGCTCACTCCGAACAGTTGCAGCGTGCTGGCCCCGGCGGGTGCCGCACCGAGGCCCGACCGCAACATCAACCAAGAAGTGCCAAAGACGCCGATCGCCTTGCCCAAGACCAGGCCGAGCGCGATGCCCAGCGTTACCGGTTCGAGCAAGACCGCGGGCGTGGCGCCGGCCAGGTTGACGCCTGCATTGCAAAACCCGAACGTGGGCAGGATCAGGAAGGCGACCCAGGGGTGCAGGCTGTGCTCGACGCGCTGCAACGGCGAGCCGCCGTCGGCGTCGCGCGCGGGGATGGCCATGGCGGTGAGCGCGCCGGCCAGCGTCGCATGCACACCCGACTTGAGCACGAAGACCCAGATCAACAGGCCGACCGCGGCATAGACATCGACCCGCATGACCTTCATGCGGTTCAGCGCGAACAACAGCGCCAGCCCGATGCCGGCCCCGGCCAGCGCCGTGAGCGAGAGCCTGTCGGTGTAGAACAGCGCAATGACAACGATGGCGCCCAGGTCATCGATGATCGCGACGGCCGTCAGGAACAGCTTCAACGAGGTCGGTACGCGCGAGCCGAGCAGCATCACGATGCCGATGGCGAACGCGATATCGGTCGCCGCCGGAATGGCCCAGCCCTTCAGCGCCTGCGCATCGCTCCAATTGATGGCACTGTAGATCGCGGCCGGCACCACCATGCCGCCCAGCGCCGCGGCCAAGGGCAGCACGGCTTGCCTGCGGTCGGCCAGTTCGCCCTCGACGAACTCGCGCTTGATCTCCAGGCCGACAAGAAAGAAGAACACCGCCATCCACAGGTCATTGACCCACACCAACAGCGTCTTCTCGAGCACCAGGGTCTGCCCGATGACGATCTCGCCCGGCGTTCGCAGGAAGGCCTCGTACCACGTCGCCAGCGGCGAGTTGCTGACGATCAATGCCGCGAGCGCCGCGAGGCCCAACACCACGCCAGCCGCGGATTCATGCGCGAAGAAGCGCATGAATGCGGTCTGGTTCAGGCGGCGGGAATCGGGCATCGGTGGGATTCTGGCACTTCGATTCGCGGCACGGTCTCCGCGCAGGCTTGCGCAGCGCGCACAGCGATCCCTACAAGGCGCGGGCGTCGAAGGTATTGCACTGGGCCACGCTGCCCGATTCGAGGCCGCGCCGGAACCAGGTCTGGCGCTGCTGGCTGCTGCCGTGCGTGAAGCTCTCGGGCACCACCGTGCCCTGCGATTTGCGCTGCAGCATGTCGTCGCCGATCTGTGCTGCGGCATTCATCGCCTCGTCGATATCGCCGCGCTCGAGCCAGCCCTTGCCTTTTTGTGAATGATTCGTCCAGACGCCGGCAAAACAATCGGCCTGCAACTCGACGCGCACCGACAGTGCGTTCATCTGCGTCTCGTTGACGCGCCCGCGCAGGCCATCGACCTTGCCGGTGATACCGAGCAGGTTCTGCACATGGTGGCCGACCTCGTGCGCGATGACATAGGCCTGCGCAAAATCGCCCGGCGCGCCCATGCGCGAGCGCAGGGTGTCGAAGAAGCCGAGGTCGATATAGACCTTCTGGTCGGCCGGGCAGTAGAACGGCCCCATCGCCGACTGGCCGCTGCCGCAGGCGGTGCCGACCGCGCCGCGAAAGAGCACCAGCCTGGGTTCGCGGTAGGCGCTGCCGCCGGTTTTCATCACCGCGCCCCAGACGTCTTCGGTATCGGCCAACACGGTGGATACGAAGGCCGCCATCGCGTCGTTGGCGGGCGGACGCAGGGCCGAGGATTGCTGCGCCTGCGGCGCTTCGATCGAAGCGCCGCCACCCAGCACGCCCAGCACCGTGAGCGGGTTGATGCCGAAAATCCAGCCGGCGACCAAGGCAATGACGATGCTGCCCAGGCCGATGCCGCGCCCGCCGCCGAGGCGAAAGCCGCCGCCGCCATTGCGGCGGTCTTCGACGTTCTCGCTCTGGCGCTGGCCTTCCCACTTCATCGCAGTCTCCCGGTGGCTGTGAAACTCAGGTCTTGGGCAAGGTCACCCCGCGCTGGCCCTGGTACTTGCCGCCGCGGTCTTTGTACGAGGTCTCGCAGACCTCGTCGCTCTCGAAGAACAACACCTGGGCGCAACCTTCACCCGCGTAGATCTTGGCCGGTAGCGGCGTGGTATTGCTGAATTCGAGCGTCACATAACCTTCCCATTCGGGCTCGAAGGGCGTGACGTTGACGATGATGCCGCAGCGCGCATAGGTGCTCTTGCCCAGGCAGATGGTCAGCACATTGCGCGGGATGCGGAAATACTCCAACGTGCGCGCCAGCGCGAAGCTGTTGGGCGGGATCACGCAGACCTCGGCATTGATATCGACGAAGCTCTTTTCGTCGAAGTTCTTCGGATCGACGACCGTCGAGTAGATATTGGTGAAGACCTTGAATTCCGGTGCGCAGCGGATGTCGTAGCCGTAGCTCGAGGTGCCGTAGCTGACGATGCGCTGGCCGCTTGCGTTTTGCCGCACCTGGCCCGGCTCGAAGGGCTCGATCATGCCGTGCTCTAACGCCATGCGGCGAATCCACTTGTCGCTCTTGATCGTCATGTCGGCGATTGTAGGCACGGCCTCACACGCCCAATTCGGTCGGTACCGCGCTACCATGCCCACACGCTGGTCCGCCGGAAACTGCCATGAGCGCTGCCACCGAACTGATGGTGAAGTACGCCGCGTACCACCGCGATCGCCGCAATATCGCCACGCACTTCATCGGCATACCGATGCTGGTCTTTGCCGTCGGCGCCTTGCTCGCACGGCCGGGCATCGAGGTCGCCGGTTGGCCGGTCACGCCGGCGGCCGTGCTCTGGGGTTTGACCACGCTGTGGTACCTGACCCGCGGCGACCTGGCGCTCGGGCTGGCGGTCAGCCTGGCCAATCTGGTGCTGATCCTGGCCGCATTGCCGCTGGGGCAACTCGAGACCACGGCATGGTTGGGCTGGAGCCTGGGGTTGTTCGTCGTCGGCTGGGCCATCCAGTTCGTCGGCCACTATTACGAGGGCAAGAAGCCGGCCTTCATCGACGACCTGCGCGGGCTGTTGGTGGGGCCCATGTTCGTCGTCGGCGAAGCCCTGTTTTCCGTCGGCTGGGGCAAGGCCTTGTCGGCCGAAATCAAGCACCGCGTCGGGCCGACGCATCTGCGCGATCTGCACACCCCGGCGGTGCGGTAACTCAGGTCGACACAACGCGCACCGGCGAGCGCTCGGGCTCCGGATCGGCATCGAAACGATCGAAGCCGCAGTAACAAATGAAATGGCGCTGGCTGGCGCGGCCAAACAGGGTCATGCCAAGTTTGCAGGCCAGTTCGTAGCCCATCTGCGTGACGCCATTGCGCGAAATGACGATCGGCACACCGAGTTGGGCCGACTTCATGACCATTTCGCTGGTCAGCCGGCCCGTGGTGTAGAAAATCTTGTCGGCGCCTTGCCCGAGCGGTGAATCGCCGTGCAACCACATCCAGCCGGCGATGGTGTCGATGGCGTTATGGCGGCCGACGTCTTCCACGAACTTCAGCATCTCGCTGCCGCGGAACAACGCGCAGCCATGCACCGAGCCGGCCCGGCGGTGCACGCTGTCGGTCTGGCGCATCGCGTCGTTGAGCGTGTGCAGCGTCGCCTGGTGGATGCGCGCGGCCGCGGCGGAGGGCAGCCTCAAGGCATCGAGTTCGTCCATCCAGTTACCGAACATCGTGCCTTGGCCGCAGCCGGTGGTGACGATGCGCCGGGCGGTGCGGGCCCCGATGCCGGGGCTCGCGCCGCGCCGGGTCTTGACCGCGGCGGCCTCGACGTCCCAATCGACGGTGATCGAATCGACGTCGTCGAGGGATTCGACCAGGCGCTGGTTGCGCAGGTAGCCCAGCGCCAGCAGCTCGGGCGAAGCGCCCAGGGTCATCAGCGTGACCACTTCGCGCTTGTCGACAAACAGCGTCAGCGGCCGCTCGGCTGGAATGTGGATCGTGCGGCGCTGTCCGAACTCATCGCGCACCTCGACCTCGCGCGTCAGCGGCGCTTGGGCTTGGGTCAGGTACGGCAGCAGCCGCGTCAGGGCAGCTCGGGGCTGGGACGACATGGCGTCGTTATACCCGCCCGGCGTCAGCCTTTCTTGGCAGGGGCCTTGGCAACGGCCGGGGCAGGGGCCGGCGCGGTTGCGGCTAGCGGCGGATAGACGAACGCGCCCGGATCGGCGCAGGGCGGCGTCGCACTGGCCGGCTTGGCTTCCTTGCCGGCCTTTTGGGTGTCGGCCATGTACCTGGCGGCCACACGGTCCATCGACTGGCAGAGCTTGAAGGCGTCCACCTTGCCGCCATGCGCCGTCTTGGCAGCGGCCTCCGCAGCTTTGGCTTTGGCCTCGTCGGACAACACCGGCGCCGGCAGCTTGGCCAGCGCGGCGCTGGCGGCGAGCACGACAATGCTCAGGGTGACGATGCGCTTCATGCGCTCTCCTCTCAGGTTTTCTGCTCAGTTTTGTTGGCCCGCCAACGGCGGCACGGCGGCGACTGTTCGTTGCGCCGGAATCTTGCCGGCGCGAATGTCGTCGGCCCACAGTTGATGGTGCTCGCGGGCCCAGGCTTCATCGACGATGCCTGTGCGCATGGCGCTGTACGCACCCTTCATGCCGATGGTGCCCATGTAGATGTGGCCGAGGAACAGAGTCGTCATCAAGAGCGCCGCAACGGCGTGGATCATGTGCGCGACCTGCATGTTGCCGCGCAAGTAGGCCATGCCGGGAACCAGTTGGTCGAGCACCAGGCCGGAGCCGACGACGACCAGGCCGAGCAGGAATACGCCAGCCCAGAATACGAGCTTTTCGCCGGCATTGAAGCGATGCGACGGCAGCTCGGCGCCTCCGAGCAGGCCGCCGAAGCGCGCCAGCCAGCCCAGGTCTTCCTTGCGCGGCAGGTTGTCGCGGGCAAAGGTGAAAATCACCACCAGCAGCGATACCGCGAACAAGGGCCCGGCGAAGTTGTGCGCGGTTTTCAGCGCATAGCTCAGCCAGCCGAACAAGGTGCCACCGACGATCGGCAGCAGGATGAACTTGCCGAAGGCCATCACCAGACCCGACAGCGCGAGCACCGAAAAGGCGATCGCATTGGTCCAGTGCGCCGAGCGCTCGAAGGGTGTGAAGCGTTCGATCTGGCGGCCGGTATCGGGCGTGTGGCCGCCCAGGCTGCCCTTGCGCCAGTAGAACAGCGCAATGGCCAGCACGACCATCAGCAACAGCGAACCGCCGTACGGAAGGATCCAGTTGTTGCGCACCTGGCGCCAGGCTTCGCCGGCGCTGGTGAAGCGCGAGCCCGGATACTGCACGAAGGGCTGGATCAGCATGCCCTTCTCGGCACCCGGCAGGCTCGAATAGCCGGGCTGCTCGCCCGACTCGCGCACACTGCGCCAGAAGGGCGCGTTGTTGCCGGGCTGGGTCTTACCACGCTCGGCGTTGCTTTCGTCGGGCTTGGGTTCGGCGGGTGCGACGAAGTTGGTCGGGGGCGCCTTGGCCGGAGCGGCCGGTGCCGTCGTTTGCGCCTGCAGCGCCAGCGGCAGCACCAGCGCTGCCGCCGTCAGGAGCGTTCGCATCAGGCTTTGCATGGTGAGCCCTCCCGACAGCGTCATGGTGTCTTGGTCGGTGCCGCGGCCGGCGGGGTGGCGGCACTGCGCGAATATTCGTTCTGGCCCTGGGCGCGAGTGCGCATCTGGGCTTCCCAGGCGGCCTGGTCGCCGCCCTTCCAATCCGCAGCCGCGTAGGGGCTCGACGTCGATTCCCAGGCCTTCGCATCGACCTTCTTCGACGCCGTCGCAGTCTGTGCTTTTTCTGCGCACCCGGCGGCGACCAGCGCCAACACCGCCAGGGCCATCGTGCTGCGCATCATCATGATTTGGTACCTTGCGTCGGTTTGCCGTAGGCCGTGCCCCAACCCCAGACTTCGCTGCCCTTGCCGCGCTGCAAGACGCGGGTGCGGAAAATATCGGCCACGATGTCGCCATCGCCACCGAGCAGGGCTTTGGTCGAGCACATCTCGGCACAGGCTGGCAGCTTGCCTTCGGACAGGCGGTTGCGACCGTACTTCTCGAACTCGGCATCGCTGCCGTTGGCCTCAGGGCCACCGGCGCAGAAGGTGCACTTGTCCATCTTGCCGCGCAGGCCGAAAGTTCCGTTGGTCGGGAATTGCGGCGCGCCGAAGGGGCAGGCGTAGGAGCAATAACCGCAGCCGATGCAGATGTCCTTGTCGTGCAGCACCACGCCCTCATCGGTGCGGTAGAAGCAATCGACCGGGCAGACCGCCATGCAGGGTGCGTCGCTGCAATGCATGCAGGCCACCGAGATGCTTTTCTCGCCCGGCACGCCGTCATTGAGCGTGACCACGCGGCGGCGGTTCACGCCCCAGGGCACGTCGTGCTCGGCCTTGCAGGCGGTGACACAGCCGTTGCACTCGATGCAGCGCTCGGCGTCGCAGATGAATTTCATTCTTGCCATCGCATCGACTCCTTAACCTCAAGCCCGGGAGATTTCGCAGACCGTGGTCTTGGTCTCTTGCATCATCGTCACGCTGTCGTAGCCGTAGGTGGTGGCGGTATTGACCGATTCGCCGCGCACCACCGGCATCGCTCCTTGCGGGTAGTACGGCGCCAGATCGACGCCGCCCCAGCGGCCCGAGAAGTGGAACGGCAGGAACACGGTTTCGGCATTCACCCGCTCGGTCACCAGGGCCTTGACGCGCAGGCCCTTGAACTCGGGCACCGCAGCCATCGGCGGTGTCTTCACCCAGACGTATTCACCGTTGCGGATGCCGCGGTCGTTGGCGGCCTTGGGGTTGATCTCGACGAACATGTCCTGCTGCAACTCGGCCAGCCAGGGGTTGGAGCGCGTCTCCTCGCCACCGCCCTCGAATTCAACCAGGCGCCCGCTGGTCATGATCAGCGGGAAGATCTTGCCGATATCCTTGTTCTTTTCCTGCACCGTCTTGTACAGCGTCGGCAGGCGCCAAAAGGCCTTCTTGTCATCGTGCGTCGGGTACTTGGCCACCAGGTCGGCGCGGGTGCTGTACAACGGCTCGCGGTGCTGCGGCACCGGGTCGGGGAAGTTCCAGACCAGCGCCCGCGCCTTGGCGTTGCCGAAGGGGTGGCAGCCGTGCTTGACCATCGTCACGCGGATGATGCCGCCCGACGGGTCGGTCTTCCAGTTCTTGCCTTCGGCGGCCTTCTTCTCGGCCTCGCTGAGTTCGTCCCACCAGCCGAGCTTCTTCAGCAGCAGGTGATCGAACTCCGGGTAGCCCATGGTCAGATCCGCGCCCAGGCTGTGCGAGCCGTCGCCGGCCAGCAGCGAGACGCCGTCGCGCTCGACACCGAAGTTGGCGCGGAAGTTGCCGCCGCCATCCATCACGTGCTTGCTGGTGTCGTACAGGTT
>CADEDE010000014.1 GCA_902825995.1 uncultured Burkholderiales bacterium
GAGCACTGCCTTCACACGGCAGGGGTCGCAGGTTCGAACCCTGCACCGCCCACCAGAACGGGCTCCGCAAGAGGCCGCATAAGACGAAAAGCCCTAGAGAATCAACGCTCTAGGGCTTTTTTCATGTCCGCATGGGAACGGACAGGGCCACTTGAATCTGCCCCCACTTGGGGGCAGGATTGGGGGCAACAGGGTTTTCCGCCCAAATTGTTGCCCCCAACCGAGGTGCCCCATGCCCACCGACAAGCTGACCGACGCCGCGATTCGCAAAGCCAAGCCGAGCGAGAAGCCACGCAAGCTCGGCGATGGAGGGGGGCTGTACCTGGAACTGCAGCCCAGCGGCTCGCGCTGGTGGCGATTGAAGTATCGCCTTGGCGGCAAGGAGAAGCGCCTGTCCCTCGGCGTCTATCCCGATGTGAGCCTGGCCGATGCGCGTGTCCGGCGCGAGGCTGCCCGAAGGCTGGTGGCCGCCGGCACTGATCCCAGCGACGAACGCAAGGCCGACAAGGCCATGACCGACCGCAAGCACGAGAACAAGCGCCGCGCTGACGCTGGCCAGGCCTCCATCGGCAGCTTCGAACAGGTGGCGCGCGAGTGGCTGGCCCAGGTTCACGGCCCTAAGGTCAGCGTGGGATACGCCAGGCGCAGCCGCATCCAGTTGGAAACCGATGTCTTCCCGTGGATCGGCAGCAAACCCATCGCCAGCGTCACCGCGCCGATGGTGTTGGAGCTGCTGCGCAAGATCGAGGCGCGCGGCTCGCAGGACACGGCACACCGGGTCAAGCAGACCTGCGGGCTGGTGTTCCGCTACGCCATCGCCACGGGCCACGCAGAGCGCGACCCAGTGCCCGACCTGCGCGAGGCGCTGGCGCACCCGATCAAGCGGCACTACGCCGCGATTGCCGACCCGCTCAAGCTGGGCGAGTTGCTGCGCGCGATCGAGAGCTACGGCGGTCATCCGGCAACACGGGCCGCGTTGAAGCTGGCCGCGCTGGTGTTCCAGCGGCCCGGCAACGTGCTGGCGATGCGCTGGGCCGACCTGGACCTCGACGCCGCCACCTGGACGATCCCGAGCGAGGACATGAAGCGCACCAGGCAAGCCAAGGCCACGGGCGCGGCGCATGTGGTGCCGCTGGCAGCCCAGGCCGTTGAGACGCTGCGCGCGTTGCAACCTTTGACCGGGGCCGGCCTGTACTGCTTTCCAAACCAACGCAGCAGAGGGCGCCCCATCAGCAATGTGACGATGAATGCGGCCATGCGGCGCATGGGCTTCGGCCCCGACGAGATGACGGCCCACGGCTTCCGCTCGACGGCGCGCACGATCATTGCGGAGCGCCTGCCCGCGATCGATCCCGAGTGGATCGAGGCCCAGTTGGCGCACGGCAAGGCCGGCCCGCTGGGCGCTGCCTACGACCGGGCGCAATACCTGGCGCAGCGGCGCGGCATGATGCAGACATGGGCCGACTACCTCGACACCCTGCGCGATGGTGCACAGGTGCTGCCGTTCAAGGTGGCGTGACCGGCCGCGACACGGGCGGCGCATACGGCCGGGTGTGGCCACATGCGGAGCCAAACAATCACACTTTTGTGTGACAATGGCGGCGTTCGATCCACCACTCCTGAGGACATCGCAATGCACACCGCAACCCTCCGCGCCGTGGGCGGGTCCGTTTCCGTCACGCTGCCGCGCCAGATGCTGCGCACGCTGGGGCTGGCTGCCGGCGCATCGGTGGCAGTGACCCTTGAGGATGGGCGGCTGGTGCTTTCACCCGCGCGCCCCCGCTATGCGCTGGCCGAGTTGCTGGCCGGCATGAAGCCCGGCGACATGCCCACGGCCAAGGGCTGGAGCGATGCGCGGCCCGCTGGGCGGGAAGCCTGGTAAGGCGCCATGCCGACACGGCGCGCAAGCTACGTTCCGCGGCGCGGCGACATCATCCGCCTGGACTTCGACCCGAGCGCCGGGCATGAGCAGCAAGGCACCCGGCCGGCGCTGGTGCTGTCTCCCGAAGCCTTCAATCGTTTCGGCATGGCGCTGGCGTGCCCGATCACCCGCGGCGGCGCCTTTGCACGCGGGCAAGCCTGGGCGGTTGCGCTGTCCGGCGCTGGACTGGCAACCGATGGCGTTGCGCTGTGCAATCAAGTGCGCACGGTGGACTGGAAAGCGCGACGCGCGCAGTTCATCGAAGCCGTGCCGCCTGAACTGATCGCCGACGTGCTGGCGCGAGTGGCAACACTGATCGAGTGAGCGCATGGGCAAGGCATTCGAGAGCGTCCGGCGCGGTTTGGCCGAGGCCATCGGCCACGCGAAGGGCAAGCAGGCAAGCGTGCGCACCATGCGCGCGCGAAGGTCGCTGTCAGCGCGAAACGATACGGCCGACTGCGCCATTGCCAACGCACTTCGCGAGAGAGCAGGCGAGTTGAAGCGGGGCGACGATACCTGCCAACGGGCCGCGCGCATCGTTGAGTGGGCAGCAACAGTTGATGGCAAGGCGTTACGCGATTGGATGGTCGCTTTCAAAGATCAACAGACCGCCGCGCTGACGTGGGCACAGGTTGTCGACCAAGTGCAGTTCAGAGCCGGTTGGAAGCGGCAGCAATATGAGGCTGCGCTGGACAGTGCGATTGCGCGGTGGGAATCCGAGGTGGTGTCGGACGGGGACGGTCACCCGGCAGAGATTGACGTTGTCGAGCACATCGACATGCTGGCGTACTGGACAGCGAACGCAGAAATGCCGGCGCGTTGGGTGCGCCGACCAGAAATTGCTTTGTGAATCAACGAGATATCGGCGCCCTCCGGCGCCGTTTTGCTTGTGCGCCCGGCACGGGCGCACTCTTGGAGGTGCAAGTCCTCCCGTGAGTTGATCACAGCGAACGAAGCGAAGCGCAACTGCATGAGGGCGACCGAATGTGGGGAGGAAGCGTGGAGCGAAGCTGCGAGCCGATGAACAAGAACCGGATAGAAGGCGCTGCCAAGCAGGGCCAGCGGGCAAAGGACCGCGAAGCTCTCGTGATCAAGGCGAGGTGGCGTAGATCCGGCGGTTGTGCAACGAAGGAGTGCGTTCTTACCCGGGGAGATCTCGCCTCGCGCCTGAAAGGGCGACGGCGCATGCCGGAGCGAGAAGTCAGCAGAGGTCGTAGTAGTCCGAGTCGGGGGCCGTTGAGGCAGGACCAAAAGGACGAAGGGCCGAACGAGAGTGAGTGACCGCGAAGACATGGGGATGTCAAAGGCCATGCGTCAGATGCCGGGGCAACCCGGGCGGGTGGGCGTAGCGCACGGTGAAGCCGGGCGGGAATCCATCAGTGACGAAGCCTGCGGCCCGCCCCATGAGCACCCGGGCACAGGGTCGGCAACGCTCTAGGCGACGATCAGCAGGCGCACGATCAAGCTCGACGACAGCAAGGTCACGCAAAACGATCTGCGCGTGGGCATGGTGGTGCGCGTCGATGGCTCGATCGACAACAGGCAGGCAGCGACGATCACGGTCGATGACGCCGTCAAGGGCCGCGTCGAGCAGGTGCTGGATGCGAGCCGCCTGGTCGTGATGGGCCAAACGGTGCTGATCGACAACCAGACGCGTGTGGCCAACGGCGCGCCGGCGATCAATGACTACGTCGAAGTGCATGGCATGCCATCGGCCGACGGCGTGGTGACCGCCGGCTATATCGAGCGCAAGACGACGCCGGCCACGCCGCCGTTTGCCGTCAAGGGCTTCGTCAAGAACCACGACACCACGGCGCGGACCTTTGTCGTCGGCACTCTGACGGTCAACTACGGCAGCGCCACGGTCAACGACATGCCGGCCGGCTCGTGGAACGGCTTGATCATCGACGCCAAGGGCAGCGCCTGCGCCGGCCAACCGGTGTGCGGCACGCTCACCGCGAGCAAGGTCGAGCCCGGCGGCGCGCCGATCACCAGCATCGCCAAGGCCGAGGTCGAGGGCTTTGTCGCCAGCGGCACCGCAGCCAGCTTCGTGCTCGGCTCGCAGCGGGTGGTGACGAGCGCGAGCACGGTGTTCGAAGGTGGCTTGGCCGAAGACGT
Source organism: uncultured Burkholderiales bacterium (assembly GCA_902825995.1). Lineage (GTDB taxonomy): Bacteria > Pseudomonadota > Gammaproteobacteria > Burkholderiales > Burkholderiaceae_C > CADEEN01. Next base: position 4,040 of record CADEDE010000014.1, read on the forward strand.
TGTCGTCGGCGTGAAGCTCGAAGCCGAAGGACCGATCAGCAACGGCGTGTTGAACGCGGTCAAGGTGTCGTTCCGCGACAACCTGCGCTTCGAGGCCGATGTCGCCAGCGTCAACGCCGGCGCCGGCACGCTCACGCTGGCCGGCTTGCCGGGCATCACGGTGCAGACCAATGCGCTGACCGAGTTCAAGGACGTGGCGTTTCTGGCGGGTTTGGCGTCGCCCAACCACCTGCGCATCAAGGCCCGGCCCGGCGCCAACGGCAGCATCCTGGCGCTCGAAGTCGAGCTGCGCTCGACGAGCAGCGATTCGCGTCTCATCCTGCAAGGCCCCGTCGGCTCGGTGACAGGCACGGCGAGCTTGACCGTCCTGGGCGTCACGGTGGACACGACGACGATTGCCGACAGCGAGTTCAAGAACCTCGGCGACGCGCCGATCGGCCGCGCGGCTTTCTTCGCCGCCGCGACGCCGGGAATACTGGTCAAGGCGCGCGCCGACAGGCGCGGCGGCACGGCCGTGTGGGAGCAGATCGAACTGGAAGACTGAACCGGCTGCGGTCGGTGCGGGTCCGGCTCCTGGTCGTTGAAGCACGGAAGCCGGCCGCCATGTCGATCGCCTTCGGCTCAGACCGCCAGCGACAGCGGTGCAAAGGGTTTGGGCGTGCTCTTGGACAGAGTGCACGAGCTAAGGGCGCCGATGGGTCGAAGAGATCCCGCCGTGACCGTCCGCTGTGAACACGCGGGAGCGCACAGATCACGGGCGCGTTACCGCCCGAACGGGAGATACAGGGTCCGCTTCGCGTCCAGGAAGGGCTTGAATCCGAAGTGCAGATAGAAGGCCGCGGATGCATCGTCCTTTGCATCGACGATCAGCGCGTACGCTGCGACTTGCTGTCGGGCCTTCAAACATCGGTCTACGGCGCAGCCGACCAGCAACTTGCCCAGTCCGTGGCCCTGCTGATCCGCTCGGCAGGCGAGCCGCCCCATGCGAAAGCAGGGCACCGGGGAGCGCGGCAGCTTCTTGCGCTCGACTTCGGCGAGCCTCTCGGCATCGACTTCGGCCGCGCTCAGGGTGTAGTAGCCGAGGATGCGTTCCGGCTGCGCGGAGTCGGTCAGCACGAAAATCGAACTGATGCCGCGGCGACGGTGTTGTTCGGCAAAGCGCTGTATGTGCTCGTCCAGCGCCGGAACGCCGCACTCGAATCCTCGCCGATCGTGGAGTGCGGGGTCGAGCGGCGAATCGTCAAGCACGCCGTACCTTGCGGCGTGCTTGGGTCAGCGCCTGCTTGAGGGCCGGGTTCGGTGCGAACGCCGAGTCCAGCGCACGGGCAAATGCCGTGAAGTCGCGGCCGGTCAAAGTGAGCCGCGTTTCACGTTCGAGCAACACCTGCGCTTTCTCCTTGGCTGCCGCGCGAACAAAGCCTGCCATTGTCGTGCCCATCAAGGCAGCGGCTTTGGCGACGACGGCCTTCTCGTCGGCATTCATCTTGAGATCGAAGCGTTCAGCAGTGGTCATGTCAGGCTCCAGGTGGAATTACGGCATTTTACCGTACCGGGGCCTTGATCGCTACAGCGCCAGCGTGGCCAGCGCTGGCGCCGCGTGTTCCGCTCTCAGGTGCCCGTAGTGCCGCTCGATCATCGCCACGCTGGTGCCGCTGAGCAGCGCAACGGTCAGCAGGTCGAGGCCGCCGGTGACGAGGTCGGTGATGACCGAGTGGCGCATCGCGTAGCACGTCGTATCGGCGGGCAGCTTGGCTGCCCGGGCGGCGTCCTTGATCTCATCGACACACTCGCAAGGGGAAGTCCATGTCCATTGTCCACGTTGGAATCGATCACGCCAAGAATACTCGCGCGCTCTTTCCGGCACGTCGAGAAACCCCGGCCCGCCATGCCCGAGCTTGCAGAAAACCCGCTTGGCGACGAATCTACAGTCACGCATTCGCCGATCCAGCACACGACAAGGGCCCGCCAGCATGCAATTCACCCCCTGGGACAACCCGATGGGCAGCGACGGCTTCGAGTTCATCGAGTACGCGGCGCCGGACCCGGCGGCGATGGGCGCCTTGTTCGCGCGCATGGGCTTCAGGCCGATCGCGCGCCACCGGCACAAGAACGTGGTGCTGTACCGTCAGGGCGAGATCAATTTCATCGTCAATGCCGAGCCCGATTCGTTTGCGCAGCGCTTCGCGCGCCTGCACGGGCCCAGCATTTGCGCCATTGCGTTCCGGGTGCACGACGCGCGCGCCGCCTACGCGCGCGCGATCTCGCTCGGCGCCTGGGGTTATGCCGGCACCGCGGGGCCGGGCGAGCTGAACATCCCGGCCATCAAGGGCATCGGCGACAGCGTGATCTATTTCGTCGATCGCTGGCGCGGCAAGGGCGGCAAGCAACTCGGCGATATCGGCAACATCGGCTTCTTCGATGTCGATTTCGAGCCGCTGCCGGGTGTCGGTGTCGAACAGATCAACCCGCGCGGCCACGGCCTGACCATCATCGACCACCTGACGCACAACGTGCACCGTGGCCGCATCGCCGAATGGGCCGACTTCTACGTGCGCCTGTTCAACTTCCGCGAAATCCGCTACTTCGACATCGAGGGCCAGGTCACCGGCGTCAAGAGCAAGGCCATGACCAGCCCCTGCGGCAAGATCCGCATCCCGATCAACGAAGAGGGCAAGGAAAAGGCCGGCCAGATCCAGGAGTACCTGGACAAATACCACGGAGAGGGCATCCAGCACATCGCGCTCGGCTCGGGCGACTTGCCGCAGACCGTGGATGCGATGCGCGCCTGCGGCGTCAAGCTGCTCGACACCATCGACACTTACTATGATCTGGTGGACAAGCGCATTCCGGGCCACGGCGAGAACCTCGCCGAACTCCGAGAGCGCAAGATCCTGATCGATGGCAAGGCTGGCGAGCTGCTGTTGCAGATCTTCAGCGAAAACCAGCTCGGGCCGATTTTCTTCGAGTTCATCCAGAGGAAGGGCGACCAGGGTTTCGGCGAAGGCAACTTCAAGGCCCTGTTCGAAAGCATCGAGCTGGATCAGATGCGCCGCGGCGTGCTGGGCAAGACATGAGCCTCGACAAGGCGCTCAACCGGGGCGTGGCGCCCGTCACCTACGGCCAGGGTACGCGAGCGCCGCGAGGCGACTATGGACGCGCGCATCCCGACTACACCTGCGAACAGGCCTGGGCCGATTACACCGACGCCGACCACGACATCTACCGGCGCCTGGTCGCGCGCCAGTTGCAGCAGTTGCCGGGCCTGGCCTGCGACGAGTTCATCGCCGCGGTGCAGCAACTCGGCGCGCCGCAGCGCATCCCACGTTTCGACGCCATCTCCGAGCGCTTGATGCGTGCCACCGGCTGGCAGATCGTCGGCGTGCCGGGCCTGATCCCCGAAGAAGCCTTCTTCGCACTGCTGGCCGCGCGCAAGTTCCCGGTTACCGACTGGATTCGCCGGCCCGACGAATTCGATTATGTGGTCGAGCCCGATGTATTCCACGACCTGTTCGGCCACGTGCCGCTGTTGTTCAACCCGGTCTTCGCCGATTACATGCAGGCCTACGGCGCGGGTAGCCTGAAGGCCGGCCGGCAGGGTGTCTGCGAGCTGCTGGCGCGGCTGTACTGGTACACGGTCGAGTTCGGCTTGATCGCCACGCCCGCCGGACTGCGGGCCTATGGGGCCGGCATCCTGTCGTCGGCCGGTGAATTGCGCCACAGCATTGCCAGCCGCACGCCGCAGCGCATCGCCTTCGAGCTGCAGCGCCTGATGCGAACGAAGTACAAAATCGACAGCTACCAGGCCAGCTACTTCGTGATCGAATCCTTCGATCAGTTGTTCGAAGCGACGACGCCCGATTTCACGCCGATCTACCGCGCGGTGCGCGAGCGCATTACGACACAGGGCGAGGTCGATGCCGGCGTGGTCTTGCCCGCCGAGCGCACGTTCAGCTGAGCCGGCGCAAGGCTTCTTGCCAAGGCTCGGCATGGCTGGCCATGTGCACATGGGCCACGCCGGGCAGATGGTGGTTGTCGGCGCCGGCCAGCGTGGCGGTCGTCGGTGGAAAGACGATGTTGTCGCAATGGCCGTAGAAGCAGGTGAAGTGCGCTGACCGGCCGGCCGGTTCGCGCGCCGCCAGTGCCTGCAGCCAGGGCGAATGGCGCTGCATCTGATGTCCGTTGGCCGTGAGCGCAAATCGCGCCAGCCAGGTGCCGTGGTGGGGTGTGCCGATGGTGATCACATGGTGCACGCCGGCGCCTTCACACTTGGCCCACCAGTGCCGCACCGCCAGGCCGCCCATGCTGTGGGCCACGACCAACGGCGCCAGACCGGTGGCTTGTTGCAGGCGCCGGATGCCGGCGTCGATGATCGCGGCATAGTCGTCGATCGAACCGAATACCGGCTCGAGGTTCACCGCCACGTAGGGCACGTCGCGCCCGCGCAGGCGCTCCATCCAGGCGTTCCACAAGCCGCGGTTGCAGACGAAGCCATGCACCAGCAGGACACCGCGTCGGCCCATCGCATGGGCCGGCAGATGGTCGGGCCAGCGCTGGCTTTGAAACGGTTGGCGCCAACAAAATACCAGTGGCGCCGAGGCTGCCTCGCCGCACCAGGCGCGCAGCAGTTGCATCGAAGTGGCGCGCGCCGCAGGGTCAGCGCCGTGCGTCGCGCGCAGCAGCACGAACTCGATGGCCAGCACAAGCGCGTAGCCGAAGACGATCAACATCGCGCCGCCCAAGGCCCACGCAGCATGGCCGGCACGCCAGGCCAGCATGGCCCAGACACCTGCCAGCACCAGCAGGCCCAAGGTGGTGAATCGTTGCAGCCGCGCCAGCATCAGGTCAGGCCATGAGCTTGACGTCGCGTCCGGCCAGGCGCCTGGCCAACTGCGTGGCCAGCTTGTTGGCCAGGCCATAGACCGAGAGTTGTGGATTGGCGCCGATGCTGGTCGGGAACAGCGAGCCGTCATGCACCGACAGGTTGTCGATCTGCCAATGCACACCGTCGGACTGCACGACGCCGCGCCTGTCGTCGGCGGCCATGCCGCAGCCGCCCATCACGTGCGCGCTGACCACCTTGGTCAGCAGCGGCTGCATCGGCAGCTTGGCGATGGCATCGCGGGCCGCGACCCAGGTGGAGAAGGTCGGTGCGAGCTCATGGCCGACAGAGACTTGCTTGGCACCGGCAGCAAACTGCAACTCGGCCATGCTGAGCATGGCCCGCTGCGCGCCGTCCATGACGAACGGGGTGAGCGGATAGTCGAGTTCGGGTGAGCCGTCGCGGCGCAGTTTGACCCGGCCGCCCGGCGACTCGGCGTGGAAGCCGTCGCGCATCAGCGCCAGCAAGGCATGGGCCTTCGGGAATTTTGCGAATCGCGATGCCGCGTCGCGGCCGTAGCCGCTCATCGTGGTCGTGAAGATCAGGGGATGCAGCGGTGGCGCTTCGAGTTTGTAGCCGATCGGCCCATCGAGCGGATCGAGGTCGAGGAAGTGATCGCTGTAGATCGTCTGGGGTGCGCCCTGCCAGCCGGCGACGCGGTGGTCGAAGGTGGCCAGCGAGATCACGACCGGATGCAAGAAGGTGCGCGTGCCGAGCCGCCGGTACGGGTCGGGTGCGGCGGATCGCAGCAGCAGCGCCGGCGAATTGATGGCGCCGCCCGCGAGTACGTAGTGGCGCGCGACAATGCGCGTCGTGCCGGCGCCGGCTGCCAGCGCGCCATTGGGCTGCACCGCCACGCAGTGCAGCGCCGCGATGCGCCCGGCCTGCAGATCGAATCGCTCGGCGCGCGTTTCGACCAACAGCGTGGCACCGCGGTTGAGGGCGGCGGGTATCGTGGTCACCAGCATCGATTGCTTGGCATTGGTCGGGCAGCCCATGCCGCAGGAGCCGAGGTTCCAGCAGCCCTTGACATTGCGCTGGATCGCTGCAGCAGCGATGCCCAGCTCGAGCGCACCACGGCGCAGCAGGTCGTTGTTTTCGTTGGGCGGTGTGAGCCACGGGCCGATGTTCAATCGCCGCTCGGCCTGAAGGAACCACGGCGACATCGCGTCGTCGGTAAGCCCTGTCAAGCCGAAGTGCTCGCGCCAGTAGGCCAGCGTCGATGACGGCGTGCGGAACGAACTGGTCCAGTTAACGGTGGTGGAGCCACCGACGCAGCGCCCCTGCAGGATCGTGATGGCCTTGTCGGCCGTCTTGCGCGCGGCGCTTTCCTGGTACAGGCCGGGGTAGGCCTCGCTTTCGAGCTGGTGAAAATCCTGGCTCGATTTCAGCGGGCCTTCTTCGACGATGACCAGCTTCAGGCCGGCTGCGCTGAGCAGTTCGGCGCTGATGCCGGCACCGGCGCCGCTGCCGATGATGGCCACGTCGCATTCGAGCATGGCCGGCGCTTCGGCGCGCGCGCCGCCGAAGACACGCCAGCCGCGGGCCAGGCCGTCGGCGATCGGGTCGGGCAAGCGTGGCGTTGTCATCGGGGCCGGATCAGTCGAACCTCAAAGGGCCAGGGTAGCCCAGTTGCACCCAGGTGGCGCTGTCGGCGAAGTAGGCCGCGTGGGTCAGATCGCGCAGCGCGTGATAGGCCTGCTGGCGCAGGGCCAGGCGCGAGCTGCGCATCGACTGCAGGGCGGCCTGGATTTGCGCCACGTCGGCCCGCGGCCAATCGGTCGCCAGGCCGGCCAGCGCGAGGCGGCCGGGCGGCATCGCCAGCAGGGCGAGGAGGTCGCCGATTTCGCGCTGCGTGGCAGGCGGCATCGCACGCAGCGTGCCATCCATGCGCTCGAGGTGGGAGGCCAGGGCCGCCTGCTGTGGACCGCTGTCGGCGGGCAGGCTGCCGTCGAGCACGGCACGTGCGACGGCGGCGAAAACGCTGCGGCCGGTTTCGGTGAGTCGGCCAGCGCGCCAGGCGCGCTCGTAGAACAGCGCTGCGCCACCGCCCGCGAGCACCAGTGCAGCGCCGCTGGCGAGGCCCAGTTTGAGCAGAGTCCGACGTTGCATCGAACGCAGTGTTGCATCATTGCGCAGTGACCCGCTAGAGATCGCCAACTAGGCATTGCCCAGACAAACCCGAGATGAACCAGAGCGGCACAGCGATCCTGCATCACCTGGGCTCCGTGAGGGTGGAGCGGGCGGCTCGTGCTGCCGATCCGGCGTTGGCTGAGCGGGTCACCCGGCTGAAGCGCTACCAGCAGGCCCGTTTTGCGCGCACCTACGCCGACCTGCTGGCCGATCCGCGCTACGCGGGCGCGGCGCGATTCTTCTTCGACGATCTGTACGGGCCGGGCGACTTCAGCCAGCGCGATGCCCAGTTCGCGCGCATCGTGCCGGCCCTGGTGCGGCTGTTTCCGAGCGAAGTGGTTGGAACCGTCGAGGCGCTCACCGCATTGCACGCGCTGTCGGAACAGCTCGACAGCGAGATGGCCCGCCACGTTGACAAGTTGCCGGTGACGGCCAGCCTCTACGTTGCCGCGTGGCGGCGTACCGGGCAACCGGCCAATCGCCGGCGCCAGATCGGCTTGATGCTCGAGGTCGGGCACGCGCTCGATGTCTATACGCACCGCCCGCTGTTGCGCCACAGCTTGCGCGCCATGCGGATACCGGCGCGAGCTGCAGGCCTGTCGGCGCTGCAAACGTTCCTGGAAAGCGGCTTCGATACCTTTCGCGCGATGCGCGGCGCCGACCAATTCCTGACGCAGATTGCACAGCGCGAAGCGTCGGTGGCGGCCAGCTTGTTCGGCGTCGGCTCTGCGCCCGATCCCCTAGGACAACTGCCGTAGCGGTCGGCCACCGCCGGGCAACATCGCCGGCGTTGCCCTAGTCAAGCGCAATGGCCAGGGGCGGGGACCGGGCTGGATCGGTCGGCGCCGCGCTCAGTGGCTACTGGCCGCGCCGGCTCCTGCAGCCAGCCGATACACCGTACCGCAGTAGGGACACTTGCCTTCACCGCGGGTGTCCATGCCGATGAATACACGCGGGTGGTTGCTCCACAGCGCCATCTTGGGGTTGGGACAGAAAACGACACCGGGGCCTTGCAGGTCGGCGCTGCCTACTTCGACTGCGGCTTGGAGGGGGAGGGTTGCGCTCATGGCTGGAATTGTCGCTGGTTCCGCGCTGCACTTAAACGCGGCTCAGCCATTCGGCGTACTTCGGATTGCGGCCATTGACGATGTCGAAGAACGCCGCTTGGATTTTCTCCGTGATCGGCCCGCGCGATCCGCTGCCCAGTTCGATGCGATCGAGTTCACGTATTGGCGTGACCTCGGCTGCGGTTCCGGTGAAGAAGGCCTCGTCGCAGATATAGACCTCGTCGCGGGTGATGCGCTTTTCGACCAGCTTCAAGCCCAGATCCTGGCAGATGGCGAACACCGTGTTGCGGGTGATGCCGTTCAGCGCGCCGGCCGACAGGTCGGGTGTATAGACCACGCCCTTCTTGACGACGAACAGGTTCTCGCCCGCGCCCTCGCTGACGAATCCCGATGCATCGAGCAGCAGCGCTTCGTCATAGCCATCGTCGGTAGCCTCCATGTTGGCCAGGATCGAGTTGGTGTAGTTCGACACCGCCTTGGCCTGGGTCATCGTGATGTTGACGTGGTGGCGGGTGTAGCTCGAGGTCTTGACGCGGATGCCGCGCTTCATCCCTTCTTCGCCCAGATAAGCGCCCCAGGCCCAGGCGGCGACCATCAAATGGATCGTATTGCCCTTTGGCGAGACCCCCAGCTTTTGCGATCCGATCCATGTCAAAGGCCGGATGTAACAGCTTTCCAGGCTGTTGGCTCGCACGACGGCGCACTGCGCCTGCATGACCTGCTCAAGCGTGAACGGGATTTTCATGCGCAGGATCTTGGCGCTGTTGAACAAGCGCTCGGTGTGCTCGTGGAGCCGGAAGATGGCCGTACCGCCGACGGAGTTGTAAGCACGCACTCCCTCGAATGCGCCGCAACCGTAATGGAGGGTATGGCTCAGGACGTGAATCTTGGCGTCACGCCAATCGACCATCTGGCCATCCATCCAGATCTTGCCGTCGCGGTCGGACATGGACATTTCGAGGCTCCCCGAGGTTTGCAAAGCCGCCATCTTATGCGGGCGATGCGCGGTCAAAGCGGATGGACAGCGCGCGCCATCCGACAAACCACCCAAAACTAAAACCCAATTAGCAGGCAACGGACGATCGTCATAAATGCGAGAAATATTGCACTGACCGTCAAGGTGTGTTGCCGGAGGCGACACAAGCCACCCATCTCGGGGCTGGAAGCTTATGTTGCGGCCTGCTACAACCTCAAGGTCGCCTCGACAGGGGCCTGGTCGGTGAGGACAGGCAAACACCGCCGAGGCGCTGGACGATCCGCAAGTCATTGACGCCGGTTCTAGAGCCATAACAACGACAACGGCGCGCAGTACCCGGAGCTATTTCATGATCCGTATCTTCAATCACTACATCAATGCGAATGTCATCTTGCAGATGATCTTCGATTTCGCGTTTGTCTTGCTGGCGATGGTCGGATTTGGCGCCTTCTATCTGCAGAGCCCGACACTCGTTTCAACGACCGCGACTCACAGCCTTTCACTCGCGACCTGGACTTTCGTTGTCGGCAGCGCGACCGGTATCTACCAAGCCTCGCCGACCCGCTCGCCGCAACAATCGGTGACGCGCGCGTTGGTTGCCGGGCTGCTGATGCTGCCCTTGGCCTATGGCATCTTCGGCCTGATCCCGCAGCACATCGCGAACTCGGCTGCGATGGCCTACGCAGCGATGGGTACGGTGGCGGCGGTCATTGCACACCGCTCGCTCGGGGGCCGTTTCGGCAAGCTCGCGGCGATGCAGTCGCGAATTCTCGTGCTCGGCACGGGGCCGGTCGCCAGGCAGGTCAGTGAGTCGCTGTTGGCATCGGATCCGCATGCGCGGATCGTCGGCTTCTTTCCGAGCCCCAATGAGCGAGAGCCTTCGGTGCCTGAATCTCAGATACTCGCGACCACGGCGTCCCTGGCTGCGGCCGCCGAACAGGCGGGTGTCGATGAAGTCATCGTGGCGCTTTCCGAGCGGCGCAGCGGCAGCATGTCCTTGCGCGACTTGCTGGAATGCAAGATCAGCGGCATTCGCGTGTCGGACCTCTCCACTCACTTCGAGAAGCGGCTCGGCCAGATCAGGCTGGACTATGTCAATGCCGGCTGGCTGATCTTCGGCGACGGTTTCAACCAGGGTTTCCTGCGCACGGCCATCAAGCGGGTGTTCGATGTCATCTGCGCTGCGCTGCTGTTGGTGCTCACCCTGCCGCTGATGTTGGTCACGATGGTCGCGATTGCGGTGGAGAGCCGCGGCCCGATTTTCTACCGCCAGGAACGCGTCGGCCTCAATGGCAAGACCTTCAATGTGATCAAGTTCAGGAGCATGCGCAGCGATGCCGAGCAGGACGGCAACCCGCGCTGGGCGCTGGCTTCCGACGATCGCGTCACCCGTGTCGGGCGCTTGATTCGCCGTGTCCGCATCGACGAGCTGCCCCAGCTTTACAATGTCTTGAAGGGCGAGATGAGCATGGTCGGGCCGCGCCCCGAGCGCCCCTTCTTCGTCGATTCGCTGACCAGGGACATTCCATACTACGCGGTTCGACACAGCGTCAAACCCGGTGTCACAGGCTGGGCCCAGGTGCGCTACGAATACGGTGCAACGGTCGAAGACGCCAAGCAAAAGCTGCAGTACGACCTCTACTATGTCAAGAACCACACCCTGTTTCTCGATATGTTGATCATGTTCGAAACGGTGTCCGTCGTCCTGACAGGCAAGGGCGCACGCTAGCGTGCGACAGCGGTGAGCCTGGCGGCCTACAGCCATGCGTTGGCGGCCGTTGCGTACAGCATCTTTGCGATTTCGCTGCTGCGCGGCGGTCTGGCGCAAACGAACAATACCGCTGCCCAGCTGAGTTTCACTGCGGCCGTCTTTATCAGCGCTGCATGGGCGCTGGCCAGTCTGGCCGCACAGTTGACCGGCAATGTGCCGCTGGTTATCGGCGGCGGCCTGCTCGATCTGGCGCGCTACGCGGCCTGGCTCGTCTTTGCCTTCATGCTGCTGCGCCCCGCCGGGCCGCGGCAGCGCTCACGCAGCATCACGTTGATCGGCCTGGGCGCGATTGCGGTCGTCGCGATCGGGGTCTTGGTGACCGCCGGCGCCCTGGGCACCGCCCGCCCTGGCGGGTTGGCGCGCAACGTGCCACTGGCATCGCTGGCGCTGCCCGTGCTCGGCCTGGTTCTGGTCGAGCAGCTGTTCAGGAATGCTGCCGAGGCGTCGCGCTGGCACACCAAGCCGCTGTGCCTGGGCCTAGCCTGCATCTTCCTGTTCGACATCTACCTGCATTCCAACGTCTTGCTGTTCGGGCGATTCGACGCCGATTCGGTGACGATTCGCAGCGCCGTGCATGCTGTGCCGGTGGCGCTGCTGTACATCGCGACCAAGCGGCATGCCGACTGGAGCGGATCGTTCCAGGTGTCGCGCGACGCCGCCTTCCACACCGCAACCCTGATGCTGGTCGGCGCCTACCTGCTCGTGATCTCGGCGATCGGCTACTACGTTCGCTATGTGGGCGGCGATTGGGGCGGCGCGCTCGCGCTGGCATTGCTGTGCGTGGCTCTGGTGCTGTTGGCGCTGCTGCTGTTTTCAGGCACCTTGCGGGCCAAGCTCAAGGTCTTCGTCGGCAAGAATTTCTTTCGCTATCGCTACGACTACCGCAACGAATGGCTGCGTTTTACGTCGCGCCTGGCGGCCGACAGCTCGCCGCGCGAGGTCGGCGGGCTGGTCGTTCGCGGTCTGGCCGAGATTCTGCACAGTCCGGCGGGCGCGCTTTGGTATCGCGATACAAACGGCGCCCATTTGATCCAGGCTGCACGCTGGAACGCGCCGCGCTCCAGCGCCTCGGAGCCGGTGGATTCGCCCTTTGCGCGATTTCTGCACGAGCGCGAGTGGGTCGTCGATCTCGATGAATACCGTGCCCACCCCGATCGCTACGCAGGTGCACAGCCGCCGGCCTGGCTGGCAGACAACGCGCAGCATTGGTTGGCGCTGCCCTTGATCGTCGCTGACCAGCTCACCGGCATTGTCGTGGTCGAGCGTCCGCATGCGGCGCTTCGAGTCGATTGGGAAGTCCGCGATTTGCTGAAGACAGCCGGCCGCCAGGCGGCCAGCTTCCTGGCCTTGATGCACGCCACCGACGCCTTGCTCGAGGCGCGCAAATTCGAGGCCTTCAACAAAATGTCGGCCTTTGTTGTGCACGATTTGAAGAACATCGTGGCCCAGTTGTCGCTGATGATGCAAAACGCGCGGCGCCTCAAAGACAATGCCGAATTCCAGGAAGACATGCTGACCACTGTTGAAAACTCGCTCGACAGGATGCGGCGCCTGATGCTCCAGTTGCGCAGCGGCGAGACGCCGGCCGGCGTCTCATCGGGGGTGATCCTGCCCCCCATCGTCGAACGCATTCGGGCGGCGGCCTTTGCGCGCGGCCGGGCGATTGAGGTGCAGGTGATCGATCCCGTCGTCACGCGCGGTCATGCAGAGCGTGTCGAACGGGTGCTCGGCCACCTTGTTGACAACGCGCTCGACGCCACCCAGCCGACGGACAAGATCGTGCTGACGCTGGCGCGCGAGGGCAGCCACGCCAAAATCGTAATTCGCGATACGGGTCAGGGCATGAGCCCGGAGTTCCTCAACAACCGGCTCTTCAAGCCCTTCAGCTCGACCAAGGTCAACGGCATGGGCATCGGCGCCTTCGAGAGCCGCCAGTACATCCAGGAAATCGGCGGCAGCCTGGCGGTCGAAAGTGAACTGGGACGGGGCACCGTGGTGACCGTGCTGCTGCCGCTGATGGACAGCGCGCGCCATGGTGAGCCCGAGCTTTACAGCGCCAAGTGACAGGCTAGGATGAATGCAGTCAAGCGCGCCCAGGTATTGATCGTCGAAGACGACCTGGCCCTGCAAAAACAGATCAAATGGGCGCTCGACCGCTTTGAATCGGTCACGGCCCACGACCGCGACGGCGCCTTGGCGCAGTTCCGCCGTGCCGCGGCGCCGGTCGTGACGATGGATCTCGGCCTGCCGCCCGACGCCGATTCGGTGGGCGAAGGCTTCGCCTTGCTCGAGGCGCTGCTCGGCCTCGACCCGGCCGTGAAGGTCATCGTGCTGTCGGGCCAGAGCGATCGCGCCAACGCCTGCCGCGCGGTCGAGTTGGGTGCCTACGATTTTCTGGCCAAGCCGCTCGAGGCCGATCTGCTCAATATGACGGTCGAACGCGCGCTGCGCGTTTACGAACTGCAGGCCGAGAATGCGCGTTTGCGCGCGCTGGCGCCGAGCCAAGCGCTTGCGGGTCTGATCACCCGCGACGAGCAGATGCTGCGCGTGTGTCGCACGATCGAAAAAGTGGCGCGCAGCAATGCCACCGTGATGCTGCTGGGCGAAAGCGGCACCGGCAAGGAAATTCTGGCGCAGGGCGTGCACGGGGCATCGCGGCGCAGCGGCAAGTTCGTTGCCATCAATTGCGCCGCGATTCCGGAAACACTGCTGGAAAGTGAACTTTTCGGCTACGAAAAGGGCGCTTTCACAGGGGCCGCCAAGACGACTGTCGGTCGAATTGAAACCGCCGACGGCGGCACCCTTTTTCTCGACGAGATCGGCGACCTGCCGGCGCCGCTTCAGGCCAAGCTGCTGCGCTTCTTGCAGGAACGCAAGATCGAGCGCCTGGGCGGCCGCCAGGAAATCGCCATCGATACGCGGGTCGTCTGCGCCACGCACCAGGATCTCGGCGCACTCATCAAGGAGGCGCATTTCCGCGAAGACCTTTACTACCGGCTGGCCGAGATCGTCGTCGATATTCCACCGCTGCGCGAACGCCGCGGCGACGCCGTGCTGCTGGCGCACGCCTTCCTCAAGCGCAGCGCCGATGAACAGCGCAGCGCCTTGCGCTTCACCGAGGACGCGCTCGCGGCGATCGAACGTCATCCCTGGCCGGGTAACGTGCGCCAGTTGCTGAACGTGGTCAAGCGCGCAGCCATCATGGCCGAAGGCAACCGCGTCGGGCGCGATGATCTCGGGCTGTCCGCCGACGAGGCGGCATCGCCGGTCGAAGAGTCGTTCGATCTGCGTACGGTGCGCGATGCCGCCGAGCGCGATGCCGTCGTGCGTGCGCTGGCGCATGCCAACGGCAATGTCGTCAAGACCGCCGAACTCCTTGGCGTCAGCCGGCCGACGCTCTACGATTTGATAAACCGCTTGGCGATACGCGCCGACCGCTAACCCAACCTGGGCAGCCAGTTCATGAATACCCCCCTGCTTCGATGGACCCTGGTGCTCGCCCTCATGTCAGGTGTCGGCTTGATGGCCGCATGCGGCGGCGACGATCCCGAAAAATTGCTGGCCTCGGCCAAGACCTATCTGGCCAAGGGCGAGTTGCGGTCGGCAGTGATCGAGTTGAAATCGGCACTGCAAAAGAAACCCGATTCGCCGGAGGCCCGCTTCCTGCTCGGCAAGGCGCTGTTGGCCAGCGATGAGCCGGTGGGCGCGGCGCTCGAGTTGCGCAAGGCGCTGGAGTTCAAGCACCCGCGCGACATCGTCGTGCCGGAGCTGGTCCGAGCCCTGCTCGATCAGGGGCAGCACAAGGAAGTCATCGCCCAGTTCGGCGATGCCAGCCTCGATGACAAAGTGGCGCTGGCCAGCCTGAAGACAACGCTCGGCCTGGCGCATGCCCGCGGCGGCGCCGGGCCGGCTGCCATGGCGGCATTCAAGCAGGCGCTCGAAGCCGAGCCCACGCATGTACCAGCGCTGACCGGCATGGCCCGGCAACTGGCGGCCGATGGCGAGCATGAAGCCGCCATCAAGGCCACCGCCGAAATCATTGCAGCGGGCAAGCCCGATGCCGACACCTGGTCGCTCCAGGGCGACCTGCTGGCCTTCGTCAAGAACGACAAGGGCGGTGCGATCGACGCCTACCGCAAGGCCATCGGTATCGTCAAGGACCACCTCCCGGCCCATGCCGGCATTGTGCAATTGCAGGTCGGCACCGGTGACACCCAGGGCGCGGCCGCGCAGGTGGCCGAGCTGCAAAAGGTGCGACCCGGCCACCCGACCACACGCTACTTCCAGGCCCAGGTGGCCTACCTACAGGGCGACCACAAGGCGGCGAAGGAGACCGTGCTGCAGTTGCTCAAGGGTGCGCTCGAGCAGCCGCAGCTGAACCAGTTGGCCGGCGCCATCGAGCTTGCGTCCGGCTCGAACGAGGCGGCCCGCACGTACCTGAGCAAGGCGCTGCAAGCGGCGCCCAACAGCATCGTGGCGCGCCGCCTGTTGGCCAATGTGTCGCTCAAGGCCGGCGAGGCGAATAAGGCGCTCGAAGTGCTGCAACCCTTGCTGGCGCAGGCATCGCCCGACAGCGTGGCGCTGGCCGTCGCCGGCGAGGCCTATATGCAGCTGGGCGAGCTTGACAATGCGAGCGCGATGTTTGCCCGGGCTGCCAAGGCCAATCCGGCGAATACCAACAACCTCACGGCACTGGCGCGCACGCGCTTCCTGAAAGGCGATGCCGCTGGCGCAGTGGCCGACCTGCAGCAGATCGCGGCGTCCGACAGCGGCACCGTGGCCGACTTGGAGCTGATCAACACTCAGCTGCGCCGCCGTGATTTCCAGGCTGCGCTGAAGGCCATCGACGGCCTGGAGCGCAAGCAGGCTGGCAAGCCTTTGTCGGCACAACTGCGCGGTGCGGCGCACCTGGGGCTCAAAGAGCGTGCCCAGGCGCGTGCGAGCTTCGAGAAGGCGCTGTCGATCGACCCGACCTACTTCCCGGCGGTCTTCAACCTGGCCGCCCTCGACATTGCCGACAAGAAGCCGCAAGCGGCGCAAGAGCGCTTCCAGGCCATTCTGAAGCTGCAACCCGGGCACTTGCGCGCGCTCCTGACGCTGACCGATCTGCGGGTCCGCAACGGCGCCAGCAAGCAAGAGGTCGCCGAGCTGCTGGCGACGGCGGTGCGGCTCAACCCCAAAGAAGCGTCGGCCCACCTGGGCCTCGTCAACCACCACCTTGGCAACCAGCAGACCGAAGCCGCCTTGGCGGCCGCCCAGCAAGCGGATGCGGCCTTGCCCGGGCAACCGGCGATCCTCGACGCCCTCGGGCGGGCACAACATGCGGCCGGCCAACCGAACCAGGCGCTGGCCACCTTCAACAAGCTCATGGCGTTGCAGCCCGGCCATCCGCTGGCCCACATGCGCATCGCCGAGATCAAGATCGCAGCGAAAGACAACGATGCGGCTATCGAAAGTCTCAAACGCGCCGTGGCCGCAAAACCCGACGCTGTATTGCCCGTGCAGCGCCTGTTCGCCGTCGAAGTTCAGGCCGGTCGCTACGCCGAGGCGTTGAAGCTGGCGCGCGACCTGCAAAAGCGCCAGCCGGCACACAGCCTGGGATATGTCTTCGAAGGCGATGCGCAGCGCGCACAGAAGAATGACGCCGCGGCACTCGCCGCCTACAAGACGGCACTCGGCAAGACCGCGCCCGACATTGCCGCACCCCGGTTTCACAGCCTGTTGGCGGCAACAGGCCGGAAGGCCGAAGCCGACCAGTTCGCCAAGACCTGGGCCAAGGATCACGCCAACGACGTGCCGTTTGCCATCTATCTGGGTGACAACGCCCTGGCGCGCAAGGACTATGCAGGCGCCGAGGCGGCCTATCGGCGCGTCATCGAACTACAGCCTCACCACGTGGCGTCGCTCAATAACATTGCCTGGTTGATGGTCAAGACCCAGCAAGCGGGCGCGCTGCCCTTTGCGCAGAAGGCCAACGAACTGCTGCCGAATCAGCCGGCCTTGATGGACACGATGGCCGTGGTGCTGGCGGCCGAAAATCGCATCGACCAGGCCATCGAGCTGCAGAAGAAGGCGCTGGCTCTCGCGCCCGACAGCAACACGCTGCGCTTGACCCTCGCGCGTTTGCATCTCCAGGCCGGGCAGAAGCCGCAGGCGCGCGAACTGCTCGAGGCGCTCGGCAAGCTGGGCGAGAAGCTGCCCGAACATGCCGAGGTCAAGAGCCTGTTGGCGGGTCTTTGAAGGCCCTGCGCTACGGACTTGCCGTGGCGGGCTCCTCATGCAGTCGCAGGGCCTTGACGGTCAAGTGCCGTAGCAGCAAGACCGGCGGCATGCGCAGCCAGTGCGCACGCACATAAAGCGCAAACAGGGCCAGCGGCGTCAACGCATCGGAGGCCGTGGCGTGCCGTGGGCGCAGGGCCCGCCCCCACAGCCAGTCGTTCAGTGCCGATACCAGCCGGCCTGGGCCGGCCTCGCTGGACACGTCCAGCGTATCGCGTGGGACGGGCGTCGCAAGCAATTTGCTCGTATAGCGCAAACCGTAGTGCAGCGGGCGCGACAAGTCGAGCTCGCGGGCGCGCACTACCAGTTCGGACCAGAAGCCCGGCGTGCGACCGAGGTGGCGCAGCATCAGGTCGAGGTCCGACAGGTCGCGTAGGCTGTGACTCAGGTCGTCGTTGTGGAACAGATGCACCATGCTGTGCAGGATCATGTCAACCGGGTTCAGCACGGCAAAACGCTGCAGGTTCGCCAGCGGGCGTGCGCTGGCCAGCAGCTTGGCCGAGCTGGGCTTGAGCCGCGCCGTCTCGGGCAGGATGGCGTGATGCACGTCGAGCACGTTCTGGCGCTGGATGTGGCGCAGCGGCGGCAGCTCGTGCATCCACTCGCGGTAGTAGCGCTGGTCGTAGGCCGAGTGGTGCGTGGTGGCCCAGCCGTGCGCCATCAGCGCGGCCTCGACCTCGGCCAGCCGACTCTTGGGCACCATGATGTCGATATCCGTGAACACCCGCCCCATGGCCGGCAGCAGGCCGCCGGCGACGTAGGCAGCGCCCTTGAGCAGTACGGGCCGCACGCCGATGGGCGCCAGCGCACGGTCGATGCAATCCAGCTCGCGCAGGGCTTCCGCGTGCTGGGCCTCAGCCAGTGCGATGGCTGCTTTCAGGTGCGCGCGTGGCGCGCCGGGCACCGTATCGATCGAGCCCTGTGCCTCCAGCATGCAGGCGATGCGGCCCAACAGCCCGGCCCGCCGCGCCTGGCGCACCAGGACATCCCAGCCGGCCAGCGTCAGCGCCGACAGCTGCTGCGGCTGGCGCAGCGCTGCGCAGACCAGATCCGCGCCGACGGGGCTTGCCGAGGCGGTCATCGCGCGTTCCGGGCGAGTTGGTCGAACGCGGCCACGGCCTCGGGCAGGCTGCTGTAGCTGAACTCGTGGCAATCGCTGCGGTCGATCACGTCGGCGAAGGCCGCGAACCCACCGCGGCCATGCACGTTGTAGTTGAAGGCATTCTCTACCAGGGTCATGAACGCGCGGGCTCGCGACAAGGGCTGCCATTGCGCGGCGGCGCCCGCTGCATAACGCGGCAATACCACCCACGCCGGCAGGGCCGACCGGTCGGCGCGCAGCACAGCCTCGGCCGGCGGACGCACATGCGCGACGCGGCCTTTGACGGTTTCACGCACCACCTCGCCGAACAGCGCCGCCGGAGTGAACCCGCGTATCGCGTCGATCGACTCGTTTTTCAGGCTCACCGGCCTGGGCAGCGGCACCAGGTGGCCGTTGGCAGGGTCGATCAGTGCCAGTTCGTCGGACAACAAGCGCCAGCCGCCGCCAAATACCAGGCCGGCGCACAAGGTGCTTTTGCCCGAACCCGAGGGCGCCGGCAGGATCAGCGCCCGGCCACCGCGTTCGAGCACGGCGGCGTGGACGATCAGGTATTGATGGCAATGGCTCGACACACACCAATTGAGCCCCCATTCGAGCATCG
Source organism: uncultured Burkholderiales bacterium (assembly GCA_902825995.1). Classification (GTDB taxonomy): domain Bacteria; phylum Pseudomonadota; class Gammaproteobacteria; order Burkholderiales; family Burkholderiaceae_C; genus CADEEN01. The sequence continues at coordinate 22,848 of CADEDE010000014.1, forward strand.
CAAATCCCTGGTCGCCGGGCAGCGGTGCAAACGGCACCGTGCCGTCGAAGCGAAAGACCACCTGCTTATCGATCCAGCGGCGGAGGCTGTGCGGGCGTTCCACGCTGACATGGAAATCGGCAAAGCCTTGCGCGGCCTCGACCGTATGCTGTGCGTAGTGCAGTGCAATACCGCGGCGCACGGCGAGAAGCGGCGAGCGGATGCGCGTGACCACCGGGCCGGTGCGCAGGCGCAAGCCACCTTGCCGCAAGCACCTGTCCAGGGCCGGCGGTGCGAGATCCTCGACGATCAAGTGAGATTCGCCCGCGCCAAGCCCAGGGCTTCGAGCTCGCTCAGCACGGCCAGCAGGCTTTGGGTATCGGTGGGGGCATCGGAAAATGTCGCGGTCAAGGCCGCAGTCGCAGCGCTCGGCGGCGGGCAGTCGGCAAATACCCGCGCGGCAATTTGGTCGATGTAGCCGGCACCGTCGCGAATGGCCTTCAGCGCTTCGCCCGCGAGCGCCGACAAAAGATAGGTTTGCGCCGTCGATTCCAGACGCGCGACAAACTCGCCGTTCCACTCGCGCCAATCTAGCTGTCCCGGCACCGACCAGCGGCCGAACTCGGCCGCTGCGTCGAGCGGACTCAGACCGGCATGGTGGACTTGAGCCACGGCGTGATGCCGCCCGTACCTGCCGGCACGGAGTAATCCGGGTACCACTTGATGCCCGCGGTGGGCTCATAGTAGCCATTGGTGACGAACGCGCGCCAAACCGCCTTGACGGTTGTTACGCTGAGCACATTGGCCGGCGTGAGGCCCTTCTTGGCATTCAGCAGCGCGGCAACAATGTGCCTCGCCAACGCATCGCGGCCCATCGAATTTCCTTGCAACTCCAGCACTTGCAGCAGCGTTTTGCCGGCGTAGCCACCCGCAGAGCCAAACACATCATCGAACTTCGTGGCGCCGGAGCCGGTCGCCACGAAGGGCGCTGGCCATTGACCGAACCACCGAGGCTGCTTCCAATAGCCCGGCGTGCGGCCGGAGCAACTGAACAACAGATCAGGTCGGCTGGCGTTGATCGAAGCGAACGAGGACGCGGGAACACAAACGCCGCCACCGGCCATGACCGAGCGAGGCGTTGACACCATCAATACGGGCGCAGCACTCAGACCGCCGCGCAGCAGGCGACGGCGGGCAACCGAGGTCGCCTGCCGGCCTTCCGGTACACCACCACCCGTCGCGGGGACTGGCTGATTCGGCTTGTCATTCATGGTGACGCGATTCTATCTAGTGCTTCCCTGGGCACAAGCGCTGCTTATCCCGCATTCGGTGGGGCCGGCGCGGTAGAAGTTGTCACTGGAATGCCGGTCATTGTGCCCGGGCACTTTGGAGCCTGGCGTCGATGGATTCAGGGGCTGCAGCTTGGCCACCCTCGCCCTCGCCGGGCCAATGCGCTGTCGCCAATCCTTGCAAATCAATAACTTAACCGCAGCCTGCCACAAAACCCGGGTCGCCACAAAGCGCTTCGACACGGGGCCGAGACAAACCCTCCGGGTCAGTTTCGCAACGCTGCGGTTTTGCAGCAACTTTCGTTCATTAGTGCGCATGGCTGCTTCCAGCCCTCGATTTGCGGCATTGTGGCTTGCTGGCGTGAGCCCTTAATCTCTGCCAGTTGTGCCTAGAATGGCATTGGCGCTCAAGTCAGCGCGCACTCTGCGAAATCCGGCTCGTGCGCACAGGTACAGGTCTGCGAATCTGCTCATCGGAGGTTGGTCGTGCAACAAATTACCAGGGCCGCACTGCGCGGGGCTCGCAAATTTTTCGGGCTGGCGCTGGCTTTGTCGCTGGCCGCGTGCGCGGGACCCAACGCTAACCTGCCGCCAGCGCCGACGAGCGCGGCGATTGAAAATTACTCCTACGTCATCGGCGCAGGCGACACATTGAATATCATCGTCGCGCGCAACCCCGAGTTGTCGATGGCGGTGCCGGTGCGACCCGACGGCAAGATCTCGGCGCCCTTGGTCGACGAGATGCTGGCCCAAGGCAAAACTTCGGTCCAGGTCGCTCGCGAACTCGAAGAGCAGCTCAAGAAGTATGTTCGCGACCCGGTGGTCACCGTGGTCGTAACGAACATCGTGGGCTCGTACAGCGAGCAGGTGCGGGTGGTTGGCGAAGCGGCCCGCCCACAGTTCCTGCCCTACCGCCAAAAGATGACTTTGCTGGATGTCATGATCGCCGTCGGCGGGCTGACGGATTTTGCCGCGGGCAACAAGGCGACCATCCTGCGCACCACCGAGGGCAACAAGCAATACTCGGTGCGCCTGAAGGACTTGATCAAGGGCGGCGATATCTCGGCCAATGTCGAAATGCGCCCCGGCGATGTCCTGATCATTCCGCAGAGTCTTTTCTGACCTGACTGGATCCGGCCCCGCCTTGCTTGCCGCCCGAGCTCGATCGCGCGGGGGCATCAGTTTCAGAACCTCGAACCAACATCAGGAACCATCGACATGCAGGAGCTGATTGTTCAGCTACAGGCCGCCGCCAGGGGCATGTGGAAATACCGCTGGTTCGGTGTGACCGTGGCTTGGGCCGTGGCGCTCGTCGGCGCCGTGGCGGTGTCCAGGATACCCAACCAGTACGAGGCCAGCGCACGCATCCACGTCGATACGCTGTCGATCCTGAAGCCGCTGATGGCCGGCCTGGCCGTGCAGCCCGACGTGGACCAGCAGGTTGCCATGCTCAGCCGCACCTTGATCAGCCGGCCCAACGTGGAAAAGCTCGTGCGCATGGCCGACCTCGACCTGAAGAACCAGTCCAAGTCGCAGCAGGAAGCCACGATCGACGAACTGACAAGGACGCTTCGCATCACTGGAACGGGGCGCGACAACCTGTACACGCTGTCTTTCCGCGACGCTGACGCCGAGAAGGCCAAACGCGCGATTCAATCGCTGGTGTCGATCTTTGTCGAATCCGGGCTCGGCGCATCGCGCAACGATGCGGCCTCCGCCAAGGCTTTCATCAACGATCAGATCAAGAGCTACGTGGCCAAGCTCGAAGAAGCCGAGGCTCGGCTGAAGGAATTTCGACTGCGCAATGTTGACCTTCAGTTCGGCGAAGGCCGCGACACAGCCTCGCGCCTGGCTGAATTGAGCGGCCAGCTCGAGAAGGCCCGGCTCGAGCTTCGCGAGGCCGAAAACGCGCGCGACGCGGCCAAGGCCGCTTTGGCCAGCGAAAAATCGCAGGCCACCAACCTCTCGACACAAAGCTTGTTGCAGGAATCGGCGATCAGCGTGGCCACGCCGGAGATCGATGCGCGCCTGGACGCGCAACGGCGCCAACTCGACAATCTGCTGCAACGTTTTACGGAACTGCATCCCGACGTGCTCAGCGCGCGCCGGCTGGTGAAGGATCTCGAAGACCAGAAACGCAAGGAAGTCCAAGTCCTGCGCAAAGCGGCCATGGCGGCGCCGCCCAGCGTGGCGATCGGGGCTGGTGGCAGCAGCCTGGCGGCGCAGGAGCTCAATCGCATGGCCGCCATGTCCGAAGTTCAGGTTGCATCGCTGCAGGCCCGTGTGAGTGAGTACACGGCGCGCTATAACCAGGCACGTGCGTTGCTCAAGACAGCGCCACAGCTGGAAGCCGAGGCCGCCCAGCTCAACCGGGACTATGCAATCCACAAGAAGAATTACGAAGACCTGGTCGCACGGCGCGAATCGGCGACCATGTCGGGCGACCTCGACGTGGCCTCGGGCATGGCCGACTTTCGCCTCATCGACCCGCCGCGCGTATCGCCGCAGCCGGTGTCACCCAATCGCTTGCTGCTGTTGCCGCTGGTGTTGCTGGCGGCCGTGGCCGCCGGGCTGCTCGCTGCATTCGCGGGCAGCCAGTTGAGGCCCGTCTTCTTCCATACCGGTGAATTGCGCGCCAAGTTCGATGTGCCGATCCTGGGCATGGTATCGGCGGTGCTGGGCGACGCCGATACGCGACGCCAGCGCAGCGATCGACTGCGGTTTATCGCGGCTTCGGGCAGTTTGGTGCTGTTGTTTGCCGCCGGCCTGACCCTGATGTCCATTCTTGCGAGCCGCTAAGCCATGAGCAGCCTGATCGAACAAGCGGCGCAGCGACTCGAACAACTGCGGCGCGCCGGCGCGGTGGTGGCCGATGCCAGGCCAGGCCAACGGCTGCCAGGGGGTGGGCGCGCGGCCGTGTCGCTGGAACCTGAAACGCGCCCGGCAATCCCAGCCGCGGCTTCACGGCAGGTCGAGCTCGATTTCGATGTCCTGTCGCGTGCGGGCCTGCTGGTGCCGAATGCGCCGCGCTCCTTGCTCGGAGACCAGTTTCGCGTGATCAAGCGGCCCCTGATTCGCAATGCCGTCGGCAAGGGGGCCGCCAAGATCGCCAATGGCAATCTGATCATGATTACCAGCGCCGTTGCGGGCGAGGGCAAGAGCTTCACAGCGGTCAACCTGGCGATGAGCATCGCCACCGAACTCGACCACACCGTGATGTTGGTCGATGCCGATGTGGCGCGGCCTTCGGTGTCACGCATGCTCGGCCTGGTCTCGGCGTCGGATACCGACGTCGGGCCGGGCCTGCTCGACGTGCTCGACGGTCGCGCTGACATGGCGAGCGCGCTGCTCAAGACCAATATCGAGAAGCTGACCGTGCTGCCCAGCGGTACGCAGCACGCGCGTGCCACCGAATTGCTGGCCAGCGATGCCATGACCCGGCTGCTCGACGAGATGGGGCGCCGCTACGCCGACCGCATCATCATTTTCGATTCCCCGCCGCTGTTGCTGACCACCGAAGCGCGGGTTCTGGCCACGCACATGGGCCAGGTCGTCATCGTCGTGCATGCCGGCAATACCTTGCAGGCCGACGTGCAGAGCGCCCTGGCCACCATCGAGGCCTGCCCGGTGCGCCTGATGCTGCTCAATCGTGCCCAGGCTGCGGCCGATGGCGGCTACGGCTACGGCTATGGCTATGGCTATGGCTACGGACAAGGTGAAGGCGCAGCGTCCGATACGAGCATCCTGGAAGCGCCAACAAACTGAGCAAGCATGATGAACAAGCAAACTCCCGTTCATGGTCGGTGCGCGGCGTTCCTGCCGACGCGGGATGCGCTGGCACCCGCGCTGATGGCCCTCGCCCCTTGCCTGGCGCTCGCGCAAGATGCCGCGGGTCCGGCGCGAACCTGGGCTATCGAGCCCAGCGCGACGCTGCGCCAGATCTTCACCGACAACTCGGGCCTGAAGACGCTGAAAGAGTCCGACGCCATCACCGAGGCCGGTGCGGCCATTCACTTGTCGAGCAAGAGTGGCCGGCTGCGCGGTTTTCTGGACTATTCGCTGACCGGCTCGGCCTATGCGCGCAACACGGACGCGAACGACCTGCGCCATTTTCTGAGCACCAATGCCACGGCCGAACTCATCGATGGGCAGGCCTTCGTTGACCTGCGCGGCAGCTATACACGGCAGTCCGTTTCGGCTTTCGGCAGCCAGTCGCCGGTACCGGGTCTGACCGACACCAACCAGAGCGACGTCGCCAGCCTGTCGATTTCACCCCACATCCGTGGCCGCCTGGGCGGCGCGGCGCGCTACGAAGCGCGCCTGTCGCACGAGGTCGTGCGGGCCAAGGATACGGACGCCGGCGACGCCGACCACAGTGCTGCATCGCTGCACGTCGATAGCGGCGCCGGTGGGGCGGGGCTGGGTTGGTTTGCGGACGCCTCCTACAACGCCAGCGATTTTCGTGCCGGCCGGCGCACCTTCGACAGCCTGGCGCGCGTGGGCCTGAGCTACGTGGTCAACAGCGATCTGAAGCTCGGTGTCAGTGCCGGTACGGAGCGCACCGACCTGGTCACGTCCGCCGGCGAGTCCAATGCCACCTATGGCGTGCAGGCCGAGTGGACGCCCACCGAGCGCACCTCGCTGTCGGCCAACGCCGAGAAGCGATTCTTCGGTACTGCGCATGCGCTGCGCTTTGCGCACCGCACGCCCAGCACGGTCTGGACCCTTTCCGACTCGCGCGACATTTCGAACAAGAGTGGGTCGGACAATGCCAGTCTCGGCAGTGTCTATGACCTCTTGTTTCGCCAGTTTGCATCGGCCGAGCCCGATGCTGTGAAGCGCGACGTGTTGGTGCGCAACCACCTGCAAACCAGCGGCATCGATCCGAGCGCCGTCGTGGTTGGCAGCTTCCTGGCGTCGGCCGCAACGCTCCAGCGCACGCAGTCGGCGGCCTTCGCGATCATCGGTGTGCGCAATACCATCACCGTGCAGTTGTCGAACACCCGCAGCGAGCGGGCCGACAAGGTGGTTTCGGTGCTTGACGATCTATCGACCGTCCAAGCGGTGCGCCAGCGCGGCCTGACCCTCGATTGGGCGTATCGACTCACGCCGCAATCGAGCTTCAACGTGGCCGGTTCGTACCAACGCTCCGACGGCGACCTGGCCGCGCAGCAGACCACGCTGAAGACGATCACCGCAACCTGGACCAGCACCCTGGGGCCCAACGCCAGCGTATCCGCCGGCGCCCGTCACGCTGACTTCGACAGCAGCACCGCACCCTACGACGAAAACGCCTTGTTCGCCGCCGTCCGCTGGTTCTTCTGAGTCTATGTACGAAGCGTTCTACGGGCTGACCAGCAAGCCGTTTCAGCTCAATCCCGACCCGGCGTTCTACTTCAACAGCAAGCAGCACCGCCGCGCCAAGGCCTACCTCGAATACGGCGTTGCGCGCAACGAAGGCTTCATCGTCATCACCGGCGAAATCGGCGCCGGCAAGACCACCATCCTGAGTGGCCTGCTCGACAGCCTGAACAACAGCAATGTCAACGTCGGCCAGCTGGTCACGACCCAGCTCGACGCCGAGGACACCCTGCGTATGGTCGGCGCGGCCTTCGGCGTCAACGTCACCGGCGTGGCCAAGGCGCAGTTGCTGATCACGCTGGAGGCCTTCCTGATCGACCAGGCCAGCCAGGGCATGCGCTGCCTGCTGGTCGTCGATGAAGCGCAAAACCTCTCGCCGCGCGCGGTCGAAGAGCTGCGCATGCTCTCCAACTACCAACTCGGCACGCAGGCGCTCTTGCAGAGTTTCCTGGTCGGCCAGCCCGAATTCAAGCGCATCCTGCAGCGCCCCGAGATGGAGCAATTGCGCCAGCGCGTTGCGGCCACCTGCCACATCGGGCCGATGGACCTCGAAGATACGCAGCACTACATCGAACATCGGCTCAAGTGCGCCGGCGCCGTCAACGGCACGCCGTTTTCGTCGGAAGCGATCGGCCTGATTTTCAAGGCCAGCAAGGGCATTCCGCGGCGTATCAACTCGTTGTGCGACCGCCTGCTGCTGGCCGGGTTTCTGTCGGCCAAGGCCGCGATCGGCGCCGAGGATGTCAACGAAGTCGTCAATGAGCTGGCCGTCGAAGGCACGATGGGCACCATGCCCGGCGCACGCAGCGAACAGGCCGGCGGGTCGATGTCGTTGGATGTGGACGTCGCGCGACTGTCGCTCGATGCCGGCGCCGCCGACGCGATCTCTCAGCATCTGGGCAGCCTGGCCGATGCGCAGCACGGCGACCGGCTGCAGCGCCTCGAGCGCGGCCTGCAGCGCCTCGAACAAATCAATCTCGACACGCTGGAAACGCTGAAGAAGCTGGTGAATGCCGTGCGCAAACCGCCCGCCGGAGACGCTTCGTGAGCCTGGCGCCAACGGTCAATGCACTCACCATCGATGTCGAGGACTATTTCCAGGTCTCGGCCTTTGCGCCCTTCATCGCGCGCAGCGAATGGCCGCAGCGCGAGTGCCGGGTCGAGCGCAACGTCGAGCGCATCCTGGCCATGCTGGAGCGGCGCGGCACGAAGGCCACGTTTTTCACCCTCGGCTGGATTGCCGAGCGCTACCCGCAACTGGTGCGTCAGATCGTCGCGCAGGGCCACGAGCTGGCCAGCCACGGTTATGGCCACGAGCGCGCCTCTGACCTGAGCGAAGCCGCATTCTTCGCCGATATTGAGCGCGCCAAAAAACTGCTGGAAGACGTTGGCGGTGTCGCGGTGCAGGGCTATCGCGCCCCGAGCTTTTCGATCGGCGGCGGCAACCTGTGGGCCTTCGACAGCCTGGCGCGCGCCGGCTATCGCTACAGCTCGAGCATCTACCCGATTCACCACGATCACTATGGCATGCCTGAGGCGCCAAGATTCGCGCACCGGGCGCGCGCAGGCGTGCTCGAGATCCCGATCAGCACATTGCGCTGGGGCGGCCGCAATTTCCCGTCCAGCGGTGGCGGCTATTTCAGATTGCTGCCCTATGCCCTGTCGCGCTGGATGCTGCGCCAGGTCAATCGGCGCGACGGCCAGCCGGCGATCTTCTACTTCCACCCCTGGGAGATCGACGCCGAACAACCGCGCGTGGCCGGCATCGACGCCAGGACGCGCTTTCGCCACTACGTGAATATCGACCGCATGCCCGGCCGCCTGGAGCAGTTGCTCGGCGACTTTGCCTGGGGCCGCATGGATCACATCTTCCTGCGCCAGGCGCTGCACTGAGCCGATGGCCCAGGTTCTGCGCCTCCAGCCGAATGACGGGCCGACAGCCGCGCGCTGGGACGAATTCGTCTTGTCATGTCCCGGCGCGACCTTCTTTCACCGCGCCGGTTGGCAGCGCGTGCTGCGCGAGTGCATGCGCCATGACACGCACTTCCTCTATTGCCAAACCGACGGCCGCATCGAAGGCGTGCTGCCGCTGGCGCATGTGCGCAGCCTGCTCTTCGGCAGCTCGCTGGTCAGCCTGCCTTTTGCGGTCTATGGCGGCGTGGCGGCCACCAGCCCGGCGGCTGCCGACGCGCTTGAAGACGCAGCGCAGCGCCTGGCGCAACAGCTCGGCGTGGCGCATCTGGAGTTGCGCAACGTACAAGCCCGCCATGCCGATTGGCCGGCGCAGGATTTGTACGTCACCTTTCGCAAGCCGATCCTGCCCGACGTTGAGGCCAATATGCTGGCCATTCCGCGCAAGCAGCGGGCGATGGTGCGCAAGGGCATCAAGAACGAGTTGCGCGGCGAGATCGATGCGGGGGTCGAGCGCTTCTTTCCGCTGTATGCCGACAACGTGCACCGCCACGGTACGCCCGCGCTGTCGCGGCGCTACTTCGAAGCCCTGCTGAGCGAGTTTGGCCGCGACGCCGAAGTCCTCACCGTGGTTGCCCCCGACGGCCGCGCCTTGAGCAGCGTGCTCAGCTTCTACTTTCGTGACGAAGTGCTGCCCTACTACGCCGGCGACCATGTCGATGCGCGCGAGCTGGCCGCCAACGATTTCAAATACTGGGATCTGATGCGCCGCGCCTGTGCGCGCGGCATCAAGCTCTTCGATTACGGCCGCAGCAAGCAGGGCACCGGCCCCTACTCATTCAAGAAAAACTGGGGCTTCGAGCCGACACCCTTGCGCTACGAATACTGCCTCTACAAGCGCGACGCCGTGCCGCAGAACAACCCGGCGAATGCGAAGTACAAGTTCTTGATCGAATCGTGGCGGCGCATGCCGCTGGGCTTTGCGAATTGGCTCGGGCCCTATGTGGTTCGCAACCTCGGTTGACCGTGGCGACGCCATGAACCGTGGCGGCGCAAATCCCGCGCGCCGGGCCTGGGGTCCGACGGCCACTGCCATCGTCACGCTCATCTTGGCGACGATCTGGCTGTACCGCGATACCGCACTTGGATTGGTCACGCTCTGGGGCCAATCGGAAACATTCGCGCATGGCTATATTGTTCCGTTCATCACGCTGTGGTTGCTGTGGCGGCAGCGCGCAACCCTGGTGGCTCTCGCGCCCACGTTCAGGCCTGCGCCGTCGGCACTGATTGCCATGGCTGCGGTGGCGGCGATCTGGCTTGTCGGCGACGTCGCCGAAGTCAATCCGCTGCGTCAATTCGCATTCGTCGCATTCATCGCCCTGTCCGTTCCAGCGTTGGCCGGCTGGCCGGCGGCGCGCGTCCTACTCTTCCCGCTCTGCTTTCTGTTTTTCGCCGTGCCGTTCGGGGAGTTCCTGCTGCCCTGGCTGATGGAGCGCACGGCCGACTTCACTGTGTTCGCGCTGCGCTTATCCGGGATTCCGGTGTACCGCGACGGCTTGCAGTTCGTCATTCCCTCGGGAACCTGGTCGGTGGTCGAAGCCTGCAGTGGCGTGCGCTATCTGATCGCATCGCTGATGGTCGGCGCGCTGTATGCCTATCTCAACTACCGCTCGACCCGGCGCCGCATGCTGTTCATGCTGGTGGCACTGGTCGTGCCGATCGTTGCCAATTGGCTGCGCGCGTACATGATCGTGATGATCGGGCACCTTTCGAATAACAAGCTGGCGGTCGGTGTCGATCACCTGATTTACGGCTGGTTGTTCTTCGGCGTCGTCGTGGGCCTCATGTTTCTGATCGGTGCGCGCTGGTCCGAAGCGCCTGTCGATGCAGTCCCGGTCGTGCCAGCGCAAGACCATCCAATCCGACCCGGCGGCGGCCGAGGCCTATGGGCGATGTCGGCAGCCGTATTGGCCTTGCTTGTCCTGCCTGGGCTCGTGCTTCAGGCCCTGGATACAGGTAAAGACCACGGTACGCCACAACTGGCCGCGCCCGCCATCGCCGGCGATGGCGTGGTCGGCGACGGTGTGTTGCCGGCCTGGACGCCAGCCTTTGCGAACCCATCGGCCACTGTGGAGCGCCGCTACCGCCTGCGCGGGCAACCGGTGGGCTTCTTTATCGGCTACTACCGCGGCCAGGATCCGGAGCGTAAATTGGTGAGCTCCAACAATGCCCTGGTGCGCGCCGGCGATCCGTTCTGGGTGGTGGCCGATTCGGGCAGCCGCAGCGTCGATATGGGCAAGCACGATCTCGTCGTCGGAACGGCGCGCCTGCGCCGCCCCCTGTCGTCGTCCGACACCACCACGCTGGCCGTGCGCCAGATCTACTGGGTCAATGGCCGGTTCGAGGCGAGCGACGTTCGCGCCAAGGCCTGGGGCGCCTGGTATCGCCTGCTGGGCCGTGGCGACGACGCTGCGGTGGTCATCGTCTATGCGACCGAGCAGCGCCCGGGCGATGCCGATGCGCGGCTCGACGCCATCCTGCGCGAGCACCTCGCGGCCATCGATCTTCAGTTGAGGCAGGCGCGCGATGGCGACTGAGCACCCCCCGCGCGACGACAGGCCACTGGTCATGCACGTGATGCACCGCTTCGACACCGGCGGCCTCGAAAACGGCATCGTCAACCTGATCAACCACCTGCCGGCCGAGGCCTACCGGCACGCCGTGGTGGCGTTGACCGAGGTGACCGATTTTCGCCAGCGTATTCGCAAGAACGATGTCGAGTTCATCGCCCTGCACAAGGGCCCAGGTCATGGCGTGTGGCTCTATCCGCGTTTGTTCGCGCTGATGCGCCGCTTGCGCCCGGTCATCGTTCACACCCGCAACCTGGCTGCGCTCGAGGTCGTCGTGCCGGCCTGGCTGGCCGGTGTGCCGGTTCGTCTGCACGGCGAGCACGGCCGCGATGTCGGCGACCTCGATGGCCGCAACCGCAAATACCAGTGGCTGCGCCGCCTGTACCGCCCCTTCGTCACGCATTACGTGGCGCTGTCGCGCGATTTGGCCGGCTATCTGGCCGAGCGCATCGGCGTTGCCGCACACAAGGTGACGCAGATCTATAACGGCGTCGATACCACGCGCTTTCGCCCGCAAGCGGCACCAGCGCTCATCGCAGGCTGCCCGTTCGATCCGGCTCAGCATTGGCTGTTGGGTACGGTCGGGCGCATGCAAGCGGTGAAGAACCAAGTCAGCCTGGCGCAGGCTTTCATTCGCGCGCTGGCCTCGAACCCGGCACTGCGCGAGCGCCTGCGCCTGGTGCTCGTCGGCGACGGCCCACTGCGCGCGCAGTGCCTGGCCGTGCTCCAAGCCGCAGGCGTGGCCGACCTGGCCTGGCTGCCGGGCGAGCGCAGCGACGTGGCCGAACTCATGCGCGGCCTGCACTGCTTCGTGCTGCCCTCGCTGGCCGAGGGTATCTCCAATACCATCCTCGAAGCCATGGCCAGCGGCTTGCCGGTCATCGCCACCGATGTCGGCGGCAATGCCGATCTGGTGGCCCACGGCAAAACCGGCATCGTCGTGCCCGCAGCCGACGTGGCCGCGATGGCCGACGCGCTGGCCAGCCTGGCGCTCGCACCCGAACGCGCCGCCGCGATGGGCGCGGCCGGCCGCACGGCCGTCGAAGCACGCTTCAGTTTGTCGGCGATGGTCGCGGCCTATCGAAATCTCTACGACGAAAACCTCGCCCGCGCGCGTCCGCAGCTCCAGGGAGTCTGAACAAAACCATGTGCGGCATCACCGGCATCTTCGACACCCGCTCGGCGCGCACGATCGACCGCGCGGTGCTGCATCGCATGAACGAATCGCAGCATCACCGCGGCCCCGACGAAGGCAGCCTGCATCTCGAGCCCGGCCTGGGCTTCGGGCATCGGCGCCTGTCGATCATCGATGTGGCCACCGGCCAGCAGCCGCTGTTCAATGAAGACGGTACGGTGTGCGTGGTCTTCAATGGCGAGATCTACAACTACCAGGAATTGATTCCCGAGTTGCAGGCCCTGGGCCATATCTTCCACACCAAGAGCGATACCGAATGCATCGTGCATGCCTGGGAAGCGTGGGGCGAAGCCTGCGTCGAACGCTTTCGCGGCATGTTCGCCTTTGCGCTGTGGGATCGCAACCGCGGCTCGCTCTTCCTCGCGCGCGACCGCCTGGGCGTGAAGCCGATGTTCTACGCCCTGCTCGACGATGGCCACCTGGTCTTCGGCTCGGAGTTGAAATCGCTGATGGCGCATGGCGGCTTGAAACGCGATATCGACCCGCTGGCGGTCGAAGAATATTTCGCCCTCGGCTACGTCGCCGAGCCGCGCTGCATCTACCGCCAGGCACGCAAGCTGCCGCCGGCGCACACCCTGCTGATCCGCCGCGGCGAGTCGGTGGGCGAGCCGCGCGAATACTGGGACGTGCGCTTCACCACCAACGCCACGATTGGCCTCGAAGAGGCCTGCGCCACGCTCGCCACCAAGCTCGAAGAATCGGTGCGTCTGCGCTTGATTTCCGAAGTCCCGCTCGGCGCCTTCCTCTCCGGCGGCGTCGATTCGAGCGCCGTGGTCGCCACCATGGCCGGCCTGTCGAACGAGCCGGTCAATACCTGCTCGATTGCCTTCGACGACCCGGCCTTCAACGAAGCCGCGTTCGCGCAAATGGTCGCCGACCGCTACCGCACCAACCACCGCGTCGAGATGGTGAAGAGCGACGATTTCGACCTGATCGATACGCTGGCGCACCTGTACGACGAGCCCTATGCCGACAGCTCGGCGATCCCCACCTACCGCGTCTGCCAGCTCGCGCGCAAGCATGTCACGGTGGCGCTGTCGGGCGATGGCGGCGACGAAAGCTTCGGTGGCTACCGCCGCTACCGCCTGCATATGCTGGAAGAGGGCCTGCGCGCGGCCATGCCGCTGGGCCTGCGCCGGCCGCTGTTCGGCGCCCTGGCGCGCGCCTACCCGAAAGCCGATTGGGCGCCACGCGTCTTTCGCGCCAAGACGACCTTTGAAGGTCTGGCACGCACTTCGGTCGAAGCCTATTTCCATTCGATGTCGATCCTGCGCGGCCCGATGCGCGCGCAACTCTTCAGCCCGCGCCTGCTGACTGAGCTCGGTGGCTACGACGCGCAGGAGGTCTTCGAGCGCCACGCGGCCAAGGCCAATACCGACGATGCACTGGCGCTGATCCAGTACCTCGATACCAAGACCTACCTGGTCGGCGATATCAATACCAAGGTCGATCGCGCCAGCATGGCGCATTCGCTCGAAGTCCGCGAGCCGCTGATGGACCACAAGCTCGTCGAGTGGCTGGCCACGCTGCCGTCGTCGCTCAAGTTGCGTGGCGGTGAAGCCAAGTTGCTGCTGAAGAAGGCCATGGAGCCCAAGCTGCCCGACGCGGTGCTGTACCGACCGAAGATGGGATTTGCCGTGCCGCTGGCGCGCTGGTTCCGCGGCCCGCTGAAAGCGCGAGTGCGCGAGGCCGTGCTCGGCGAGCGACTGGCCGGCACCGGCTGGTTCAACCGGCGCTACCTGGAACACCTGGTCGATGCCCACCAGGCCGGCACGCGCGACTACAGCGCGCCGCTGTGGACATTGCTGATGTTCGAGGCCTTCCTGCGCAACGGCGGCGAAGGCGGCATGCCCGCCGCGAGCGGCGTGCCGCAGGACCGGCGCGAAGTGGCCTTGCAGTGATGTCCTTGCGCATCCTCCACGTCCTCGACCACTCCACGCCGCTACACAGCGGCTATACGTTTCGCACGCTTTCGATCCTCGCCGAGCAACGGCGCCTGGGCTGGCAGACCTTTCACCTCACCAGCCCCAAACACACCGCGGGCCTGGCGAGCGAAGAGGAAATCGACGGTTGGCACTTTTTTCGCACCCCGGGTGCTGCGGTCGGCGGCGCGCGCCTGCCCGGCATGGCCGAGTTCGATCTGATGCGCGACCTCGAGCGTCGCCTGCAAACGGTGGTCGAACAGGTGCGACCGAACATCCTCCACGTGCACTCGCCGGTGCTCAACGCCCTGCCCGCGCTGTGGCTGCGGCGGCGCCTGAATGTGCCGGTGGTCTATGAGATGCGCGCCTCGTGGGAAGACGCTGCCGTCGATCACGGCACCACCCAGGAGGGCAGCCTGCGCTACCGCCTGTCGCGCGCGGTCGAATCGTTTGCGCTGCGCCGCGCCGACCAGGTGACCACGATCTGCGAGGGCCTGCGCAGCGATATCGCCGTGCGCGGCGTCGCCGACGACAAGATCACCGTGATCCCGAATGCCGTCGATGTGGCCAGCTTTCGGTTCGGCGTCGCGCCCGACCACGGCCTGCAACAACGCCTGGGCCTGCAGGGTGCCACCGTGCTCGGTTTTGCCGGCTCGTTCTACCACTACGAAGGCTTGCACCTGCTCATCGAAGCCGTGCGCCGGATGCGGCCACGCCACCCGCAACTGCGCGTGCTGCTGGTCGGCGGCGGGCCGCAGGACGCGGCGCTGAAGGCGCAGGTGGCGCAGGCCGGGCTGGAGGGTTGCGTGGTCTTCACCGGCCGTGTGCCGCATGCCGAGGTGCAGCGCTACTACGAACTGATCGACCTGCTGGCCTACCCGCGCTTGCCGAGCCGGCTGACCGACCTGGTCACGCCACTCAAGCCTCTGGAAGCGATGGCCCAGGGCCGTATCTTCGTGGCCAGCGACGTGGGCGGCCACCGTGAGCTGATCGGCCACGGCCAGACCGGTTTTCTGTGCCCGGCCGGCAATGCGGTGGCGCTCGAGGTGGCGCTCGAAGACGCGCTGGCCCGCCGCAGCGAGTGGCCGGCGATGCGCGCGCAGGCGCGGCGATTCGTCGAGCAGGAGCGCACCTGGGGCAACAGCGTGGCGCGTTATGCCGGCGTCTATCAACGCGCCTTGCAGGCCCGCGGCCAGCCCGTGCCGGCGGTGGGCTGACAGCGGCCATGTGCGGCATCCACGGCCTGATCCACTTCGACGGCAAGCCCGTCGAGTCGGCACTGCTGTCGGCGATGGGCGAGCTGACGCGCCACCGCGGCCCCGACGACGAAGGCCTGCATATCGACGGCGCCTGCGGCATTGCGATGCGCCGCCTGTCGATCATCGACTTGGCCGGCGGCCACCAGCCGCTGTCCAATGCCGACGATTCGATCTGGCTGGTCTGCAACGGCGAGATCTACAACTACCGCGAGTTGCGCGCCGAACTGCAAGCCAAGGGCTATCGCTTCAAGACCGGCTCCGATAGCGAAGTGCTGCTGGCGCTGTACGAACTCGAAGGCGACGATTTCGTGCAACGCCTGAACGGCATGTTCGCATTTGCGCTCTGGGATGCGCGGCGCCGCCGCCTGCTGGTCGGCCGCGACCGCCTCGGCATCAAGCCGCTGTATGTGATGCAGGATGTGCGCCGGCTGGCCTTCTCCACCGAGGCCAAGGCCCTGCTCGGCTTGCCGGGTGTGAATACCGAGATTGAGCGCACGGCACTGGCCGACTACCTGCACCTGGGCTACGTCGCCGCGCCGCATTGCCTGTTCAAGGGCCTGCGCAAATTGCCGCCGGCCACGCTGCTGGCGGTAGAGGGCGGCCAGGTGCGCGAATGGCGCTACTGGCGCATCAGCGAGCGCATCGATCGCGAGGCCACCGAAGCGCAATGGATCGAGCGCGCGCGCACGCAGATGCAAGCTTCGGTGGCGATGCAGATGGTCAGCGATGTGCCGATTGGCGCCTTCCTCTCGGGCGGCGTCGATTCGAGCGCCGTGGTCGGCTATATGGCGCGCCACTCGCAGCAGCCGATCCGCACCTACGCCATCGGCTTTGAAGGCGGCGAGGCCGAAGCGCTGTACAACGAACTGCCCTACGCCCGGCGCGTGGCGCAACTCTTCGGCACGCAGCACCGCGAAATCGTCGTCAAGCCCGATGTGGTCGGCCTGCTGCCGCGCCTCTTGTGGCACCTGGACGAGCCGATCGCCGATACGGCCTTCATCACGACTTACCTGGTCTCGGAATTTGCGCGCCAGGATGTCAAGGTCATTCTCTCCGGCGTGGGTGGCGACGAACTCTTCGGAGGCTACCGGCGCTACCTCGGCGGCCACTACGCGCAGCGTTTCCAGGCTTTGCCGAACTGGGCGCGGCGCGCGGCTTCGGTGGTGGCGCGGCGCCTGCCCGCCGATCGTCACACGAAACTGCTCAACGTCATGCGTCTGGCCAAGGGCTTCGTGGCCAGCGCCGAAATGGGCGCCGACGAGCGCTACCGCAGCTACCTGCAGGTGATCGGCCGCGAGGCCGTGGCCGCCATGTTGCTCGATGCACCGCTGGCGGGCGACGACCTGCTCGCGCGGGCCTTTCGCGGCGCCGGCACAACGGACGAATTGAACCGCCTGCTCGCGGTCGACGCTGAAACCCAGTTGCCCGACGATCTGCTGCTGCTCACCGACAAGATGAGCATGGCCGTCTCTCTCGAATGCCGCGTGCCGCTGCTCGATCACCAACTGGTCGAGATGGCCGCTGCGATGCCGGCGAGCATCAAGATCAAGGGCGGCCAGCTCAAGCACATCATGAAGGCCGCACTCGCGCCGATGCTGCCCCGCGACATCCTGCACCGCAAGAAGCGTGGCTTCGGCACGCCGATGGGCGCCTGGTTGAAGAAGGAACTGGCGCCCGTGCTGAAGGCCCTGCTGGCTCCCGAGGTGGTGCGCGCGCGCGGGCTGTTCAACGCGCCCACGATCAGCGGTTTGATGGCCGACCACGCGGCCAACCGCAGCGACGGTACCGACGCCTTGCTGGCGCTGATGAACCTCGAAATCTGGAGCCGGGTCTATCTCGACCGGCGCGAGCCGGCCGATGTGGCCGACGAGCTCAAGCACCACGTCGCCGCATGAATATCCTCTACGTCTGCCACCGCTTTCCCTACCCGCCCAAGCGCGGCGGCAAGATCCGGCCGTTCAACATGATCCGGCACTTGCAGGCGGTGGGGCACCAGGTCACGGTGTGCTCGCTGGTGCGCTCCGAAGCCGAAGCCGAAGAAGGCCGCGGTATCGCGCCGCACTGCACGGCCTTCGAGATGGGGCGTGTGAACGAGCCGGTGCAGTGGGCGCGCATGATCGCGCGCCTGCCGCTGCTCACGCCGTCGTCGATGGGCTACTTCTACTCGAGGGAACTGGCCGCCAAGGTGCGGCGTCTGCTGGCCACGCAGCGCTGGGATTTGATCTTCGTGCACTGCTCGTCGGTAGCGCAGTACGTCGAGCATGTCACCGAGGTACCCAAGATCCTCGATTTCGGTGACATGGATTCGCAGAAGTGGCTCGAATACGCGAACTACAAACCCTTGCCGCTGTCGCTGGGCTATACGCTCGAAGGCCGCAAGATGCAGCGCGCCGAAAAGCGCCTGGCCAAACGCTTCGATCTTTGCACCGCCACCACGCGCGCGGAATGGCAGACGCTCGACGGCTACGCCACCGGCGCGGCGACCGACTGGTTTCCGAACGGCGTCGATGCCGATTTCTTCTGCCCGACCGATGGCGCCTACGACGCCGACACCATCAGCTTCATCGGCCGCATGGATTACTACCCGAACCAGGAGTGCATGGCGCGCTTTTGCAGGGAAGTCTGGCCGCTGTTGAAGGCAAAGCGGCCGACGATGAAGCTGCTGATCGTCGGCGCCGACCCCTCGCCCGCGATGCGCGCACTCGGTGAGCTGCCGGGTGTCACCGTCACCGGCTCGGTGCCCGATGTGCGCCCGTTCATCCGCGGCTCGGCCTTGATGGTTGCGCCGCTGGCGATCGCGCGCGGCACGCAGAACAAGATTCTCGAAGCCATGGCGATGGGCGTGCCGGTAGTCACCAGCAGCGCCGCGGCCGGCGGCGTCGATGCCGAAGCCGAGCAGCACTTCCTGGTTGCCGACAGCGCGGCAGATATCGCGCGGGCCGTGCTGCGCATCGTTGAGAGCCCGGCCGAACGAGCGCGGCTGGCAACGGCCGGCCGTGCACGAATGCTCAGCCACCACGCTTGGCCGCATTCGATGCAACGGCTGGACGCTATCATCGAAAACGCTTGCCTCGCCTTCGCGCCGCGGCGTGCCAACTCCCTCGAAAGCGCCGCATGAAGATCAGCATTTTCGGCCTCGGCTATGTGGGCGCCGTATCCTGTGCCTGCCTGCCCGAGCTGGGCCATCGCGTCATCGGCGTCGATACCAACTCGACCAAAGTTCAGATGATCAACGCCGGCGCATCGCCGGTGGTTGAGGTGGGCATCAACGAACTGATCGACGCCGCCGTCCGCAGAGGCGTGCTTCGCGCCACCGACGACGTCGAGGACGCGGTGCTCAATTCCGAGGTATCGCTCATCTCTGTAGCCACGCCGGCCAAGGCCAACTTCGCGCCCGACCTCAGCGCCGTCGAGAATGTCATTCGCTCCATCGGCAAGGTGCTGCGCAGCAAGGCGGGCTCTCACACCGTCGTACTGCGCAGCACCATTCCGCCAGGCACCACCGAAGACAGCCTGTTGCCGGTCCTCGAAGCCAGCGCTGGCCGCAAGGTGGGCGACCGCCTGTCGCTGGTATTCAACCCTGAATTCCTGCGCGAAGGCTCGTCGGTGAAGGATTTCCACCACCCGCCGCAAACCGTGATCGGCAGCCTCGACGACGCTGGCTATGCCGTTGTGGAAGCCCTGTACGCCGGCATTCCAGGGCCGATGGTGCGGACATCGTGCCGCGTGGCGGAGTCGGTCAAGTACCTGTGCAATGTTTTCCACGCGATGAAGATCGTCTTCGCCAACGAGGCCGGCTCGGTGCTGAAAAGCTACGGCCTGGATGGCCGCGAGGTGATGCGAATCTTCTGTCAGGACACGCAGCTCAACATCTCGTCCGCGTACCTGCGCCCAGGCTTCGCGTTCGGCGGCTCCTGCCTGCCCAAGGAGGTCAAAGGCTTCCTCACGCTCGCGCGCCAGGCCGACGTGCCGATTCCTGCGCTGGCCGGCCTGCTCGACAGCAATGCGGCCCACATCGATCGGGCCTATTCGATGATTGCTACAGGCGGGCGCAAGCGAGTCGCACTGTTCGGCCTGGCCTTCAAGCCCGGCACCGACGACATGCGCGACTCGCCCCTGGTCACACTGGCCGAGCGGCTGATCGGCCGCGGCTTCGACATTGCGATCTACGACGGTTTCGTCCGCCTCAGCCGGTTGCTCGGCAAGAACAAGGAGTACATCGACCGCGAAGTGCCGCACCTGGAGCGGCTGCTGAAGCCGACGCCCGAGCAGGCTCTGGAGGAGGCGGAAGTCATCGTGGTCGGCCATGCCGACGCCGAGGCGCGAAAGGCGATCCGTGCGCATGCCGCGGGGCGCCGGATCGTGGACCTCTCCGGTTACGAAGAGCTTCGCCATTGCGGCGCTGCGTCCTATGAGGGGATCTGCTGGTGAAGACTGGCAGCGTATGGCCTGCATCGGTCCGTTGGCCAGGTTTGCACACGAAGTGGACCAGCGCGCCGCTGCAATGACCATGGCACGCCCGATTCGCACGCTGCTCTACTCGACGCTGTATCCGAGCAGTACGAGGCCGGGGCACGGCATCTTCGTCGAGACTCGGCTGCGCGAGTTACTGCGCACGGGCGGCGTGGAAACCAAGGTGATGGCGCCCGTACCGTGGTTCCCGTCCAGGCATCCGCGCTTTGGCCAGTACGCGCGCATTGCCGCCACGCCGAAACGCGAAATGCGCAATGGCATCGACGTGCTGCATCCGCGCTACCTTTCGATTCCGCGGGTCGGCATGAGCGTTGCGCCGTTGCTGCTCGCCGCGGGTTCGATCGGACCGCTGCGCCGGCTGGCCGCAGAGGGTTTCGAGATCGACGTTATCGACGCACACTATTTCTATCCCGATGGCGTTGCCGCGGTGATGCTTGGCCGCATGCTCGGCAAACCGGTCACGATTACAGCGCGCGGAACCGACCTGAACCTGATCCCAAAGTACTGGCTGCCCCGGCATATGATCCAGTGGGCCGCGCGGCGAGCCGACGCGTCGATCGGTGTATGCGCCGCCCTCGTTGACGTGCTGCGCGGCTGGAATGTTGACCCGGCGCGGCTGCATGTCTTTCGCAATGGTGTCGATCTGGAGCGCTTCCGGCCATTGCCGCAGGACCAGGCAAGGCGCGAACTTGGGCTCGAAGGATCGCCGCTGTTGCTGTCGGTTGGCAATCTCGTCGAACTGAAGGGACACCACCTCGTTATCGACGCACTGCCCCTGCTCGCCGAACGCCATCCGCAGGTGCGACTCGTCGTTGTCGGCAGTGGCGAGGAGCGGGTACGGCTCGAGCAGCGCGCCAGGGAGCGGGGCGTGCTGGCACGTGTTAGCTTCGCCGGGACCGTCGCCAACGAACAACTCGCCCGTTGGTACAGCGCTGCCGACGCGCTGGTGCTCGCGTCGAGTCGCGAGGGTTGGGCCAACGTGTTGCTCGAGTCGATGGCCTGCGGCACGCCGGTGGTCGCAACGCGGGTCGGTGGTACGTCCGAGGTGGTCATCGACCGTGTCGGCGTGCTCGTCGAGGAACGCAGTGCAGCGGCGATCGCGATGGCCATTGGCCGGCAGCTCGATGCGGCGCCGCCGCGAAGCGCCGTGCGCATTTACGCCGAAGGATTCGGCTGGGAACAGACGAGTCGCGCGCAGCTCGATCTTCTGTCGCGGCTTGCGGGTGCGCGGGGAGGATCCGGGTTTGCCGAAGGCCCGCCCGCAGGGGGCGGCATGGTGCGTCCGGGCGCGCATGCGGCCGAGGTTCCCGAAGACCGCCTGAGTCGCGGCTAGGCAGCGAAGCCCGGCATGCGCGATATTGTTGTCACATTGATGGTCGGCGGGCTCATCGCCGCCGCACTGTTCCGACCCCACATCGGTGCGTATGCGTGGGCATGGTTGTCGCTGATGAATCCCCATCGGGGGACATGGGGTTTCGCGTACGCAATGCCGTTTGCCTCGATGGTCGCCGTCGCGACGCTCGTCGGTGCGTTTTTCACGCGCAAGCGGCATCCGTTTCCAACCGGTTCGATCACGACGGTTTATCTAGCCTTCCTGGCGTGGATGTCGCTGACCAGCCTGTTCGCGATGAATACCCCCGAGATCGTCTATGAGCGTTGGATATTCGTGGTCAAGATCCACATCATGATGTTCGTCACCCTGCTGCTCATCAGGGGCAGGCTGCAGATCGAGATGCTGGTCTGGACCGTCACCGTGTCGATCGGGTTCTACGGCGTCAAGGGCGGTGTCTGGACCGTGGCCACCGGCGGGTCGAACCGTGTGTGGGGCCCTCCGGACAGCATGGTCGAAGGCAACAATGAGTTGGCCGTCGCGCTCACGATGCTGATCCCGCTGATGGTTTACCTAGTGCGAACCGCCCGTGCAAAGTCTGTCCGTTGGTTGATGTACTTCAGCACTTTCGCGACGGGCGCCGCCATCCTCGGAACCTACTCGCGCGGCGCGCTCATCGCGCTGGCGGCGATGCTCCTGGTACTGGGTCTGAAAGGAAAACGCCCTGTGTTATCAACGGCGGTCCTTGCCTGCGTGCTTGCCGGGGGAGTTGCTTTCATGCCCGATAAGTGGAGTTCTCGCATGGAGACGATCGGCACCTATGAGCAGGATAATTCGGCGATGTCTCGACTCTATACGTGGCGAACCCTTTGGAACCTCGCACTCGACCGGCCGATCACTGGTGCGGGCTTCGCAACCGACACTGAGGCGGTTTTTTCGCGTTATGCACCGTCTGGCGACAACCCCATTGAGGGATTCACACCGGTGGCACACAGCATCTACTTCCAGGCCTTGGGCGAGCACGGCTTTCCGGGCCTGGCGCTGTATCTGCTGCTCGGCGTGCTGACATGGCATACCGCAGGCCGCTTGGCGAAGGACACTAGGGACGATGCCGAGTTCGGGCCTTGGGTACCGATGCTCATGAAAAGCGTTCAGATCAGCCTGATCGGCTTTGCCGCCGGCGGCGCATTTCTCACCCTCGTGCATTTCGACATGCCCTACTACTTCGTCGCCTTTGTCGTCTTGGTCGATGCGACAGTCCGTGAGCGGTCGCGTGCCAAGGGATCCGCGAGCCCGCCAATGATCCAGGCGCTGACAAAAGGATCCGGGCGATGAGCGAAGTGGCGCAACGCCCACCTCGAATTGGGCCGCGTCGCCGTTGCGCCGCAACCTGCCGCCGCGGATTCGTGGCCTGAGAGGCCCGCGATGCGCTGGCTGTTCAATGCGTTTGCACCCGGCGGTGATCGCGGCCGCCTGTCGATACTGATCTTCCACCGCATTCTCGCGGTGCCGGACCCGTTGCTGCCCGGCGAACTCGACGCGGCGCGGTTCGACGAGGTCTGTGGCTGGTTGGGACGCTGGTTCAATGTGTTGCCGCTCGACGAAGCGGTGCGCGGCCTGGCCGAGCGCCGCCTCCCGGCGCGTGCGCTTGCCATCACCTTCGACGACGGCTACGCCGACAACCACGATGTTGCGCTGCCGATTCTTGCCCGCCACGGACTGTGTGCGACCTTCTTCGTCGCGACCGGGTTTCTCGATGGTGGCCGCATGTTCAACGACACGGTGATCGAGGCCGTGCGCCGCACGCCGCATGCGCTTCTCGACCTGCGTGGCGTACAAGATGCGGGGCCGATCGCCACCGTCCACCGCGTTGGCGACGCCGCCGCCAAGCGGGACGCGTTCACTGCCATCATCAACGCGGTGAAGTACCTGCCGCAGGCACAGCGCGACGCCACGGTCACGGTGATCGCGACTCGTTCGGGCGCGCTACTGCCGAACGATCTGATGATGCGCAGCGATCAAGTGCTTGCGCTGCACCGGGCCGGCATGCAGATCGGTGCGCACACGGTGTCGCATCCGATCCTGGCGCGGATGGCGCCCGACGACGCACGTCGGGAGATGAGCGAAAGCCGGCGCATCCTCGAGGCCCTGATCGGTGCGCGGGTCGGCCTGTTCGCTTACCCCAACGGTCGTCCGGGGCAGGACTACGGCCCCGCACACGCGGCGATGGCGCGCGATCTGGGTTTCGACGCTGCGGTGTCCACCGCACCGGGCGCCGCCGACTCACGTTGCGATCCATTCCAGCTGCCTCGGTTTACGCCTTGGGATCGATCACGGTTGCGCTTCGGGCTGCGCATGCTCGCGAACTATCGAACCCGACACCTCACAGCGCCGGCCTGAGCCGGTCCAGTCACAGGATCGGTTGACATGGGTCAGCCGACCATCAGTTTGTTACAGAACTTATGGCTACTTTTGGACTTTGCCTTGGGTTGGACCAAGATCGAATTGAAAATCGGGGTGAGTCATGTTTATTGCGCATTGGCGCTGAGTACTGAGGATCCAGATCATGTTGACCAATCAGGTAGCTAACCGTGCGATGCTGGCGTTCGCCATTGCATCCGTCAGCGCGTGCGGCGGTAGTTCGGCAGATGGCACGTCACAACAGCCAACGGGTTCCTCGTCCGCCGCACCTGCGCCTGCGCCTGCGCCGTCCGGAAGCCAGGACTTTGCGACCCGCTGCG
>CADEDE010000015.1 GCA_902825995.1 uncultured Burkholderiales bacterium
CCGTGGCCATCCCTTCGCCCTCGCTGGCCCTGCCCGGCGTCAAGCCGGCCGGGCTGCGGTGGCCGCGCCGCGCAGGCTGGTCGGCGCTGGCGGCTACGGTCGTGCTCGGGCATGCCCTGGTCACGCTGTGGCTGCAGCAGAACCTGGTGGACTGGGGTGACGGCGCCACGCCGATGCCGCAGCGCATCGAGGTCGCCTTCGTGCAGGCCTTGGCGCCCGCCGCGCCGCCGCCAGCGCCACCCACGCCCGCAGCGCTGGCGCGCGCGCGGGCGAAACCAGCGCAGGCCCGTGCGGTTGCTGCGGCCGCCTCGACGCCGCGGGTGGCTGCGGCCGAGCCCGAGCCCGAAGCCTCGGCGCCGGTCGAAGCCCTGCCCGCGCCGCCACCGGCGCCGGACAGCCCCCCGGCGATCGAAGCGCTGGCCGCGACCGCGGCGCTGCCGGCCCCTGCGCCCGCGACCGATGCCGCTTTCGAATGGCCGCCCTCGACGCGCCTGACTTATGTGCTCAGCGGCAACTACCGCGGCGAAGTGCACGGCAATGCGCGCGTGCAATGGGTGCGCCAGGGCGCGCGCTACCAAGTCCACCTCGACATCAGCATCGGCCCGAGCTTCGCGCCGCTGATCTCGCGGCGCATGAGCAGCGACGGCGAACTCGGCGAGCAGGGCCTGTCGCCGCGGCGCTATGACGAAGCTACGCGTCTGCTCTTTCAGCAGGCGCGCCGCGCGAGCCTGCAGTTCACGCCCGAGCAGGTGACGCTGGCCAACGGCAGCCGGCACGAGGCCCTGCCCGGCCTGCAGGACGCGGCCAGCCAGTTCGTGCAACTGACCTGGCTGTTCACGACTCAGCCCGAACTGCTGCGCACGGGGAACACGGTGACGATGCCGCTGGCGCTGCCGCGGCGCGTCGGCCGCTGGGTCTATGACGTGCTCGGCCGGGAGCGCCTGGCCACGCCGGTCGGCGAGCTCGATACCTTCCACCTGAAGCCGCGGCTGGGCGAGCGCCGCCCCGGCAACGAGCTGAGTGCCGAGGTCTGGTTTGCGCCGACCTTGCAGTACCTGCCGGTGCGCATCCGCATCCAGCAGGACGCCGACACCTTCATCGATCTGTTGCTCGACGCGGCACCCCTGCAGGCCGCGCCAGCCGACGAGCCGACGGCGGCGCGCTGATGGCCGGAAGATCGTATCCTCGTGCCCGTACAGTGGCCGCTCCCCGTGCAACCCACGAACGGACCTCCGACCCATGGACTACGAATGCATCGTCACCGAGCGGCGCGATAACACGCCCGGCACGCTGGCCACCGGCCTGGTCAGGCTGAACCGGCCGCAACAGCTCAATGCGCTGAACGACCGCCTGATGGACGAACTCGGCCACGCCCTGCAGGCCTTCGACGCCGACCCCGGCGTCGGCTGCATCGTGCTGAGCGGCAGCGAAAAAGCCTTCGCTGCCGGCGCCGACATCGGTGCCATGGCCGGCTACAGCTACATGGACGCCTACCTAGGCAACTACATCACGCGCAACTGGGAGGCCCTGAAGAGCGTGCGCAAACCGGTGATCGCCGCGGTGGCCGGCTTTGCGCTGGGGGGCGGCTGCGAACTCGCCATGGCCTGCGATTTCATCATCGCCGCCGATACGGCCCGATTCGGCCAGCCCGAGATCAAGCTCGGCATTGTCCCGGGTGCCGGCGGTACCCAGCGCCTGCCGCGCGCGGTGGGCAAGAGCAAGGCGATGGACATGATCCTGACCGCGCGCACGATGGACGCCGCCGAGGCCGAACGCGCCGGCCTGGTCAGCCGCGTGGTGGCGGCCGACCGGCTGCTCGACGAAGCCTTTGCCGCCGCGGCAACGATCTGCGCCTTCGGCCTGCCCAGCGTGATGATGGCCAAGCAGTGCGTCAACCGCGCTTTCGAGTCCGGCCTGGCCGATGGCGTCGCCTACGAGCGTGGCGTTTTCCACGCGCTGTTCGCCACCGAAGACCAGAAAGAAGGCATGGCGGCCTTCGTTGCCAAGAGGAAGCCTTCATTCAAGCATCGCTAAGCTCATTCGATCCCGGGCGGCGTGCCGGCCAGCTCGGGCTGCCAGGCGCCGCGCCGGATTTCATCGGGCGTGATGCGCACCACCTCGACCGTCGCGACGCCGAATACACCGAGCCTTTGCGCGGCGGTGTAACTCAGGTCGATGATCCGTTCCTTGATGAAGGGGCCGCGGTCGTTCACGCGCACGATCACCGAACGGCCGTTGGCCGGGTTGCTCACGCGCGCAAAGCTCGGCAGCGGCAGCGTGCGGTGTGCGGCCGTCATCGCGTACATGTCGTAGCGCTCTCCGCTGGCCGTGCGGCGGCCGTGGAACTTGCGGCCGTACCACGAAGCCAGG
This sequence comes from uncultured Burkholderiales bacterium, assembly GCA_902825995.1. Lineage (GTDB taxonomy): Bacteria > Pseudomonadota > Gammaproteobacteria > Burkholderiales > Burkholderiaceae_C > CADEEN01. The sequence continues at coordinate 2,371 of CADEDE010000015.1, forward strand.
CCGCGCTCGCTGAGGGCGGCGCCGGACGGCAAGGGGGTGTAGGTTTCGCCGAGCACGGCGTAGGGTTTGTTCGGGCCGCCCTGGCGAATCGGCTCGAGTACCGGCAAGGCGTCGGGGATCTGCATCGGGTCGAGCGGGAGGCGCGCTTGGGGGCCGTCGGTCTGCGGCGGCGGTGCCGGTGCGCGCGTGGCGCAACCCGCCACCACCAGCGCCAGCGCAGCCAGCAGCAGGGGCGCCGGGGGCGGGCGGCGGGGCATCGTGGTTGACATGGCGCCGCGAGCCTAGCAGTGGCGCCGGTGGCTATGATCGATGCAACATGATGTTTCGCCCGCTGTGTGCATTGCTGGCGCGGTCTTGTGCCGTGGCCGGCATCTCTGCGGCCGCCGCCAAGGGCCGCGTCGATTTTGATGGCCTGTGGCGCGCATGACCAGCGTTCGCGTCGAAGACCTCGCCGCCCACCCTGCGTTCCGCCGCCTGGCCAGCATCGAGGGTATCGACGTCGACTTGCGTTATGCCACCCCGAACAATTTCAGCGGCCGCGTGTTCTACGATCGTTTCGACTGCGCGTGGCTGCGCGCCGAAGCCGCAGCCGGCCTCGAAGCTTCGGCCGCGTGGCTGGCGCGCACGCGCCCCGCTTGCCGCATCGTCGTGCTCGACGCGTTGCGCCCGCAACGTGTGCAGGAAGCGATCTGGCGCGACGTGGCCGGCACGCCGGCCGCGCGCTACTTCGCCAACCCCGGGCGCGGCTCGATCCATTCCTTTGGCATGGCCGTTGACGTGAACCTTCGCGACGGCAACGGCCGCGAACTCGAGATGGGCAGCGGCTTCGACGAAATGACGCTGGCCTCGCATCCCGCGCTCGAAGCCGATCGGCTGGCTGCGGGCGCGATCACCCGCGACCACATTGCCGCGCGCGAGCTGCTGCGCGGCGCGATGGCCGCCGGCGGCTTTGCCGGCATTGCCACCGAGTGGTGGCATTTCGACCACGGCGACCGCCAGCGTGTGCGGCGCGAATTTCCACGGGTGCTGTGAATCAACCGCAGCGCAACACGACCTATCCGCGCCGTAGCGGCGGCCGGCCGCCGCGCCGCGGGTCGGGGCCGGCCGCGACAGGCGCGCAGGCCCGCCACTCGGCCCGCTCCTTGCGCGCCTGCGCCAGCGCGGCATCCAGCGCCGCCTCGGTGACGTTCTTGAGCGCACAGAAATTAGCCTTGGTCAGGGTCGCGGTCTCGAAGCTGTGCAGCAGGTTCGCGCGCTCGCGTCGCGCCTGCTCGTCGGCGCTGCGCTGCCGTTGCGTCGCGGCCTGCTGCTCACGCTGCGTTTCGCGTTGCGTTTCGCGCTCCGCGTTGCGGCGCGCCTGGTGAAATTCGCGCCGACGCGCCAGTTCCTCGGCAGCCATCCGGCGGTGCTCGTCGCTGATCTCGCCGGCGGGCTGGCCGTCGAGGTCGAACCGCTGCGCTGCGCCGGTCAGCGCCTTCAGGTAGCCGTTGCTCGTGGTGTAGCGGCTGAAAAAGAGGCCCAGCACGCGCTTGCTGAAGAGGCCCGGCGCGCGCTGCTGGATATCGGCCTGGATGCGCAGCTTGAGTGGCTTGGGCGGGGCGGGAGGGTGCTGCGCCGTGTCGGGCGCGGCGGCTGCGAACAAGGCGGGAAAGCATTCGGCCAGGCGCGCGCCGCAGGCGGCGGGGGAAATGTCGGGTACCGCGACGGCTTCGGCCGACTCGGCCGGAGCCGGGTTCAGGGTCTCGACGGGCGCGGTCTGGATGGCCGGGGAGGACGGCGCTTCGGGCGGCTTGTGCATGGGCTGTGGGTGGCGTTTGGCGGCGCGATTGTCGGTCAGGCCGGTGCGATCCTGTAATCTCGCCGGCCCGCAGCCCCAACCGCCTCGACCATGATCGGTCCGCTTTTCGGTGTTCACGACTACGGCGCCTTCTGCGCCGCCATCGTGCTGTTTCTCGCCCTGCCCGGCCCGGGCACGTTTGCGCTGCTCACGTCCACGGCCAAAGGCGGCTTTCGCGCCGGCGCTGCGGCCACGCTGGGGGTGATCGTCGGCGACCAGGTGCTGCTGTGGCTCGCCGTGGCCGGCGTGGCCGCGCTGCTGGCGGCCTACCCGGTGGCCTTCAAGGTGGTGCAGTACGCGGGTGCGGCCTACCTGGCATGGGTCGGCCTGCGGCTCTTGTTCTCCAAGGGCGATGGCCGTGCCTCGCCGATCCGAATCGAGCCGCGCGATTACGCCCGCCAGGCCCTCTTCATCACCCTGCTCAATCCCAAGGCCATCGTCTTCTACATGGCCTTTTTCCCGCTCTTCATCGATCCAGCCACGCACCGCGGCCTGCCCACTTTTGCCGCGATGGCCGTGACCATCGCCGCCATTACCGCGGTGTACGGCCTCCTGCTCTGCGCCTTTGCCCAGGCGGTGGCCGAGAAGCTCAGGGCGCAGCGCTGGCTCACGCGCTGGCTCGAGCGCGCGGCCGGCCTGTTCCTGATCGGCTTCGGCATTCGCCTCGTGAGAGACTGACAAAATGCCGCGCATCTTCTGCATCGCCAATCAAAAGGGCGGGGTTGGCAAGACCACCACCACGGTCAACCTCGCCGCCGGCCTGGCCCAGGCAGGCCAGCGCGTGCTGGTGGTCGATCTCGACCCGCAGGGCAACGCCACGATGGGCTCGGGCATCGACAAGCGCAAGCTCGAACTCAGCCTCTACGACGTGCTGCTCGAATCGGCCAGCATCGCCGAAGCGCGGCGGCGCAGCGACAAGGGCGGCTACGACGTGCTCGGCGCCAACCGCGAGCTGTCGGGCGCCGAGATCGAACTGGTGCCGCTCGAACGCCGCAACCAGCGCCTGCACGACGCCCTGGCGGCCACGCACGCCGACTACGACTTCGTGCTCATCGACTGCCCGCCGTCGCTCTCCCTGCTCACGCTCAACGGCCTGTGCAGCGCGCACGGCGTGATCGTGCCGATGCAGTGCGAGTACTTCGCCCTCGAAGGCTTGTCCGACCTGGTCAATACCATCAAGCAGGTGCATGCCAACCTCAACCCGCAACTGCAGGTCATCGGCCTGCTGCGCGTGATGTACGACCCGCGCATCACCCTGCAGCAGCAGGTCAGCGCACAGCTCGAAGCGCACTTCGGCGACAAGGTCTTCAAGGCCGTGATCCCGCGCAACGTGCGCCTGGCCGAGGCGCCGAGCTACGGCCAGGCCGGCGTGGTCTTCGACCCGTCGTCCAAGGGTGCGCTGGCCTATATCCAGTTCGCGCACGAGATGATCGAGCGCATCAAGCAACTCGCATGAAGGCCGGCAGCGGCCTGGCGCCCGCCTTCAGCGCGCGGCTGCTGTCGCGCATCGAGGATGCGGGCTTGAATGCCAGTGCGCCGCCGCAACAGCGCTGGCTCGATGGCTGGCTGGTTCGCTTCTCGCCCGGCAAGGCCAAGCGCGCGCGCTGCATCAATGCGCTCGCGCCCGGGCGCTTGCCGCTCGACGAAAAACTGGCCCTGGCGGCGCGCGTATTGGCCGAGGCCGGGTTGCCGATGCTCGTGCGCATCACGCCCTTCAGCGAGCCGGGCCGGCTCGATGCGTTGCTCGAGGCGCGCCGCTGGCCGCGCATCGACGATACGCGGGTGATGGCGCTGGCCGCGCTCGATGGCGTCGAGCCCGAAGCCCTGCCCGCCGGCCTGGTCTGGCAGCCGATGGCATTGCAGGCCTTTGCGCAGGCCGTGGGCCAGCTGCGCGGCTCGCCGCTGGCGCAAAGCCAGGCCCATGCCGAACGCCTGGCGCTGTCGCCGGTGCCGTTTCGTGCGCTGGCGATTCGCGGCCAGGCCGACGGCGCGCTATGGGCCTGCGGCCAGTTTGCCCGCGAAGCCGATCTGGTCGGCCTGTACGACATCTTCACTGCCGAATTCGCGCGCGGCCAGGGCCTGGCGCGGCGTCTGTGTGTGCGCCTGCTGCTCGACGCCCGCAGCGAGGGCGCGCGTTGCGCCTACCTGCAGGTCGAGGGCCACAACCAGGCTGCGCGCAGTGTCTATCGGCGCCTGGGCTTTGCCGACGGCTACGCCTACCACTACCGCACGGCGAACCGGCCCTAAAGCCCCAGGCCCTCGTCGCAACCGAGGTGCAAATTCATGCACTGCACCGCCGCGCCGCTGGCGCCCTTGCCGAGGTTGTCTTCGCGCGCGATCAGGATCGCCTGGCTGGCGTCGGCGAAGACAAAGACGTCGATGCGGTTGGTATCGTTGGCGCCCTGCACGTCGAAGAAGTTCGGCTCGGTGACGGCCGGATCGCCCAGCGGCATGACGCGGATGAAGCGTTCGCCTGCGTAGTGTTTCTCGAAAGCGCGCACCAGGGCCGCGCCGTCGCTGCCGGGCTCGAGTTGCGACAGATGCAGCGGCACGCTGAGCGCCAGGCCTTTGTAGAAATTGCCGACGATCGGCATGAACGCCGGCTTCACCGTGAGGCCGCTGTAGGCCATCATTTCGGGCACATGCTTGTGGCTGAGCTTCAAGCCATAGGGGCGCGGCGATTCGAGCTTCGGGTTGCCACCCGCGCGGTACTCCTCGATCATCTTCTTGCCGCCGCCCGAATAGCCGGTGATCGAGGTTGCCGTAACCGCCAGGTCGCGGGCCACGATGCCGGCATCGACCAAGGGGCGCAGCAGGGCGATGAAGGCGGTCGAGTGGCAGCCCGGATTGGCGATGCGCTTGGCTTGGCGCAGCGCCTCGCGCTGGCCCGGCGCCAGCTCGGGCACGCCGAAGACCCAGCCGGGGGCAACGCGGTGCGCGGTGCTGGCGTCGATGATGCAGGTGTCGGGGTTGCTGACCAGGGCCACGGCTTCGCGGGCCGCCGCATCGGGCAGGCACAGGAAGGCCACGTCGGCGGCGTTCAACAGGCGCGCACGCTCGGTGGCGTCCTTGCGCTTGTCGGCCTCGATCTTCAGCACCTCGATATCGCTGCGCGCGGCCAGGTACTCGTGGATGCGCAGGCCGGTGGTGCCCTCCTGGCCATCGACGAAGACAAGATGCTTTTTCATGCTGGATTCAAAATCGCGGCGGATGTCGGATCAAGGATAAGGCAAGTCGGATGGCGCAATGTCGGATTCTGTTATTGCCGGGCTGGCTCGATTCGGGGCCGGACCATTGGCAAAGCCGCTGGCAGCTTCGGCACGGCTACCGGCGCGTGACCCAAGACGATTGGCTGTGGCCCAAGCGGGGCGACTGGATGGCGCGGCTCGAAGACGTCCTGCTGGAGAGCGCCCCCAGGCCGACGACATACGTCGTCCGCCCCCCCCCGAGGGGGTATGAGTAAAGTGGCAAAGCCACATTTACTCATGAGCGCAACGCCGGCCGTGCTGGTGGCGCACAGCCTGGGCTGCCACCTCGTGGCTGCGTGGGCCGCGCACTCACGTCACACGGCGCGCGTGCGCGCGGCGCTGCTGGTGGCGCCACCCGATATCGAGCGCGACGATAGGCCGCCCAACCTGCACGGCTGGCGGCCGATCCAGCGCCAACGACTGCCCTTCGCGGCCGTCGCCGTGACCAGCGACGACGACCCGTTCAGCACGCCCGAACGCAGCGCGCTTCTCACGCGCGAATGGGGTGCATGCCAGGTGGGCGTCGGCGCCGCCGGCCACATCAACGGCGAATCGGGCCTGGGCGACTGGCCGGCGGGACACGCACTGGTGCCGGCCTGAACCCCTGGAGGGTGCGTGCCGGCCGATCGCCGACAATCGCGCCCCATGGTGACCAAAAAACCCAAAGGCCTGGGCATGGGCCTCGAAGCCTTGCTCGGCCCCAGGGTCAGCGATGCGCCCGCGGCCTCGCCCGACGACGGCGCGCCGCGCACGCTCGAGCTCAGCCAAATGCAGCCCGGCAAATACCAGCCGCGCACGCGCATGGACGAAGGCTCGCTCTACGAGCTGGCCCAAAGCATCAAGAGCCAGGGCGTGATGCAACCGGTGCTGGTGCGCCCGCTGGGGTCCAACCGCTACGAGATCATCGCCGGCGAGCGCCGCGTGCGCGCGGCCGATCTTGCCGGCCTGAGCGAAGTGCCGGTGCTGGTGCGCGCCGTGCCCGACGAAGCCGCCGCGGTGATGGCGCTGATCGAAAATATCCAGCGCGAAGACCTGAATCCGCTCGAGGAGGCGCAGGGCCTGAAGCGCCTGATCGATGAATTCGAGCTCACGCACGAGCAGGCCGCGCAGGCCGTGGGCCGCTCGCGCAGTGCGGCCAGCAACCTGCTGCGCCTGCTGAACCTGGCCGCGCCGGTGCAGCAGATGCTGCTCGCCGGCGACCTGGAAATGGGCCACGCGCGAGCCTTGCTGTCCCTGGACGCGGCGCAGCAGATCCTGACCGCGAACCAGGTCGCGGCGAAAAAGCTCTCGGTGCGCGAAACCGAAAAATGGGTCGCCCGCAGCGCCAGCGGCAACGGCCGCCAATCCCCGCTGATGCGCATCCAGCGCGACAAGCCGCGCGATATCGTGCGCCTCGAAGAAGCCCTCGCCGACCGCCTTGCCGCCGCCGTCGAAATCCGCGTGCAGCGCAAGACCCGGCGCGGCGAACAGGGCGAGATCGCAATCTCGTTCGGCTCGCTCGACGAGTTGAACGGGCTGCTCGACAAGCTGGGGGTTGTCGATCGCTGAAACGATGGCTCGAGCTGAGCGAGTTCAACCTCTACGCCATCGAGCAGGATCGGGCAGAGCGGCCAGGTGCTGGTGCTCGACATGGGCGAGCCGGTGAAGATCGTCGACCTGGCGCGGCAGTTGATACGGTTGTCGGGACGCAGCGAGGACGAGATCGGGCACGCGCAACAACACCGAGTCGGTGCAACAAACACTGACCCAGCTCGTGCCCAAGTACCGCGCGGTGAGCGGTAATATGTACAATTACAAAGTCTGAATTTGAATCTGTACAAAGATGCTGCCCCGCCGAGCATTAACCACCTTGCAGAACCTGGCCCGGGGATTCCCCATCGTGGCCATCACCGGGCCGCGCCAATCGGGCAAGACGACGTTGGCGCGCGAGGCTTTTCCAACCCTGCCCTACGTCAACCTCGAAGACCCTGACACGCGCGAATTGGCGCTGGCCGATCCGAGGCGCTTTCTGGCCCACCACACTGACGGGGCGATCTTCGACGAGGTGCAGCGTGTGCCGGCGTTGATGTCGTACCTGCTGGGAATGGCCGACGCCAGCCCACGCATGGGCCGCTTTGTGCTCACCGGGTCGCAGCAGTTCGGTCTGATGGACGGCATCACGCAGTCGCTGGCGGGCCGGGTGGGCATGCTCACCTTGCTGCCGCTCGGCAACGCCGAGCTGACCCAGGCGGGCGCACAAGCCGGTGAGGGTCAACGCCCCAGCCTCGAGCAACGCCTGTGGCGCGGCGGCTACCCTGCGCTGTACGCGGCGCGCCGGGCGCTGCAACCCACCCAGTGGTTCGCGACTTATGTGGCGACGTACATCGAACGCGATGTGCGGCAGGTGTTGAATGTAGGCAACCTGCTGACCTTCCAGCGCTTTGTAGCCATGTGCGCCTCGCGCAGCGGTCAGTTGCTGAACCTGCACAGCCTGGCCGGCGACTGCGGCATCAGCCAACCCACGGCACGCCATTGGCTGACCGTGCTGCAGGCCAGCCATCTGGTGACGCTGCTGCCGCCGTACCACCGCAACTTCGGCAAGCGGCTCGTCAAGACACCCAAGCTGTACTTTCTGGACAGCGGGCTGCTGTGCTACCTGTTGCGCATCGCCGGCCCCGACGATCTGCACGCGCACGCCCTGCGCGGCGCCGTGTTCGAGACCTGGGTCGTCGGTGAAGCGCTCAAGCATCGCCACAACCTCGGCTTGCCACCGGACCTTTACTTCTGGCGCGACAACCACGGGCTCGAGATCGACCTCGTCTTCGAGCATCGCTCGCGCCTGTATCCGGTGGAGTGCAAATCGGGCATGACCTACAGCTCGAGCTGGCTCGACCCTGCGCGCCGCTGGCGCACGCTCGTGGGCGATGCGGCGGCCGATCCGTTGCTCGTCTTTGGCGGCGACGAGGGGCACCGCGGCGCTGACTACGAAGTGCTTGGCTGGCGGGCCCTGGGGGTGGCGTAGGCCCACTCGGTGACGAGATGGCCAGCGCGTCGGACCCCGCAGCGCCGCGGCGGCCGTGTCCGAGATGCTCGGGCCGGAGCCTGTCGTGTTTCGCTCGTTTGCGTGTCACGACACTGAGATGCTGTTCAACGCTCAGGCCGTGGCTCGTTTCAGGAATATCGAATGGGTGGCCAGGCGCAAGCTGCTGCAACTCCATGCAGCCACCGAACTCGCCAGTCTGCGGCAGAGGCGAAGTGCGAACGTTTCGTGCCGATCAGCACCGACAAGGCCGTCAACCTCACCAACGTGATGGGCGCCACCAAGCGCGCCGCGGAAATGGTGATCTCGGTCCTGGCCGCGCAGCACGCCGGCACCAAGTTCATGGCCGTGCGCTTCGGTAACATGCTCGGCTCGTCGGGCAAATTGTTCGAGGAATTGTTGGCGGATACGGACACCACGAGGCCAACATCGGTGACGGCACCGTGTGTGGCCCGCCTCGAATCGCGCGGCGCCTTCAGCGTGAGCCGGCTCTGCGGCTGATGGTTTGCATTTTCGCCATCAAGTGGCGAAAATACAGCCATGTACCGGCGAAATATTCAAGAGAAGTTGATTGCGGCACTCGCTGACACGCGAGTGGTGCTGCTGAACGGCGCCCGACAGGTCGGCAAAAGCACGCTGGCGCAACAACTGGCGCAGCAACGGGGCGGCCAGTACCTCACGCTCGACGACCCGGTCATCGCTGAACTGGCCCGCACCGATCCGTCAGCACTCATCGATGGCGCCGCTGGCTTGACGGTGATCGACGAGGTGCAATCCGCGCCTGCGCTGTTCCCCGCGCTCAAACGGGAGGTCGATCGAAACCCCGTCCCGGGCCGCTTTCTGCTTACCGGCTCGGCCAATGTGTTCATGCTGCCGACGGCAGCCGAATCGCTGGCCGGGCGTATGGAGGTGCTGACGCTCGAGCCCTTGTCACAGGCCGAGATCGAGGGCTCGCCGCATAACCTCGTCGATGCCTTGTTCGACACCGCCCCCTGGGTGCGACGTACGGTGCGAACCGATCGCGCGGACGTCGTGCGCCGGCTCGTGTCGAGCGGGTTTCCGGAGGCGCTGGGGCGAACCGAGCCGCAGCGGCGCGATGCCTGGTTCCGCGCCTACCTGATCAGTCTGCTCCAACGCGACGTTCGCGACTACGCCAACATTGAAGGATTGCACGACCTGCCGCGCCTGCTGTCGCTGCTGGCCGCGCGCACCAGCTCGTTGCTGAACATGGCCGAGGTGTCGCGCGCAACGGGCATTGCGCATTCCACGCTGCGGCGCTACCTCGCGCTGCTAGAGGCGCTGTTCATCGTGCAGCCGCTACCGGCTTGGTCAATCAATCTCGGCAAGCGCCTCGTCAAGTCACCCAAGCTGCACTTGATCGACGCTGGGTTGACCGCGCACCTCCAGGGGTACATCGATCCGGCCGCGCTGGCCATTTCGCCGCAGCTGGGCCCCTTGCTCGAAACCTTTGCCGTGCAGGAAATTCGACGCCACCTGCGTAGCGCCGAAACGGCGGCCACGGCCTGGCACTTCCGCACTGCGGCGGGGCGGGAGGTTGACCTGGTGCTGGAGGCGCCCGGTCACCGGATCGTCGGCATCGAGATCAAGGCCAGCGCCAGCATCACTCAGGGCGACTTCAGCGGCTTGCGCGAACTCGCCAGTGCAGCCGGACGGGGCTTTACCAGAGGCGTCGTTCTCTACACCGGCGAGCAGCTCATCCCATTTGAAGAACGCATGTGGGCCGTGCCGCTGGGTGTGCTGTGGGCACGCTGACGGCGCTATCGCCCTAAGGCGGCCATCACCCACGGGACGCGCATTGCCGGCATGCCGGTGCACTTTCTGGACAGCGGGCCGTTGCTACCTGTTGCGCCGACGCGACTCAGAGCCGCGCGCATGGCCTCGAAGTCGGGTGTGCGGAGCTCCTTCCACACACATCACCTGTTATTGCTATGGTCTGGGAAGTACTGCCAGATCGCAGTGCCGGCAGTGTCTCTATGGCCACCAAGAACAACGATCGAGCCGTTGAATTCCACCAACGAACTGGCGTGGCGGACTGCCATCGGTGACGTATCAGGAATTGGCATGAAGTGCACACAGTCGGCTGCAAAGAAGACCTCACTGCTGGTGTTCAGCTGCGTCCCAACGGATCCGTTCGCAACCCAGCAGCCTGCCTGCGTGGCCAGCACGGCAAAGTGCGTGCGCGGCGCAAACCCGAGCGTGTCGGCCTCGCGGCGCCAGACGATGCCGTCTGCAGACGACCAGATGTCGGCGTACTCGACAACCGTTTCCGCGTATCCTTCGCCCTCGGGGACGGCTTTGACGCCGCCACCGATCACGTAGATCCGGCCGTTGAACAGGGCGCTCCCGTGGATCAGCCCTCGCCCAGCGTAGGGGGCATGCGTGACCAGTTCTTGCCATGACCGACCGTCGGCGCTGGCCCAGACGTCGTTCAGGCCCTCGCTGCCGCCCTGGCCGGCGTAAAGAACAAGTTGATCATTGATGCTGACGGCATTGGGCGTGTAGCGTGTGCCAAACGGTGCCGTGTCGGTGTGCCGAACCCAGTTCACCCCATCTTCCGACGACCAGCTGTCCACCAGAAAGTCGCCGCCGATCACGTAGAGCCGATTCCGATGGGCCACCCATGCTGCGCCGTGACGCCCGGGCCAGGGCGCATGCTCGACCAGGCGGGTCCACTTGGACAGGTCTGAAGTGAACCAGACGTCGTTCTTGCCACCTGTGTCGCTGCTCCACCCCCCAAGCAGGTACAGCCCACCATCCTTGGCCAGCAGGCCGGCGCCGTCGCGCCAGTCCCATGTGTCGAGGTTGGCAAACGATCGCCAGCTGCCCTTGCGGTGCACTGACAATTCACGCGCTTCACCGGGTGCGAGCTCGACGGACAGTGCGACGCCGAAGTCGGGCAAGGTCACGGTCTGCGACCGCGTGTCGCTCCCCAACTCGGACTGCAGGCTGATCTCGAGGGGCCCGCTCGAGGCGCAGTCGCGCGCGACCAGCACATAGATGACCTTGCCGCTGTCGCGCACCTGCGCACCCGCGCAGCTGCGTACGGCGGCAGTGGTCACGCGTTGCGGTCGCGGTTGGATTGATGCGTTGGATTCTTCGTTGCCGGCCGGCGCGTCGGAGCCACCGCCGCAGGCCGTGAGGGCTATTAGGGTCAAGACCGCGATCCAGTGGGGGATCGGGGAGGGGAACTCAATGCAGAGGATTGCGTTGCGACGCGCAGATGCGATGAGGTTGGGCACGGTGTCGGGGCGATGGCACGGCCCGTGCGTGGCAGGCCGGGTCGCCGAGGCGGCCCGGAGCCGGGTGCTGCCGAGCGAGGCGAGCCGTGGTCATGCCGTCATCTTCGTATCGCAGGCAACGATCCAATCTCCGAAACAGGGCCGCAATCGCCGCGCAAATGGCACAATGCCCGCCTCGCGCCAAAGCCCGAGCAGGTACTCCTTGCCCGACTTCTGGCACTCCAGCAGCTTGTGATACAGCCGCGCCATCAGCACGCCGCCCGCGCCGACCGTCCAGCCGGTGAAGGTCGAGCCCTCCGCGTACTGGTGCACGGCACTGGCCTTGGTAACCCAGGCATCGCGGTCCCAAGCTTCCATCGAATCGGTCGATGCGAAATCGACGAACAGATCGATGCGGCTGACCTTGGGCGCATGTACGTCGCCGAGCTCTTCGAGGATCCAGCGCAGCTCGCGCTCGATGAGCTCGACCGGCTTGTAGGCGAGCAGGCCGCTCGACACCTGCACATAGGCCATGGGCAGCGTCTTTGATGCGCCCGCCGACAACCGGATCTGGAATGCGCCATCCGCCAGGGTGAAGGCGAAGAGGCCGGAGCTCTTGTCCTTGACCTCGAAGACGTGATCGCCAATCACCAACTGAGCCTTGTCTGCAGGACTGCCCATCAAAGAGCTGTGCAGGAAACACGGCTTCAGTGAGCCCAGCTACTACGCCTGGAAGGCCAAGTTCGGTGGCATGAAGGTCTCGGACGCGCAGCGTCTGAAGGCCCTTGAGGCCGAGAACGGCAAGCTCAAACGGTTGCTGGCGAATTCAATGCTGGAGGTCGATGCGATGCGCGAGGTGCTGTCGCGAAAATAGTGGCCGTGGCGGCACGGCGCGAGGTGGTGCAAGAGCTCAAGGCCCTGGGCCTGCGCGAGCGCACGGCGTTGAAGCTGGTGGGCATCAGCGCCAGCGTTCTGCGCTACCAGCCTCGCGACGACGGCAACAGCAAGCTGCGCGAGCGCCTCAAAGAGCTCGCCGGCCAGCACCGCCGCCACGGCTACCGCATGCTGCACGACCGCCTGACCCGCCAGGGCTGGGCCATCAACGTCAAGCGCACCTACCGGCTGTACCGGCAGGAAGGCCTCATGGTGCGCCAGCGTCGGCGCAAGAAGCTGCCGGTGCCCGAGCGGCAGCCACTGCTGCGACCCAGTCAACCCAATGAGGTGTGGAGCATGGACTTCGTATTCGACGAGCTGGCCACGGGCCGCAGGGTGAAGACGCTGACGGTCGTGGATGACTGCACCAAGGAGTCGGTGCAACTCGTTGCCGACACCTCGATCCCAGCGCTCTACGTGACGCGCGTACTCGACCAGGTCAAGGCCGAGCGCGGCCTGCCCAAGGTCATCCGCACCGACAACGGGCCGGAGTTCGCCGGGCGCACGATGCACGACTGGGCAGCCAGGAATGGCGTCGAGCTGCGCTTCATACAGCCCGGCAAGCCGGTGCAAAACGCATACATCGAAAGCTTCAACAGCCGCTTCAGGGACGAATGCCTGTCGCAGCACTGGTTCGCCAGCCTGAGCCACATGCGCAGCGTGCTCGACAACTGGCGCGAGGACTACAACCACCACCGTGGCCACAGCAGCCTGGGCTACGTGCCGCCGGCCGAGTTCGCCGCGCGGTGTCGCCTGCTCGCAGGCGACACCGCGCGACCCCAGCCATCAACTACGATTCAACCCCCGGACTCTAGAGCCGAGTGCTACTGAACTTGGGGGCAGCGCAGCCTTGCTGACCGGCAGCGAAACCGTGATCACATCGCCGCTGACGCAGTCTTCGGCCTGCTGGTCGCGTAGCAGGTAGCCGATCACGCGTTGCATCCCGGTGTGCAGCGCATAGGCCTCGACGTCATGCACCAAGCCGTGCAGGCGGCGCGAAATGCCGGCCAGCATGCGCAGGGCAAAGCGGCCGTCGCGCTCGATCTCGTCGATCACCGCGTGCTTGCCCACCGTCAGCAGCAGGGTATCGGTGAGCGCCTGCGCATTGATGAAATAGGGCTTGCCGGTGAACATCAGAGCCTCGGCAAAACTGCTGCCGGGGCCGACCAGTTCGATCACCTTCTCCTGCCCCGATGGCGACAGCGCGAACAATTTCACCTGCCCGGTCACGGTGACGTGAAAGGCCTCGCAGGGCTCGCCGCAACGGAAGACCATCTCGCCGCGCGCCAGGCGCCGCAGCGAGCAGCCTTCGGCCAGGCGCTCCAGCTCGGCCACGTTCATCTCCTGAAACAGCGGCAGCACCGACAAATAGCGAGGCAGGTTGAAAACCCGGGGATCCACTGGATGGGGTGTGAGGAGCAGGCCGGCGCATTGTCGAAAACCGTCATGCGTCGCGACTTGATAAACGTCAAGCCAAACGCAGCACAAGCACCAGCAATAGCACCGCAGCGAGGTTGTGCAGCAACACCGGCACCAGCGGCAGGCCGATGCTGCCGCCAGCCAGGCCGAGCGCCACCGACGCGCCCAGCAGCAGCAGCAGCGCCAGGCCCTCTCGTCGATGACCGCAGCGCAGTACCAATACGCCAAAACAAGCCACCGCCGGCGCGACGACCAGGCTGGCGAGCCGATGCAGCAATTGCGCCAGCGCGCCCTCGGCATGCGGCGACCCGACCGCAAAGGCCGCCTCGCGCCAGGGAGCCAGCGAGCGCCAATCCCAACCCGCCGCGCTGGATTGCTCGATGCATTCGCGAATGCTCGCGCAGGCCAGACCGGCCTGCGACGCGCTGACGAAGGCGCCGCTGACGATTTGTGCCATCAGCAGCACGGCAACGCCGATCGCGCCCCGGTGAAGCGTGTCCTCGCGGGGCGCCGCTGGTGCCGCCAGACGCGCGGCGATGGCCAGCATCACGAACCCACCGAGCAGGTTGCCGATGGCCACCGCCGGCAATCGGCTGCCGGGCGTGAACACACCGAGCAGCGCGAGCATCAGCGCGAGCATGAGCAAGACCAGCGACAGTGCGCCGTCGCGCCACAGTCGCGGTGGCTTGGCCAGGCTCGCGACCACCATCGCGATCACCAACAACAAGGCCAGCGTTGCGGTGATCCGATGCGCCGCACGGGCCACGGTCAAGGCCTGGCCACCGATGACGGCCGTGCCCGCCGCCGCAGCGCGCTCGCCCTGCCCGAAACACGCCGGCCAGGGCGCGCAGCCGAGACCGGCGGCGCTGTGACGCAGGTAGGCGCTGAGGCAGGTGACCGCCAGCAACAACAGCAGCGTGGACCAGGCCATCCGGCGCAGCAATCTGGAGCGTGAATCGGCGGTCAGCATGGATGGCGCGGATCGTAGGCGAAAGCCTTGCCCGCCAGCCGCGCCATCGCCCGCTTCCTTGTCCTGGATCATGTCCGGAGCCTGTCGCGCGCAACAGAATGATTTCGTCCGATCGACAACAAGGAGACGCCATGAGCCCGATTCCGCACGACGACCAGACCGCCCCTGTGCCCTGGCTGCAGCAGTTGCTCGACAACCCGTTTCTGTTGCTCTTCATCGGCGTGATGGTGCCGATGGTGCTGTACACCGTGTGGGGGGTATTCGACATCCTCACGCTGCCGACCGCGAAATAAGGAGCCGTCATGAGCGCCATCCTCCCACCCGCCGAACGGCTCTGGATTCGGCACCCGATCGATCGCGTCGAAGGCACCTGGATCGCGATCGCGCTGGTCTGGTGTCTGGTGATGTTCGTCATGATGATCGGCTGGCACATCTGGGGCAAACAAAACCTCTCGACCGAAACCTACCGCACGACGCCGGAGAAATTCACCGCCAAGGCGCAGGCCGTGGTCGATAAATACACCGTGCGCACCGAGACCGCCGAGAAGATTCCGGTGGTCGCGCCGCCGCCGGGCAGCGACGTCTATATCGTCGCCAGCCTGTGGAAATTCTGGCCGATTCTCGAGCTGGAGAAGGGCAAGACCTACAAGCTCCATCTCACCTCGATGGACTACAACCACGGCTTCTCGCTACAGCCGCAGAACATCAATATTCAGGTCGTGCCCGGCTTCGAGCACGTCATCACCATCACACCCAACCAGTCGGGGCCGGTGTCGATCGTGTGCAACGAATACTGCGGCATCAACCATCACACGATGGTCGGTCGCCTGTACGTCAAGTAGGCCGGAGGATCCAAAAATGACAACCACCTACCGTACCTGCCCGCGCTCGGGCTTGCAGTTCGAGGCCAATGCCGAAAAGCTGATGATCGCCAACGCCTTCGTTGCCGTGGTCTTCCTGCTCATCGGCGGCGTCCTGGCCATCGGCGTGGCACTGACGCGCTGGCCGGCGATCCACTGGCTGCCGGCCGACACCTTCTACCAGGTGCTCACGGCGCACGGCATCGACATGCTGATCTTCTGGATCATCTTCTTCGAGATCGCCGTCCTCTACTTCGCCTCATCGACCTTGCTGCGCTGCCGGCTGGCGACGCCGAATATCGCCTGGGCGGCCTTCGCGCTGATGCTGATCGGCGCGGTGATGAACAACGTCGCCGTGTTCCAGGGCGGCTCCAGCGTGATGATGACGTCCTACGTGCCGATGATGGCCGCGCCGTCGTTCTACGCCGGCCTGATCCTGTTCGCCGTCGGCGCGCTGATCGCCTGCTTCGTCTTTTTCGGCACCCTGGTGGTCGCCAAGCGCGACAAGACCTACCAGGGTTCGGTGCCGCTGGTGACCTTCGGCGCGATCACCGCGGCGATCATCGCCGTATTCACCATCGCGTCGGGCGCGATCATCCTGATCCCGACCTTCCTGATGTCGATCGGCTGGGTCAAGGAAGTCGATGCCCTGATCTATCGCACGATCTGGTGGGCCTTCGGCCACTCGTCGCAGCAGATCAATGTGGCGGCGCACATTTCGATCTGGTATGCAGCGGCGGCGATTGCCTTCGGCGCCAAGCCGATGAGCGAGCGCGTCAGCCGCATCGCGTTCCTGCTCTATATCCTGTTCCTGCAGCTGGCCAGCGCGCACCACCTGCTCGCCGACCCGGGCCTTTCAACCGGCTGGAAGGTCGTCAATACCAGCTACTTCATGTATTTCGCGGTCCTGGCCTCGATGATCCACGGCCTGACCATTCCCGGTGCGATCGAAGTCGCGCAGCGCCAGAAGGGCTACAACAAGGGCCTGTTCGAATGGCTGCGCAAGGCACCCTGGGGCAACCCAACCTTCTCGGGCGTCTTCATCGCCATCATCGGATTCGGCTTCCTGGGCGGCATTTCGGGCGTGATGATGGGCACCGAGCAGCTCAACATGATCATCCACAACACAGTCTATGTGCCGGGACACTTCCACGCCACCGTGGTGGTGGGCACCACGCTGACCTTCATGGCCCTGACCTACTTCCTGCTGCCGGTCTTGTTCAGGCGCGAAATCATCAACCCGGGCCTGGCCAAGATGCAGCCCTACCTGTTCGGCTTGTCGATGTATTTCTTCTGCCTGGTGATGATGGGCGCCGGCACCCTGGGCGTTTCGCGCCGGCATTGGGATATGGCCTTCAGCGGCCACGCGCTGGCCTATGAATGGCCGGGCGCGGCCTACCTGATGATGGCGCTGGTGGGCGTCGCCGGCATCGTGGCCATCGCCGGCGGCGCGATCTACGTCTATCTCACGGTGGGCACATTGCTGTGGGGCAAGAAGCTCGACAGCGGCGCGCAAAGCGCGAAGTTCACGCCGATTCCGCCGACCGCGCCGACTGCCGTGGCGCAAACCTACGGGTCGGCCGGCTTCGCGGCCCCCGGCACCTTCGCGCTGGCGATGGTCTTCCTGCTGGCCTTCATCCTCTATTACTTCATCAACTGGAAATACCTCTCGACACTGTGGGGTCTGTCGTGACCCACCCCCGAAGCGGCTTCGCCGCTCCCCCTCGAGGGGGCACCGCTTGCGGCCTGGCAAAGCCAGATCCGCGGCGGTCGCTTGGAAAGGCGACCCTGTCGCGTGGGCGGCTCGTGCTCGGCATCTTCAAGCTGCGCATCGGCGTGCTGATCATGATCAGCGCGCTGGCCGGCCTGGCGATCACGCCCGGCGCGGCCATCGGGGTGGTGCCGGGCCTGGTGCTGGCGCTGTCGGTGCTCGTCGCGTCGGCGAGCGCGGGGGCGTTCAACCAGTTCTACGAGGCCGAGGCCGACAAGCTGATGGCGCGCACGCGCGGGCGCGCCTTTGCCAGCGGCGCATTGACGGCGTCGCCGCTGTGGCTGACCCTTATCGGCGCGCTGCTGGTCGTTTCGGTCGGCGCAACGGCGCTCATCGTCAACCCGCTCGCGGCGCTGTTCATCTTTCTCGGCGCCTTCTTCTACGGCGTGGTCTATACGGTCTGGCTGAAGCGCCGCACCTGGGCCAATATCGTCATCGGCGGTTTGTCGGGCAGCTTCGCGGTGCTGGCCGGCGCGGCTGCGGTCGATCCGGCGCTGGGCGCCCTGCCGCTGCTGCTCGCGCTCGTGCTCTTCCTGTGGACGCCGCCGCATTTCTGGAGCCTGGCCATCGCCTGCCGTGACGACTACGCCGCGGCCGGCGTGCCGATGCTGCCGGTCGTCGCCGGCGTGCCGCGCGCCGCGCGCATCGTGCATGCGAATGCGCTCGTGCTGGTGGCGGTATCGCTGCTGCCGGTCTTCTTCGGCGCCGGCCCGGTCGTGCTGGCGGGTGCCGTTCTCGGCGGCGCCTACTTCCTGCGCAAGACCTGGGCTCTGGCCCGAGCGCCCAGCCGCGCCACCGCGATGGCCTCGTTCTTCGCGTCGATGGTGCAACTGAGCGCGCTGCTCGCTGCGGTGGCGATTGATGCGGCGATTCGCTGAAGGGCTGCTGCTCGCCGTCTTCGCATTCAGCACGGCCGCGAGCGCCGCCGAGGGCGCCGGCGCACTCGACGAGAAAGAAGCCCTGCGCGCGAGTCAGGCGGTCATCGGCCAACCGATTCCCGACGATGTGCTGCTCGATACCCGCGGACGGCCGCTGAAGCTGTCGAGCTTGCGCGGCAAGCCGCTGCTGGTGAGCTTCATCTATACCGGCTGCTTCCAGATCTGCCCGGCGCAAACCCGCGCCCTGCATGAGGCGGTGAAAGGTCTCGATGCGCGCTTCGGCGCGCACCAATACAACGTCGTCAGCATCGGCTTCAACCAGCCTTTCGATTCGCCGACGGCGATGCGCGCCTTCGCCGCGCAGCAGGGCATCGACGCGCCGAACTGGGCCTTCCTGAGCCCGCCGCTGCAAAGCGTCGAGCGCCTGACGCGCGAGTTCGGCTTCAGCTACGCGGCCACGCCGGCCGGCTTCGACCACTTGTTGGGCGTCAGCATCGTCGATGCCGCCGGGCGCATCCACACGCAAGTCCTCGGCAACCGCCTCAGCGCGGCGCAGCTCGGCGAACCGCTGCGCGAGCTGCTCGGCGCCGCGCCGCTGGCGCAAGGCCTGCGCCTGGACGCGCTGGTCGAACGCATCCGCATCCTGTGCACGGTCTATGACCCCGAGACCGGCGCCTACCGCTACGATTACAAGCTGATCTTCGAGATCGCCGGCGGCCTGACCTTCTTCACGAGCGTGGGCATCTATCTGCTGCTCGAACTGCTGCGACGGCGCAAGCAGACGAGGCTCCATCACCCGGTGCTGCTTCGATGAGTGCCGGCCGCGAGTTCCGGCCGTGAGCTTGGCCCTCTGGCGTCGCGTCGAGCATGGCTTCGACGCTGTATTCGGCGCGCCGCTGAACCCGTTGCGCCATCTCGGCGCCCTGGGCTTCCTCAGCTTCTGGCTGCTGGCGGCCAGCGGCATCTACCTGTATGCGGTGCTCGACACCTCGGTCGCGGGCGCCTACCGCTCGATCGTCGATCTGTCGCAGCAGCAGCCCTGGCTCGGCGGCCTGCTGCGCAGCCTGCACCGCTATGCGGCCGATGCCTTCGTGATCCTGATGGCGCTGCACCTGCTGCGTGAATGGCTGCACGGCCACTATCGCGGCGTGCGCCGCTTTTCGTGGCTGACCGGCGTGCCGCCCGTCGCGCTGGTATTTGCCAGCGCCATCGGCGGCATCTGGCTGCATTGGGATCGGCTGGCCCAATATTCGGCGGTCGCCACCGCTGAATGGTTCGACGCCTTGCCGCTGCTGGCCGCGCCACTGGCGCGCAACTTCCTGTCCGACGGCGCGGTCAGCGACCGGCTGTTCTCGCTGTTCGTCTTCGTCCACCTCGGCGTGCCGCTGCTGCTGCTGTTTGCGCTGTGGTTCCACATTCAGCGCCTGACGCGCGCGGCGGTGTGGCCGCCGCGGCCGGTCGGCCTGGGCTTGTTCGGCACGCTGCTGCTATTGGCCATCGTGGCGCCGGTCAGCAGCCACGCGCCGGCCGATCTGGCCACGGTGCCGCAGGCGCTGCGCCTGGACTGGCTGTTGCTCTTCATCCACCCGCTGGCCGAAGCCGCATCGCCCGCCGTGGCCTGGGCCCTGGTCGGCGGTGCCTTCCTGACGCTGTTTGCGCTGCCCTTCCTGCGCCAGCCGGCGCGCGCGCCGGTGGCCGTCGTCGATCCCGCCAACTGCAACGGCTGCCGGCGCTGTTTTGCCGATTGCCCGTTTGCGGCGATCACGATGGTGCCGCACCCCAATCAAAAAATCGGCAAGCAAATGGCCGTCGTCGATGCCGACCTGTGTGCCAGTTGCGGCATCTGCGCCGGCGCCTGCCCCTCGTCAACGCCATTTCGCAGCGTCGTCGAACTGGTGACCGGCATCGACATGCCCTCGGCGCCGATCGGCGCCCTGCGCCAGCGCATGCAACGCGGCCTGGCGGCATTGCAAGCCGCGCGGCCGATCGTCGTCTTCGGCTGCGACCACGGCGCCGCGGTCGCGCCGCTCGCCGCGCCCGACGTCGCCGCCTTCAGCCTGGTCTGCACCGGCCAGCTGCCGCCGTCCTTCGTCGAATACGCCTTGCGCGACGGCGCGGCCGGCGTGCTGGTCAGCGGCTGCCGGCCGGGCGGCTGCGAGTTCCGCCTCGGCACGCGCTGGACCGAGGAACGCCTGCTCGGCCTGCGCGAGCCGCATCTGCGCGCCGAAGTTCCGCGCGAGCGCCTCGAAGTCGCCTGGGCCGACCCGGGCGAAGACCTCACGCTGCAGCGCGCGCTCGAGCGCCTGCGCGAGCGGGTACGCTGTGCGCATGACGGCGTCGGCCCCAAACCCAAGGCCAGCCATGCCTGACCCGACCCTCGCCCCCCGGCCTGTCCTGCCCGCCAGCGCCTGGATCGGCCAGTTGCTGCTGTATGCCCTGTTCGCGCTGGCCATCGGCGTGTTCTCGCGCTGGCCCAGCTACCAACATATCGCGCCGGATCAGGCGCTGATCAAGCTCAGCTTCACGCACACGGGCAAACCGGTCGGCGAGTGCAAGGCGCAAAGCCAGGCCGAGTTGGCCAAGCTGCCGCCGAATATGCGCGCGCCGATCAAATGCCCGCGCGAGCGCTCGCCGGTGACGGTCGAGGTCGATATCGGCGGCATCAACGCAATGCGCCGCTCCGCGCCGCCGACGGGCCTGTCGCGCGACGGCGCCTCGGCGGTCTATCAGCGCCTGGTCGTTCCCGCCGGCGAACAGCGCATTGCCGTGCGCCTGAACGATGATGCGCGCCAGGCCGGCTTCGCCTACCAGCGCGAAGTCACGGTCAAACTGGCGCCGGCCCAGATCCTGGTCATCGATTTCGACGCCGAAAAGGGCGGCATCACCTTGCAGTGAACTTGCGATGATCATCAGCCAATGGCCCTCACCCCGGCCCTCTCCCGCCAGCGGGAGAGGGGGCGAATCTGCCTCCCTCGCCCCCGTACTCGGGGGAGAGGGTTGGGGTGAGGGGGTTGCCGCTGCGGCCGACTTCAGCCTGCCAATCGCCGGCGACACGCAGCGGGCGCTGGCGCGCGGCTGGCTCTACCTCGGCCTGGTCGCGTTGATCGGATCGGGTTTGTTCTCGCTGCTGCTGGTGCTGGCGCGAACGCCGGGCATCAGTGCCTGGCTGCCGACGGGCGACTTCTTCCGCGTCTCGCTGGTGGTCCACGTCGATCTCTCGGTGCTGGTCTGGTTCAGTGCCATTGCCGGCATGTTGTGGAGCCTGAATACCGCCGCGCGCGGCGCCGTCTGGAGTTGGGTCGCGCTGGGCCTGTGCGCCGCCGGCAGCTTGCTGATGTCGCTGGCGGCCTTCGTCAGCCCGGGCACGCCGATCATGGCCAACTACATCCCGGTGCTCGACAGCCCGCTGTTCCATGCCGGCCTGGCGGTCTTCGGCGCGGGCGCGGCGCTCCAGGTGCTGCGCAGCCTGTGGGCGGCCGAACGCATCGGACCTGCCCCGGGCGGCGAAGGCGCGCTGCGCTTCGGCCTCAACGCCAGCGTGGTCGCGGCCGCCGTGGCCTTGCTCGCCATGGCCGCGTCGCTGGCCCTGGTGCCGACCGTGCTCGACGGCAAGGCGTACTACGAAATCCTCTTCTGGGGCGTCGGCCATGCGCTGCAATTCACCTGGACGCTGCTGATGCTGGTGGCCTGGCTGTGGTTGGCGCAGGCCTGCGGCGCGCGCGTGGCGCTGAGCCCGCGCGTGGTGTTGCTGCTCTTCGCATTGGCGCTGGCCAGCGTCTTCGTCACGCCGTATGCCTACCTGGCGCACGACGTGGCCAGCGTCGAGCACCGCGTGCTGCACACCTGGGCCATGCGCTTCGGCGGCGGCCTGGCGATCTTCCCGGTAGCCTTGGCGGTGGTGCTGGCGCTGGCGCGCGCGCGCGATTTGCCGCCGAACGCGCGGCCGCTGCGCGCGGCGCTGTGGTCGTCGATCGGGCTCTTCGCCGCCGGTGGCGTGATCGGCCTGTTCATCGGCGGCAGCAATGTCACCATCCCCGCGCATTACCACGGCTGCATCGTCGGTGTGACGCTGGCGCTGATGGGCCTGGTGTATCTGCTGTTGCCGCAGCTCGGCTGGCGCGCACCGCAAGGCCGGCTCGCGGTGGCGCAGCCGGTGCTGTATGCCGTGGGCCAGTTCATGCACATCGCCGGCCTGGTCTGGTCGGGCGGCTACGGCGTGCAACGCAAGGTGGCGGGCAGCGAGCAGGTGCTGCGCGGCACGGGCGAGATCGCCGGCATGGGCCTGATGGGCCTGGGCGGGCTGGTCGCCATCGTCGGCGGCCTGCTGTTCGTGGTCGTCGTCTGGCGCGCAATGCGCACGCGCCGATGATGGGGGCCTTCCAACGCCTGTTGCGCGCGGGTTTCATGCACGCCGAGGCGCTGTTCAATCGCGCCTTCGGCGATAAGTTGAACCCGCTGTACCACCTCGGCGCGACGATCTTCTTCCTCTTCTGGGTGGTTGGCGCCAGCGGCCTGTACCTCTACGCCTTCTTCGACACCAGCGTCGAAGGCGCCTACCGCTCGGTGCAGGCACTGACCGAAGGGCAGTGGTATGCCGGCGGGATCCTGCGCAGCGTGCACCGCTATGCCTCGGACGCGATGGTGGCGACGATGGCGGTGCATGCGCTGCGCTATTTCGCCTTCGACCGCCTGCGCGCCTTTCGCTGGTTCTCCTGGGTCAGCGGCGTGGCGCTGATCTGGCTGGTCTATGCCGCGGGCGCCAACGGCTACATGCTGCCGTGGGACCGGCTGGCGCAGTTCGTCACCCAGGCCAGCTTCGAGTGGCTGGATTGGCTGCCCGGTTTCGGCGGCAGCCTGATCCGCAATTTCATTTACCCGGCCAGCGTCAGCGATCGGCTGTTTTCGCTGCTGGTCTTCATCCATATCGGCGTGCCGCTGCTCGCGCTGCTGGTGATGTGGGTGCATGTGCAGCGCGTGCCCAAGGCGGCCACGCAACCGCCGCGGCCGATCGCGCTGGCAGTGCTGGCGATGTTGCTGGTTATGGCCATCGTGCAGCCGGTCGTCAGCCAGGGCGGCGCGGCGAACCTGGCCCTGGCCCCGGCCGTGCTCGAACTCGATTGGTTCCTGCTCGCGCTGTATCCGCTGATCTATGCCTGGCCGCTGGGCGGCGTCTGGGCCTTCGTCGGCCTGGGCACCCTCGTGCTGCTGCTGATGCCGTGGCTGCCGCCGCGGCGCGGCCCGCGCACTGATTTGCATCTGACGATGCACCCGGGGGCCGTACCGGTCAGCGCGCGCGCCGGCGAAACCCTGCTCGAAGCCGGCCTGCGCGCGGGCCTGACGCTGCCCTGCGACTGCCGCGCCGGCGGCTGCGGGCGCTGCGTCTGCACGATCCTGAATGGCCAGGTCGATCCGGGGCCCTACCAACCCACCACCCTGACCGAGGCGATGCGCGCACGCGGCCAGGCGCTGATGTGCTGCGCGGTGGCCCTCGACGATGTCGAGCTCGAAGTCGATGTGCCTTCGTTCGGCGCGAGCGTTGCCACCCGGCGCTGGCAGGGCCGCATCGAAAGCCTCGAACGCATCGCCGCGAACGTGATGCGTGTGCGCATTGCGCTGCCCGGCGGAGAACGTATCGCCTTCGCCGCCGGCCAGTACATCCATATCGTCCTGCCCGATGGCCAACGCCGCGCGTTTTCGTTTGCCAACCCGCCGAATGACAACGCATTGATCGAGCTGCACGTGCGGCATATCCCCGGCGGCCTGTTCACGACCCGGGTGTTCACGACCATGCAGCCCGGCGATGCGATCGACTTTGAGGGCCCACTGGGCCGCTTCACGCTGCGCGAAAGCCAGCGGCCGATCCTCTTCGTGGCCGGCGCCACGGGCTTTGCGCCGATCAAGAGCATCGTCGAAGATGCATTCCAGCGCGGCATCCGGCGCCCGATGCAGCTCTATTGGGGCGTGCGCGAGGCCGCGGATTTGTATGCGCTCGATCTGGCTGAGCGATGGCAACGCGAGCACGCCAATTTCAGTGTCGTGCCGGTCCTGTCGCAGGTCGCGCCCGGCGACCCCTGGCCCGGCCGCCGCGGCTGGGTGCACGAGGCCATGCTCGCCGACCACCCGGACCTGTCGGGTTACGAGGTCTATGCCTGCGGCTCGGTGCAGATGGTCGAGGCGGCCGTGCCGGCTTTCCTGGCCCGGGGGCTGGGTGAACAGTTCTGCTTCTCCGACGCTTTCGTACCCGCCGCGGCCGCATCGACAGCAACGGCCTGACCGGGGGATCGGTGACGTTGCGCGAACGGGACGCGCCCGACAGCCAACATGATCTGCGTCAATCGGGCGCACACACAGCCCCCAACCGGCGCCGACCGCAGATGTAGATTAGCCTTTGCCGATTCAATCACCGCCAAGGCCATCGCCATGAAAAGAACCATCCCCCCGACGACCGGCCTGATGCCTGTCGTCGCTGCCGTGCTGATGGGGGTGGCCGCACCCGCCTTCGGGCTCGACGCCGACGCCGACGCTGCGCAGGCCCTGGCCAAGAAGAGCCATTGCACCAAGTGCCATTCTGTCGATAAGAAAAAGGAAGGCCCGCCCTACAGGGAGACCGCCGCAAAATACAAGGGTCAGGCCGACGCCGCACAGAAGCTCTTGACGCACCTGACCACCAGCCCGAAGGTCAAGGTCGACGGCAAGGAGGAAGAACACGCTGCCGTCAAGAGCAAGGACGAGGCCGAGATCAAGAACCTGATCGCCTACATCCTGTCGCAGTGAAGTCGCCGGGTCGTCCGCATCGACAAAAACAAACCAGGATCGGGATCCGACCATGACGAATCTTCTCGCCACGCTGCGCCGCCGCTGGAAGCTTGCGCTCGGCCTGACCCTGATCGGCGTATTTGCCGCGATGTCGCTGGTCATCGGCGGCGCCTACGGGCTGGCGGTGACGAGCACCGAGGAGTTTTGCATCGGCTGCCACGAGATGCGGAACAACGTCTATGCCGAGTACAAGGGCACGATCCACGACACCAACCGCAGCGGCGTGCGGGCCATCTGCACCGACTGCCACGTGCCGCATGAGCCGGTGCCGTTGATCCTGCGCAAGATGCGTGCGACCTTCGAGGTCATCGGCCATCTGCGCGGGATCATCGATACCAAGGAGAAGTTCGAGGCCCATCGCGCCCTGCTTGCGCAGCGCGTCTGGACGCGCATGCTCGAGACCGACTCGCACGAATGCCGCAACTGCCACGTCGCCGAGAAGATGGACCAGGACAAGCAGACCGAGAAGGCGCAGGCGCGCCATGCCAAGGCCCAGGCCGAGGGCTGGACCTGCATCGAATGCCACTACGGGATTGCCCACACCGAACCCGCCGGCCCAGGCCCGCAGGAGTTGCGCGAGAAGCTGAAGCTTGCGCGCGTGGCGGCAGCGGCGTCGGTTCCGCAGCAGGCCATTCAGAAGTAATGGGGAGGACGAAGTAAGTTACTTTTGCCCGAGACTGAGGGGAGCAGAATGAGATCCGCTTTCTTGCCGTTGGGCTCTGCCGCCATGCTGGCAGCCGTATTGACGGGTTGCGGCGGCGGCAGTTCGGATCCGGTAGCGCCGGTGGTGGTCACGCCGCCGATCGTGCAGGCGGCCATCGCTGCGGCTGCGGCGGTGGCTGCAAATGACGCGGCGAGCAATTCTTCCGCGCCTTTTACCGTGCTCCAGGGTGCCGGCGTACCGGCCGTGACCGTCAACAGCACGCCCAAGGTGAATTTCGCCGTGTTCTCCGACGGCGCCGTGAAGACCGGCCTGGTCATCAGCAACGTCAGCGTCGAATTGCGGCTCGACCTGGTTCATCAGCGCTCGAACTGGGCCGACTGGACCTGGGCCTACAACGGCGTGCCCTTCACCTATTCCGACGGCGCCACGGTCGGCCAACAGCCGCGCCAGAACGCCAGCTTCGTCGGCCTGCGCTATGTCTACAAATGGCTTTGATTTCTTGCGCCGCGGCGGGAACGCTCGCGGTGTCGCAACCGACCTTCAACCCACCAGGGAATGCAATGAAAATAACTCGCATGCTGATCGGCCTGTCCGTGCTTTGCACGGGCGCCGCGATGGCCGCCGACCCGGCCACGATCGATTGGACGCGCATTAAAGCAACCTCGGTGCCGCTGTTCTACCCCGGCCAGTCTTCCTACGAATGGCTGCGCAGCGCCGCCCACAAGGGCGCCAGCGGGAAGGTCGAAAATGGCCAGTCCTGCGTGTCGTGCCACGACGAGAAGGATGCCGAGAAGGATCTCGGCAACGAATTGGTCAAGGGCGGGCGGCTCGAGCCCATGCGGGTCAAGGGGAAGAACGGTTTCGTGGAACTGGGTGTCCAGGCCGCCTACGACGCCAGAAACCTCTACCTGCGCTACCAGTGGAAAACCAACAACCCCCAAGCCGGCACCGAGCACCAGTACCTGCGCTTCGGCGGCAAGGAGTGGAAGGTCTGGGGTTTTCCTAAGCTCGACAAGGTGGTGCAGGAAGGCAAGCAGCCCGGCATCTACGAAGACCGCATCTCGGTCATGATCGACGACGGCAAGGTGCGCGGCTTCGCGCAGCAGGGTTGCTGGTTGACCTGCCACGACGGCTCGCGCGATATGCCCAGGATGGCCAGCCCTGAAGACGCGGCGGCCAACCCGCTGCTCGCGGCGATCAAGAAGAGCGACCTGCGCAAATACCTGCCTGAGACGCGCACCGACCCCTCGAACTGGAAGACGGGCAAGAGCCTCGAAGAAATCGCCAAGCTCAAGGCCGACGGCAAGTTCGTCGACCTGATCCAGTGGCGCGCGCACCGCAGCAATGCGGTGGCCATGGCCGATGATGGCTATGTACTCGAGTACCGCCTGGCGGATGCCGGCAAGGACATGTTCGGCGGCAATGCCGACGCCAAGACACACGAGCCCAAGTTCATGTGGGACGAGAAGAAGATGGGTTTCAAGTCGATCCGGGCGGACAGCCCGGCTCGCAAGGCCAATCTGTTCCTGGTTCGCGAGCAGAACGCGGTGCCCTTCGATCCGAACGCCGGCTGGAAAGAGGGCGACCTGATTCCCGACTACATCATCAGCCGCGAAGACGCCAAGGGCTCGGCGGCCGACAACAACGCCATCGCCTCCTGGAAGGATGGCGTGTGGACGGTGGTCCTGACGCGGCCGCTGGGCTTGAGAAATGCCGACGACAAACCGCTGCAGGCGGGCGGTCTGTACAACGTCGGCTTTGCCGTGCATGACGACAACATCACTACCCGCGGCCACCACGTCTCGTTCGTCAAGACGTTGGGCCTTGGCGCCAAGGCGGACATCGAAGCCGTCAAGCTGCCCTGATCGGCCGAGGGCCGACGCATGTCGCCACCCCCGTTCGAGGCCAGCCTTGCCGGCGGCCTTTTTCCCAGGCCGGATGCGGCGCCGATCCCGCGCTATCTCGAACAGGTGTACTGGTGGGCCTATGTGCATCCGCATGCGGTGCGCCTGTTCGAGCGCGAATGGCTGGTCAACGCGATCCTGTTCGGCAACTACGGCCGCCTGCGCGATGCGGCACTGGCCGAACTCGGCACAACGATCGAAGGCCGCACGCTGCAAGTGGCCTGCGTCTATGGCAATCTGACGCGCCGCTTGCGCGAGCGCATGACCAGCGACGCGCGCCTGGACGTGGTCGATATCCTGCCGGTGCAGCTGCGCAACCTGGCCAGCAAGCTGCCGCGCGATGAGCGCATCGCACTGCTGCACAGCGATGCCTCGTCGCTGGCCTGCGCCGATGCCTGCTACGACCAGGTGCTGCTGTTCTTCCTGCTCCACGAAATGCCCGAGGCCGTGCGCCGCGCCACGCTCGGCGAAGCCCTGCGCGTGCTTGAGCCCGACGGCCGGCTGGTCATCGTCGATTACCACCGCCCGCATCGCTGGCATCCGCTGAAGCCTTTGATGCACTTGGTATTCCGCCAGCTCGAGCCCTATGCCGCCGATCTGTGGCGCCATGAGATCGCGCATTACCTGCCTGCCGACGCCGCGGGCATGCCGATCGTCAAGCGCAGCTTCTTCGGCGGCCTGTACCAGATGCTGGTGCTGACCAAGCCCGCGCAAGCATGATCGAGACCTTCAAGGCCGACGTGGCCATCGTCGGCGCCGGCGGTGCCGGCCTGCGCGCGGCGATCGCCGTGGCCGAGGCCGACCCGACGCTGAGCGTCGCGCTGATCTCCAAGGTCTATCCGATGCGCAGCCACACCGTGGCCGCCGAGGGCGGCGCCGCCGCGGTGACGCAGGGCCACGACAGCCTGGAGGCGCATTTCCACGATACCGTGGCCGGCGGCGACTGGCTGTGCGAGCAGGATGTGGTGGACTATTTCGTCGCCCATTCGCGCGAAGAGCTGGTGCAGATGGAGCATTGGGGCTGCCCCTGGAGCCGGCGCGCCGACGGCCGCGTCAATGTGCGCGCCTTCGGCGGCATGGCCATCGAGCGCACCTGGTTCGCCGCCGACAAGAGCGGCTTCCACATGCTGCATACGCTCTTTCAGACCTCGATCAAATACCCGTCGATCCGCCGCTTCGACGAACATTTCTGCATCGACCTGGCGGTCGATGAGGGCCGCGCGCAGGGCGTGGTGGCAATCGATATCGCGCGCGGTTCGTTCAGCCTCATCCAGGCCAGGGCGGTGATCATCGCCACCGGCGGCGCCGGCCGCGTCTTTCGCGAAAACACCAACGGCGGCATCGTCACCGGCGACGGCATGGCGCTGGCCTACCGCCACGGCGTGCCGCTGCGCGATATGGAATTCGTGCAGTACCACCCGACCTGCATGCCCGGCACCGGCCTCTTGTTCACCGAAGCCTGCCGCGGCGAAGGCGGCTTCCTGCTCAACAAGGACGGCTACCGCTATCTGCAGGACTACGGGCTGGGCCCGGCCACGCCCGAGCCGCGCAACAAGGCGATGGAGCTGGGGCCCCGCGACCGCCTGAGCCAGGCTTACTGGCACGAAAAACAAAAGGGCCGCACGATCGCCGGCCCGCACGGCGAAGTTGTGCACCTCGATTTGCGCCATCTCGGCGAGGCCAAACTGCGCGAACGCCTGCCGCAGATCTATGAGCTGGCGCTGGCCTACCTCGGCGTCGATCCGGCGAAATCGCCGATCCCCGTGCTGCCCGCCGTGCACTACACGATGGGCGGCATCGTCGCCGACGGCCGCACCGCCTCGCCGCTGCCGGGCCTGTACTCGGTGGGCGAATGCTCGAGCGTGGGCATCCACGGCGCCAACCGCCTGGGCTCGAACTCGCTGACCGAGCTGCTGGTCTTCGGCAAGGTGGCCGGTATCGAGGCCGCGGCCCATGCCCGGCGCACGCCGCACGGCAAGGCCTCGACGCTCGCCGCGCTGGCCCGGCAGGCCAGCGAGCGGGCGCTGGCGGTGCAGAAAAAACGCGCGGCGCGCGGCGACGGCGAGCGCATCGCCACGCTGCGCGGCGAGATGGCGCGCAGCATGGAAGAAGGCTGCGGCATCTACCGCAGTGGCGCCTTGCTGCAAGCCACCTGCGACAAACTGGCCGAACTCAAGCAGCGCTTTCGCAAGCTGCAGCTCGACGACGGCTCGAAGGCCTGGAATACCGAGTGGCTGCTGGCCCTCGAGCTCGGCTACCAGCTCGACGTGGCGCAGGCGATGGCGCACTCGGCGCTGGAACGCCGCGAATCGCGCGGCTCGCACCAGCGCCTGGACGGCTTCGAGGCGCGCGACGATATCAATTTCCTCAAGCACAGCCTGGCCCATTACGCCGGCGACGCCGCGCCGCGCATCGACTGGGGCCCGGTGAGGATCACCCATTCGCCGCCCGGCACGCGCGCCTACGGAGCGGCCGGCGTTGAGGCCGATGCCGCGCGCCACGCGCAGGAGACGCCGCATGTCTGAGCCCACGCGGACGATCCGCATCGAGATCCTTCGCTACCGCCCCGAGCAGGAGGCCGAGCCGGTATGGCAGGCCTTCACGGTGCCATTTACAGACGACATGTCGGTGCTGCAGGGCCTGCAACATATCAAGGATGAGCAGGACGGCACGCTGGGCTATCGCTGGTCGTGCCGGATGGCCATCTGCGGCAGTTGCGGGATGATGGTCAACGGCAAACCGCGCCTGGCCTGCGAGACCTTCCTGCGCGATCTGCTGCCCGGGCCGGTGCGCGTCGAGGCGCTGGCGCATTTCCCGATCGAGCGCGACCTGATCGTCTCGGTCGAGGGCTTCGTCGAAAAGCTCGAAGGCATCAAACCCTACCTGATCCCGAAGGCGCCGCGCACGCTGGACGAAGGCGAGTATCTGCAAACGCCGCGGCAGCTCGAGGTCTTCGAGCAATACAGCGCGTGCATCAATTGCATGCTCTGCTATGCCGCCTGCCCGCAGTTCGGCCTGGATCCCGAATTTACCGGTCCCGGCGTGCTGGCGCTGCTGCACCGCTACAACGCCGACTCGCGCGACGGCGGCCAGGCCGAGCGCGCCGCCGTGATGAACGCCGAAGAAGGCGTGTGGAGCTGCACCGCGGTGGGCTACTGCTCCGAGGTCTGCCCCAAGGGGGTGGACCCGGCCAACGCGGTGAACCAGAACAAGCTCAACAGCGCGAAGGACTATTTCCTGCGCTTCCTGGCGCCGCGCGGAGCCAAATCATGAAGCCGCCGATACGCGACGCCTATGTGCGGCCGATGCAGGGCTGGTGGCGGCGCGACCCGTTTTTCATGCGCTACATGCTGCGCGAGGCCACCGCCCTGGCCGTCGCGGTGTATGCCGTGGTGCTGTGCGTTGGCGTGGTGCGCCTGGCGCAGGGCGAAGTGGCCTGGAATGGCTGGCTGGCCGCGCTGCGAACACCGGGGTCGCTGCTGCTGCATATCGTATTGCTGGTGGCGATGATCGTGCACGCCAAGAGCTGGTTCGAGATCATGCCCAAGACGATGCCGATGATCTTCATCGGTGGCCGGCGCTTGTTGGCCAGCGGCATCACGCGCGCGGGCTGGGCCGCCACGCTCGTCGCCTCGGCCCTGTTGATCGCGCTGGCCGCCTGGGGGCCGCGATGAAGCGCTCCAACGCCCCGATCTTCTGGCTGCTCTTCGGCGCCGGTGGCATGCTCTCGGCATTGCTCGGCTCGGCGCTGGTCTTCATCACCGGCCTGGCCGTGCCGCTGGGCTGGCCGCTGCCGGCCGACCTGATGAGCCATGCGCGCATGGCGGCCCTGGCGCAGCATTGGGCCGGCAAGGCTTTTCTGTTCACTGTGATCTCGCTCTTTGCCTGGCACGCGGCGCACCGCATCTTTCACAGCCTGCACGATCTGGGGCTGCGCACCGGATGGGTTGCCAGGCTGGCCTGCTACGGCAGTGCGCTGGCGATCACGCTGACCAGCGCGGGTGCGTTGCTCAGTCTGGGGTTGTGAGCGCTGCCGCCGGCCGCTACCATCGGGTACATGAGTGCAAGCCAACGCGACCAGACCCTGGGCGAAGAAATCGCCAACGCGCTGAGCCACGGCCTGGGCCTGCTGCTCGCCGTGGCGGCGCTGCCGATCCTCGTGCACGGCGCCGCGCAGCGTGGCGGCACGGCGAACGTGGTGGCGGCCAGCCTGTTCGCCAGCACGATGATCGTGCTGTATTTCGTTTCGACGCTGTACCACGCGCTGCCTCGCGGCCGCGCCAAGGTATGGATGAACCGGCTCGACCATGCCTCGATCTACCTCTTTATCGCCGGCAGCTATATGCCCTTCCTGTTCGGCGTGCTGCACGGCGCCTGGGGCTGGACCCTGTTCGGCGTGGTCTGGGGCGCGGCGGCGCTCGGCGTCACGGCCAAGCTGTTCGATCGCCTGAAGCACCCGCTGTGGTCCACCGGGCTGTACGTGGCGATGGGTTGGGTGGCGTTGATCGCGGCTGCGCCGCTGGTTGAACGCATGTCAGCCGAAGGCCTGGCCTGGCTGGTGGCCGGCGGCCTGTCGTACAGCGTCGGCGCGGTGGTCGTCCTGTTCGACGCCAAGCTGCGCTACGCGCATTTCGCCTGGCACCTGTTGGTGATCGGCGGCAGCGCCTGCCATTTCTTCGCGGCGCTCTGGCACGCGGGGGCTTGAGCGATGAGCGAAGCGTTGATCTTGGCGCCGGCCCGCGCCAGCAGATTTCGCTATCACTCATGCAACAGTGCGGTGGTGGTCGAGCAGGCGGTCACTCGAAAACGACTTCAGCCGCCACTGCGTGCGGGGCGAACCAACTCCAGCGCCAGGAACCCGGTTTCCAGCAACAAACGCCGGGCCATCAGCCAAAGCACTCCGAGGTAAGCCATCGCCCCCACGGCCACCTCGACCGGCAAGCGCAGCAGCACCGTCAGCTCGGCGCCCATCGCGCGCCGGCTGGCCTCGACGGCCACCAGCATCGCCAGTCCGGCCATCAGCGGTGCCGCCATTGGGCGCATGCTCACCAGGAAGCCGAGACCGATCGCCCGGCTCGTCAGGCGGCTCGAAAACAGATAGACGACGGGATAGGCCAGCAACCACGCCAGCGACGCTCCGTGCAACCCCTGCAGCCAAGCCCCCAGGCCCACCGCCAGGGGCATGAGGACGCTGGCCAGGAGCAGTTCGCGGGTGGCGACCTGGGGCACGCCGGCCGCCGTGACGACCGTATTGTGGAAGGCGCACAGCATGCGCAGTGGGGCCACCAGTGCCAGCATCGCCAAGGGCACGGCCGCCGGCTGCCACTTCTGGCCCAGCACCGCGAGGACGAACTCCGGGGCGACCGCGCCCAGACCCCAACAAATTCCGAATCCGTACAGGGCCAGCAGTGCGGTGATCCTGCGGTGCATATCCTGCAAGCCGGCCGCCTCGCCGCGCAGCCGCGACAGGATCGGGAAGGCGACACGGTTGACGGCCTCCATGGCCTTGCCGGCAGGGAGCATGGCCAGTTGCGCGGCCACGTTGTACATACCCAGTATCGATGCGTGCAGGATGCGGCCCAGCACCATCTGGTCGGCATGTCCCGACCAATACCACAACACGCGAGCCGCCAGAACCTGGCCGCTGACCCTGATCATGGGCCGCAGGCCGCCCAGATCCAGGGCTCCCGGCCAAACCAGGCGCCCGTGGAAGGCGATCAGGCCCGCCGAACGCACGAGTCCGGCGCTCAGGCTACCCGCCACCAGAGCCCAAACGCCGGCGTCGAGCAGCGCGGCGGCAAGCGTCACCGCCGCACCGCAGATCCCGGCCGCCATCTGGGCGATGGAGACTTCGCGGATCTTCAATGCACGCTCGAGCAAGGCCATGGGCACCGCGGCAAACGCCGCAAAAAGCAGTTCGAGCGTCAGCACCTGGATCACGGCAGTCACGCCGGGCTTCTCGAACACCGTCGCCACCAGTGGCGCCAGCAGCACCAGCGCTGCGGCAATTAGCCCGTTGAGCAAGATGACCAGCGAACTGGCCATGCGCGCCTGAGCCGGGGTCAGTTCGGGCGCCTGCACCAAGGCCACGCCCAGACCCAGCTCGGCGAAAAGCGTGATGAAACCGCTGACCACCAGCGCAATGGCGAAGAGCCCGTAATCGGCCGGCGCCAGCAAGCGCATCACGACGATCGTGATCGGCCAGGTCACCAGCTGCAGCCCAATGCGGGCCGTCACCGTCCAGCGGGTGCCCGATAGAGCGGCCTGGCGCAGCCCCGTCATCGGGCGGTCGTCCCCCGGGAGTTTTCCAGGCCCGAAAGCCACAGCTCCGTCTGCACGAGGGTGAACAGCGAATCCGCGTCATCCGCCCCGGCCGGGCCGGCCAGCAGCCGGCCAACCGCTTCAGGGTCGTAGATGCCGCGTTCACGGAACGCTCGGGTCGATGCCAGCTGGCGGCACAAGGCCTGCAGGCCCGTGGCGGTAGCGCTGGAGTGTCCGACCGGAAATCCGTACTTCTGCGCGCGTGCCGACACGCTGGGCGGCACCCGCCGTGCCGCCACCTGCCGCAGCGCCACCTTGTTGACGCCCTTGGCGAACCTCAGCCGGTGCGGCATGCGAAGCGCGTGCTCAACCAGGCGATAGTCGGTGAACGGCAGCCGCGCCTCGACGGAGTGCGCCATGGAGACGCGATCCTCAATGCGCAGATACATCGGTAAAGGCCATATCGCCGCAGCCCGGCGCTGGGCTGGATCCAGGCGCTGCTCGTGCGCCGCCAGCACGGGCGCCGCGGCCTGCTGCATGAACTCGTGCGAGAACATCGCGTGCCCGGTGTTGGCCGACCATCGCGCGCGCTGCGAGCGCAGCCGTCGATACAGTGCCGAACCCGACAGCCCGATGCGCAATGACCGGTATGCGGTGGACAACAAGGTGCGGGCCACAGTGTGCCCGTGAACGCCCGCACTGGCACGGACATCGGCCAGCCAGGCCGACCACTGTCGATCGTCGATCAGCGTATGCCAGTAGTCGGCCTGGAAGTTCCTGTAGCCGGCGAATATCTCGTCGGCAGCCTGCCCGCCGAGCAGAACCTTCACGCCATGCTCCCGCGCCAGTCCGAACAGCGCGTAGTTGGCCACGGCCGCCAAGGAGTGCACCGGTTCGCCGTTGGCCGCCACGACACGCGGCAGCAAGGCGGCCACGTCCAGCCGATCGCCGTGCAGCGTGTGCAGCGTCGCGTTCGACCTGGCCACCGTGTCGGCGATCGGCACGCGTTCGTCGTAGTGGCTGTCCTGGTAGCTGAACGCGAGCAGCTTGCAGCCCCCTGCGCCCTGCTGCGCCGCTTCGCAGATGAGCAGCGAAGAATCGATACCGCCCGAGAGGGTGAAGCCCACCGGTACATCGCTGCGCAGCCGCAGGCGCACCGCGTCACTCACCAGCGCGGCCAGTTGTTCGACCCATGCGGCATCGGTGCCAGGGTCGGGCCCCTCCGGCGCCTCGGGCAGCGACCAGTAGCGCCGCTCTTGCAGGCCGCTGTGGGCGTGCAGGCTCAAGGTGTGGCCGGCCGGCAGTTGGCGGATGCCGGCCAGGCAAGTGCCTGCGTCATCGTCCATCAGGTTCCAGAGCAACGCATTGGCGGCGCGGGGCCAGTCCGGCTGCATGGCATACAGGCCGGTGGCGGCGATGGCCGCCGGCTCCGAGGCCAGTACGATCCAGTCGGCGTCCTGCCACAGATACAAAGGTTTTTCCCCGAGACGATCGCGCGCGCCGAACAGTCTGCCGTCGCGCCGGTCATGAATGACAAAGGCGAACATGCCATTCAAGCGCTGCACGCACTCGCGCCCCCAATGTCGGTAGGCGGTGAGCAGGACTTCGGTGTCGCTGCGGGATTGAAAGCGATGGCCCGCTGCGCTCAACTCCACCCGCAGCTCGCGGTAGTTGTAGATCTCACCGTTGAACACCAGCGTCAGGTCGCCATCCAGGCTGGTCATCGGCTGGTGCCCGCCTGCGCCGAGGTCGATGATCGACAAACGCCGAAATCCGAGCGCCACTGCACCGGCGAAAAATTCGCCGGCGTCGTCCGGCCCCCGGTGCAACAGCGCGCTCATGGCCCGGCGCAACCCATCCTGCGGTACGGACTGGCCGTGTCGGCCGACGATGCTGATCCAACCGCACATGTTTGCGACCTCAGTGTTCAATCTGCCCTAAAGCCCAGGATCGGCGCCAACGGGAGAACCACACGCGCTGCTGCCCGATCGCAGAGGCAACAGCCCGATCCCACGCCGTTCGGGGGCAACGAGTGCGATTTTCATGGCAATGCGCAGCACACGGCCGGCAGCACCCCCCATAGCGGGGGAAACCGGCACAATTTCATCGCGCACGGTCGGGGCGAAGGATTCTGCTTTACCGATACCTTCGCGCCCGAGGTTTGACCCCGTGCGCCGGCCTCGTGCGTACAAGCCGGACCACTACCACGGGGTCACGCCATGCATCAGCTCCACTCCCCCGCCACCCTCACGCGGCGCGGCGCCCTCGGCGCACTCGCCTGCGCCGCCGGCCTGATCGGCCTGGGCGGCTGCGCCGCCACCGCACAGGCCCACCAGGGCCTGGTCGGGCTCGAAATCTTCGACCGCGACAGCGGCCAGGTGCTGCCGACCTACGCCAAGGACGGCCGCCAGTTCGTTCCCGGCCGCCCCGGCGCGCGCTATGCGCTGCGCCTGCGCAACCTGACCCACGCCCGGGTGCTGGTGGTGCTGGCGGTGGACGGCATCAATGTCATCTCGGGCGCCAATGCCGCCTGGCAGCAGGTCGGCTATGTGCTCGACGCCGGGCGCAGCTACGATATCAACGGCTGGCGCAAATCGGGCAGCGAAATCGCCGCCTTCGAGTTCGCGCCGATCGAGCGCTCCTACGCCGCGCTGACCGGTCGGCCGGGCAATGTCGGTGTGATCGGCGTGGCAGCATTTCGCGAGCGCATATCGATGCCAACGCCGGTAACGCCGCCGATCGCCGCACGTTCCGAGCGCCGCGCTGACGCACCCGCGCCCGGCGCGCTGGGGGCCACCGCACCCTCGCCGACGGAGAAGAGCGCCGCAGCCGATGCCGCCGGCGGCCGCCTGGGCACCGGCCACGGCCAGCGCGAATGGTCGGTGATCGAGCGCACGGATTTCGTTCGCGCCAGCGCCACGCCGGACCAGGTGCGCGAGATCGAATACGACAGTCGCGAGCGCCTGGTCGCGGCCGGGGTGATCGTCGAGCGCTATGCCTACGGCAAGCCGCGCGCTTTCCCGGCCCATACGGGCGGCTTCGTGCCCGACCCGCCCGCGCGATAGGCTCGCAGCGGGGGCCGCATCGCCACTACCATCGCGACGCCATGCCAACGACGCCGCTTGCCGCACTCGAACGCTACCGTCTTGAATTCGGACCCGTTGCCGCCGCCGCCAAGCTGGCCCTGCTGAAGCAACTCGCGCGCATGCGCCTGGGCAACGCACGCAGCGTGATGCGCCTGCACGAAGCCCTGTGTTTCATGCGCGCCTACCCCGACAACGCCGCGCTGCTGGCGCAGGTGCAGGCGATGCTGGCGGGCTTTGCCCGTCGCTCCGATCTGCGCGCACACCGAACCGCGCTGGCCGACAGCGGCATCGCCGGCAGCGCCATCCACTACCGCTTCTTTGCCGAGCAGGCGCAGTGGCTGGCGCGGCATTGGCCCGGGCAACTGCGCCTGGACCGCGATGACGGCGACGCCGAAGAACGCATCGCACGCGCCCTGCCGCCGCTGCTCAGCGTGGCCGAGGCGCATGCGCTGGCCGAGCTGAAATTGCCGGGCTTTGCAGCGCTCGACCGCCTGCGCGGCAAGGGCGGTAGCGACGCCGTTTTTCTGCTGCAGCGCATCGCCGCGATGCCCGGCAACGGCTTCACCCGCGAGGCCTTTTCGGACACCATCGATGCGGGTTACGTGCTCGAACCGGGCGCCGATACACCATCGCGAAGCGCTGCGTTTTTCGCCGCCGCGCCGGTGGTGTTCCGAAAGGATGCGCCGACGCGCGTGCGCCCCGATCTGCGCGCCGAGATCGCGCGATCACCGCGCTCGCTGCGGCGCATGGCATTGCCGGACGCCGAGGCGATCATCCACCTGGCGCGCGGCGCGATGGTCACGCGGGCGCGTTCGCTCGAGGCTTTCTCGTTCGCCAACCCGCACGACGCCTGGCTGATCGACGACGGCGACGGCCTGGCCTTTGCCTTCATCGGTGTGCTGCCGCAGCGGCGCCACGCCCTGGCCGCGTATTACGGTGGCCTGACCCTGCGCAACGGCGTGCCGATCGGCTACCTGCAGGCCGATATCCTCGGCCGCGGCGCAGCGTTGTCGTTCAATACCTTCGAGACCTTTCGCGGTGCCGAGGCCGCGCACACCTTCGCGCGCTGGCTGGCTGCGCTGCACCGCGTCTTCGGCAGCACCTCGTTCAGCATCGAGCCGTATCAGCTCGGCCAAGACAACGACGAGGCGCTCGAATCCGGCGCCTGGTGGTTCTACGCCAAGCTCGGCTTCGCGCCGCGCGATGTGGCCACGGCCAAACTCGCGCGCGCTGAGCATGCGCGTTTGCGGCGCTGCCCGCGCCAGCGCAGCAGCCCGGCCACGCTGCGCCGGCTGTCCGAACAGCATCTGTTCTTCGACCTCGACCCGTCTCGGACGCAGCCGCGCTTGGCGCTGGCCGAACTCGGCCTGCGCAGCGGCGCGGCGCTCTCGGCGCGGGCCGGCGCGAACCGCGATCGCGGCCTCGATGCAGCCGGCACTGAGCTGATGCACCTGTGCGGCCTGGCCTCGCTGCGCGGCTTCTCGGCCGACCAGCGCGAAGCCTGGCGGCGCATGGCGCCGATCCTCACCCTGCTCGAGCTCGGTGCATGGCGCAGCGACGAACGCCGCGCGCTGGTGGACCTGATCCGCACCAAGGGCGGGCGCAGCGAGCGGGCCTTTGTGTCGCGCTACCTCGATCTGCCGAAACTCGAAGCCGCGCTGTTGCAGCGCGCTCGCGCGCGTGGGCGCTGAGCGGCGGCGCCCGCACCGCGCCCTCAGCGCGCGGTGCGACCGCGCCGCGCCCGCACCGCCGCCGCCAGCTCGTGCAGCAGCGGCGCCGTCTGCGCGAAGCCGATGCAGGCATCGGTGATCGAGACGCCATGCTGCAAGGGCAGCCCAGGGCGCAGATCCTGGCGCCCGTCCTCGAGGTGGCTCTCGATCATCAGGCCGACGATGCGCCGCTCGCCGGCTGCTATCTGCCCGGCCACTTCGTGGGCCACGGCAATTTGGCGCAGGTACTGCTTGCCGCTATTGCCATGCGAGACGTCGATCATCACCTGCTCGCGCAGGCCGGCGGCGCGCAGCAAGTCGCAGCCCGCGGCCACCTGCGCCGGCGAATAGTTGGGCGTCTTGCCGCCGCGCAGGATGACATGGCAATCGTCGTTGCCGCGGGTTTCGAAGATCGCGGCCATGCCCATCTTGGTCATGCCCATGAAGGCATGAGGCGCGCGCGCGGCGAGGATCGCATCGGCCGCCACCTGCAGGCTGCCGTCGGTGCCGTTCTTGAAGCCGACCGGGCAGCTCAGGCCCGAGGCGAGCTGGCGGTGGCTCGGGCTCTCGGTCGTGCGCGCGCCGATCGCCCCCCAGGCCACCAGGTCGGCGATGAACTGCGGGCTCAGCAGGTCGAGAAATTCGGTGCCCGTGGGCAGGCCCAGCGTGGTCAGCTCCAGCAGCAGGCGGCGCGCGCGTTCCAGGCCTTCATTGATGGCAAAGCTGCCGTCCAGATGCGGGTCATTGATATAGCCCTTCCAGCCGACCGTCGTGCGCGGCTTCTCGAAATAGGCGCGCATGACGATCAGCAGATCCTGCTGCAGCTCGTCGGCCACCGCCTTCAGGCGCCGGCCATATTCGAGCGCCTGGTCGTGGTCGTGGATCGAACACGGCCCGACGACGACGACCACGCGATCGTCGCGGCCGTGCAGCACGTCGGCGATCGCGGCGCGGCTGGATTCGACCAGGGCCAGCGTATCGTCGCCCACCGGCACGCGCTCTTGCAGCAAGGCCGGCGTCATCAGCGGGCGCACCGCGCCGATGCGCACATCGTCGATGCGCGTCGTATCCAGGGTGCTGTCGCGGGCGCCGATTTCGCGGTCGTGGCGGGGGTCGTCGAAGGGGATCATGGGTGGAGTGCGCGCGGCAATGCGCGCATCATCAGTCTAGCCAAGCCGCGAGGAGATCGACGCCATCTTGCCGGTTCCTGCCTCGTACCCGGATAATCCGGACCGTGCCGCCTCACCGGCGTGACGATCCTGGGTTCCCCATGAAGGCAGACGCTTCCGACATCCGCAATCAACCGGCCTACGGCCCGGCCGAGGCCGCGCGTTATCTGCGCCTGCCGGCGGCGACGCTGCGCACCTGGTTGATCGGCCGCAGCTACCCCAAGGGCGGCACGAACGCCACGTTTCACCCGCTGATCAAGCCCGCGAGCAAGCAGCCGCTGCAGGTTCGTTCTACAACCTGATCGAAGCACATGTGCTGCGCGCGATGCGTACCGAGCATGGCGTGGCGTTGGTCGAATTGCGCAAAGCCATCGCCTATGCCGAGAAGAAGCTGCAGATTCAGCGACTGCTGTTGAGCCACGAGTTGCGCACCCATGCCGGCGAGGTCTTCCTCGACCGGTACGTCGAACTCATCAACCGCAGCGCGTCGGGACAATTGGCCATGCGCAAGATGTTCGAGGACCATCTGCAGCGCGTCGAGTGGGGCGAATGGCAGTTTCCGGTGCGCCTGTATCCCTATGTCGATTCGTTGCGTGGCACGGCCGAGCGCCCCATCGCCATCGACCCGAAGATCGCTTTCGGCCGCCCGATCGTTCGTCGCACCGGGGTTTCAACCGCAGCCATCACCGACCGCATCGATGCCGGCGAAAGCGTGGCTGCACTGGCCGAGGATTACGACCTGTCGCCTGAAGAGATCGAGCTCGCGGTTCTGTACTCGCAGGCGGCGTGAGCTGGATTTACTTTACCGACCGCGACCTCGGAAAACAGTTTCCGGCCATCCTGGCCGCCGCCGGCCTGGCGGTCCATCATGATCGCGCAGGTACCCACGGCTGAGTTGGCGCGCACCTTCGTGCACTCATTGCCCCGTGTCGAAGCTTTCCTGGCAGCACACTCGCCGCCGTTCATCGCGAAGGTCTATCGGCCGGCGCCGGGAGAGCTGGCGACGGCTGCGTCGGCACCTGGGCGGATCGAACTTTGGTACCCGAAGCGCTAGGCGTTAGCGAGGCTTCGACAAGCGCGACGCATTGCCACGAGCCGGGCAGTGGCTTCACCCGCAAGAGGAGATCGACACCATGCAGCTCGAAGGTTCCTGTCATTGCAAAGCGGTCCGCTTCAGCGTCGAATCGCACCAGCCGGTGCCGTTCATGCGCTGCTACTGCTCGATCTGCCGCAAGACCGCCGGCACGGGCGGCTTTGCCATCAACCTCGGCGCCGTCCACGCCACGCTCGAAGTGCAGGGGCGCGAGCACCTGTCGGTCTATCGCGCCCGGCTCGAAGGCGGCCGGCAAAGCACCGGGCAGCGCCATTTCTGCAAGTACTGCGGCACGGCGCTGTGGCTGTGGGATGCCACCTGGCCGGAGCTCGTGCACCCCCACGCCGGGGCTATCGATACGCCCCTGCCGCCGCCGCCCTGCATCACGCACATGATGCTCGGCTCCAAACCAGGTTGGGTGCAAGTGCATGTTCAAGCCGGCGACGCTTCGTTCGACGAGTACCCCGACGAATCGCTGGCCGATTGGCACCGCCGCCATCAGCAATCGTTCTGAACTCAGCGAGGCGAGACCATGATCAAGCTCTTCCAATTCCCGCCCGCCTTCGGCCTGCCCAATGCCAGCCCCTTCTGCATGAAGATGGAAACCTACCTGCGCATGGCCGGCCTGCCCTTCGAGCTGGTGAACGGCGATGTGATGAAAGCGCCCAAGCGCAAGCTGCCCTATATCGACGATGGCGGCAGCGTGGTGGCCGATACAAGCTTCATCATCGAGCATCTGAAGGCCCGTTATGGCGACCCGCTCGACGCCGCGCTCTCCGCGCCCGAGCGTGCCGTGGCCACCGCCTTCCAGCGCCTGTTCGAGGAGAACCTGTATTGGGCCGTGGTGCACACACGCTGGGCTGACAGCGCCGGTTGGGCCAAGACCCGCGCGGCCTTCTTCGCCACCATGCCGGTACCGCTGCGCTGGTTCGTGCCGGCCCTGGCGCGGCGCGGCGTGCTCGCCGAGATGCAGGGCCACGGCATGGGCCGCCACAGCGCGGCGCAGATCCACGCCATCGGCTGCCGCGACGTGAGCGCGATCGCCGATTTCCTCGCCGACAAAGCCTTCATGCTCGGCGAGCAACCGAGCTCGCTGGATGCCACGGCGCACGCCTTCCTGGCCAACCTGCTGTGGGCCCCTGTCGATTCGCCGATCCAGCGCCACGCGCAGGCGCGGCCGACGCTGGAGGCCTACTGTCAACGCATGAAGGCGCGCTTCTTTGCATGAGCGCGGCATCGCATGGGATCGCGCCCTCGAATTCGAGGGATGAAGAAATCCATGCAGCGCCGTTTTCCGTTGACCGTCCTGTTCCTGCTGCTCTGGATCGGCAGCGCCCCTGCCGCCGAGGCCCCCGGCGAAGCGCCGCCGGCGCCGACCGAGGCCGAGCTGTCACGCAGCGCCAGCGCCGCGGCCAGAGCCGCTTGGGGCCGGCGCGATGCCGCGTCGATGCTGGCCCTGGTGAAGAGCATGAAGGCCCTGGCCTGCGCGCGCGATGAGCAGGGCGTGTGCAAGAACCTGGCGTCATTCGAGGCCGGCGCGGCGCCCCGCCTGCCGCCCGGCAAGACCCTGATGCTCGGCCTGGCGTCGCTGGGTACCTTCGTTCCCAGTCAAAGCTACGGCGCCTGCGTCTTCAACAACAATGCGGGCACAAGCCTCGGTACCTGCTTGCGCTTCGGCGCGGCCAACGATAGCCAGCGCCGCGAGATCGAGGCCGTACTCGCGCAGATGCAGCTCGGGGCGGTGGATGCGAAGGCGACCGTGGTCGGCTTTCTGCGCGCGCAACTGCCCGATGCACTGCCGGTGGCGGCGGGCGAGGCTGGCGCCAACGCCCTGGTGGCCTACCGCGCCGAGGGCGACGCCGACCGCGCGCCCATGCCCACCGTGATCCGGCAGCAGGGCGATACCCTGTATGCGGCCAGCATCGGCTTCCTGGAAGAGCGGCCGGGCAGCTTCGACAGGAAGCCGACCCTGATGCTGTCCACGCTGAAGATTTTGAAGTAGCCCGCCAACGCCAGGCCGACCTGATCTGCCCGTCCCTGCCAGGGCTCAGGCCGTGGCCAGGATGCGGAACTCGGTCGCCGTCACGACCGGGCGGACCTGGGTCTTCACGCGCTGCAAATCGACCAGCCCATAACGCGACATCGTCTTCAGCGTGCGCGACAGGTTGCTCGGTTGCCGGCCCGTGGCCTTGGCCAGCACCGCCAGGGAATCGGGGTTGGTTTCCCGGATGAGCTTCAGCAGCGCGCGGTTCTGGTCGCTCAGCACTTCAGCCGCCGACTTCATCGAGGTGAACCAGATCTTGGGCTCGCCTGGCCTGGGCTTGTATTCGCCCTTGGCAATGGCGATCATCCGCGCCCGGATCTGCTGTTGCGGCATCACGCCGATAACGATGGGCTTCATTGCATTGACTCCTTGATGACACGATCGACCTCTGAAAAGAAATCCTCCAGCAGCCGTTGCGCGGATTCGAACGCGTAGGGCACACCTTTGT
Source organism: uncultured Burkholderiales bacterium (assembly GCA_902825995.1). Lineage (GTDB taxonomy): Bacteria > Pseudomonadota > Gammaproteobacteria > Burkholderiales > Burkholderiaceae_C > CADEEN01. The sequence continues at coordinate 45,739 of CADEDE010000015.1, forward strand.
CGCTCGACGTTCTGTGGCGGTGGTCGTAGGGCAGCCGCTGGCCCGCGAACCTGAAATTCTTCGGTGGCTTCACGGCGTGCGCGTTGTCGTAGCCCAAGACCCTTGTGCCATACCTGTCGTGCAGCGTCAGGCTGTATTGGATTGCGTGGGGCGCATGCTCCGACGCCGGGATCTGTCGCGCTTGCATCTTGATCCAGTAGCCACCCTCTTGCTCCAGGACGTTGCCGTCCAGCTCGAGCAGCGTTTCAAGGCCAATGTCGGGACGGCTCATCTCCGATAAACTATATCAGCCGTTGATAACTGCTGTCAGCCACCCGATTCGCGTAAGCGGTCAATAGACCGCGCCCTTGTTCCGTGCGCCGATTGCTGATCAGCGATCGACCGGCACCAGGCGCCAGGGCATCAGCGCCTCGAATGTTGGCGCCGACCGAAAACTGAGCCACTTATGAGGGTTGTGCCGACCCAAAAC